>NZ_JARACH010000003.1:0-315705 GCF_029087445.1 Amycolatopsis sp. La24
GGTTCGGGGGTGCTTGTCAAGGCGGGAAAGATGCCTTGACAAGCACCCCCGAACCGCAGATGCGCTTCGTATCGGGGTGCGGGGGAGGTGTGGGTGCCTCGCTCGTTGGGTGCAGCGGTGCGGTTTGGTGCCTTGGTCGGTGGGTGCACCGGTGCGGTTCGTTGGGGGTGGGGCTTGCGCCCCAATGTGGCATTGGGTGCATCTGACGCACCCAATGTGGCGTTCGGTGCGTGCGACGCACCCAATGCCACATTGGGGTCTTTCACGGTCCGGTGGCTGGTCGTGAGGGGAACCCTCAGGGAATCAGCGTCTGTGAGGGTGGCCCTCACGAACCGAACTGTTGCAGCAATGTGCTGAGCGGCGTGGTGGTGAAGGACGGGAGGACTTGGTCTGCTTTGGCGAAGTCCAGGGTTGCGGTGATGGGGTTTGGTACTGCGATGGTGGTGATTCCGGCTGCTTTCGCTGCGCTCACGCCATGCGGGGAGTCTTCGAAGGCCAGGGCTTCTTCTGCGGTTACGCCTAGGGTTCGCAGGGCTGCCAGGTAGGTGTCTGGGTCTGGCTTTGGTTTGTGGCGGTCGCCGGTTTCTACTGCGGTGAAGCGGGCGGCCAGGCCTAGGCGTTCCAGTTGGCCGTGTACCCAGGTGCCGGAGGAGCTTGAGGCGACGCCTAGGGCCAAGCCGCGGCGGGCAGCTTCGTCTAGGTAGTCGAGTACGCCTTCTCGTGGGCCGTCTTCGGCTAGGAGTTCGTGTACTCGGGCGCGCATGGACGGGCGCAGCGATTCCGGGTCCACGTTTTCTACTTGTTCGGCTAGCAGCTTGAACATCGTCGCGGCGGTGTTCTGGGTGCCGATGACTGTGTGCCAGACGTCCAGGGGCAGTTCGACTCCGTGTCCGGCGAACATTTCCTGCCAGGACCGCAGTACCGCTGCTTCGGTGTCGGCGAGGGTGCCGTCGAAGTCGAAGATCAATGCTCGCGTGGCCACGTCTCGCAGCTTGCCTCACGAAGGCTGGTGGCGGGTCAGTTCGTGGCGAAAAACTCCGCCAGTACCGGTGCCAGTGCGGCGGTTTTCACCAGGTGCGTCTGGCCGGGCAGGGTGCGGTACGTGGCGTGGGGCAGCTGGGCCGCCGCTGCTGCGACGCCATTGCGCATCCACTCGGGGCTCTTGCCGCCGTCGAGGATCAGGGTGGGGGCGGTGATTCCGGACCAGCGTTCGGCGGGGAGTGGGCGGCCGGACTGGTTGTCGTCCATGATCTGGGCGTCGTAGGCGAGGGTGTGGGCCACGCGCTTCATCCGCGGCCAGGCGGGCATCAGGCGCATCATCGTGACCATCAGGGCGGGCAGTCCGACGCCTTCGACCATGAACGTCTTGATCGCGTCGCCCGGTTTTCCGGCGGCGACGGCTGCTTCGAGCTTCGCCTGGTAGTCGGCCGGGACGCGCTTGCGGGTGCTGTCGACGACGAACGGCGGTTCGTACACCGCGACCTTCTTGACCGGCACGCCGCGATGGGCGGCTTCCAGCACCAGAGCGGCGCCGGACGAGATGCCGTACAGGCTGATCTCTCCGCCTGCTTCCTTGGCCAGTGCGGAGATGTCTTCGATCTCGCGCTCGACTTCGTACGGGGCGGTGTCGCCGCTTTCGCCTCTGCCTCGACGGTCGAAGGTGTAGACGGTGAAGCGGTCCGCGAGGGCTTTGGCGAGATCGTCGTTGGGGGTCGAGGTGCGGTAGCAGAGCGCGCCGTCGACGAGGACTAGTGCGGGGCCGGAGCCGGTGCGGGAGTAGGCGATCTGGGTGCCGTCGGCGGACGTGACGGTGGGCATGGGGTTCCTCCTCGGGGTGGGGCTGGTGAGGAGAACTCTCGCACCCGATGGTTTGAGTTGTCAAGACAAAAAAATTAGTCGGTGGGATCTGCTGGGGTGCGAGGGGAGGGGCTGGCCGGTTTAGGCGCTGCGCAGGGTCAGCAGGGCGATTTCGTTCGGGGCGAAGACCCGGAACGGCGGGCCCCAGAAGCCGGAGCCGCGGCTGTTGTACAGCTGGGTCGGGCCGTGCCGGGTGAGGCCGGACAGCGTCGGCTGGTCGAGGCGGACGAGGAGGTGGAACGGCCAGATCTGGCCGCCGTGGGTGTGGCCGGAGATCTGCAGGTCGACGTTCTCCTCGCGGGCCTGGGCGACCTGTTTCGGCTGGTGGGCGAGCAGGACGACGGGGACGTCGGGGTCGGCGCCGTCGAGGGCCGCGGCCAGGTCGGGGCCGTGGCCGGGCAGGCCGGAGGCGGCTCCGGTGGGGTCGTCGATGCCGGCGAAGAGCAGGCGGGTGCCGTCGCGTTCGATGAGGGTCGAGCGGTTGTGCAGGGTGTCCCAGCCGAGGCCCGCCATGTGGTCCAGCCAGGCCTGTGCCTCGCCGAAGTACTCGTGGTTGCCGGTGATGTAGAACCGGCCGAGCGGGGCTTGCACGCCGCCGAGCGGGTCGACCTGCTTGCGCCGTTTGGCGACCGATCCGTCGGCGAGGTCACCGGCGTGGCAGACGACGTCGGGCTGCAGCCGGTTCAGTTCCGCGACCAGGCGCTCGGACCAGCGGGTGCGGTCGAGCGGGCCGTAGTGGGTGTCGGTGATGACCGCGACGCGCAGCCCGTCGAGCCCGGGACCGAGCTTCGGCAGCACGACGTCGACCGCCTTCACCGGCGGCACCCGCATGGCGATCCGGTTCCCGCTGACGAGCAGCACCGCCGCGACGGCCAGCGTGACCGCGGCTACGATCCGTGGCCGCGCGGGATCGTCCACTCCGGACACCAGCAGGACCAGCCGCAGCAGGTGGGTGAGGACGCTCCAGGTGAACAGCACCCACACCGCGCCGAGCGTGACGTCCCCGACCCGCGCGGCGGCGTCGCTCTGCTTCGGACCGTGCCCGAGCACCATGAGCACCGGAAAACTCACCGCGGCGACGGCGAAAACGACCGTGCCCACCACGGTGCCGGCGACCGGCCACTCCGGCAACAGCACGAGCACCGACCACGGCTCGCCGAACAACAAGAGCACCGCGGCGACCACGAAGGCAACCCGACGAACTCCGACCACGGTTTTCTTCCCTTCGCCCGCGTGCTACCCAGCGTAGCCGCATTCGGAGGGTGGGGGCCGGGGTGTGAAGGGGAGTGGGTGGCGGGGCTGGATGGTGGGGCGGCGGGTGCGGGCGGCGCGTCTGGTGGGCGGTGGGTTTCGGGCGTGGGCGGGGATGTGGTGGCGGCGGGCGCAGGGTCGCGCGTTTGGACGCGCAGCTGCTGGCGCGGGGTTTCAAGAGTGGGCGGTGGTGCGGCGCTGGCCGCGCGTCCGGCCAAGGCGGGGCCGGAACAGTCCTGCTGCGGGTCCGGCGAGCCGGGCATGGCCCGCATTCACCCCGCGTGGCTCAGGACTCTCCCCGTCCCGCGCGCCAGTTCGCCACCGTTTCCTCCACGTCCAGTGGGCGGGCTCGCAGCACCGGACCGTCCTGGGGCAGTGCGTGTGCCTTGCGGATGCGGGCGTTCAAGTCCTCGACGATCTGCCGCACCTTGGCTTCGGAGTGGACTTTCGCCAGTTTCCCCGGCAGGTCTTGGATTTCGCGCGGCAACGCGAGCGATGGCGGCAGGAACGCGGCTACGTCGAGGTCGCCTTCGCGGGCGCGGCGGATCGCCCAGTCGGTGGCGGCGTCGCGGCCGCTCGGGGGCGGCAGTGGTTTTCCTGTTCCGGGAAGGTCTTCGAAGTCGCCGCGGGCTTCGGCGGCGGCGATTTGCCGGTCGACCCACGAACCGTACGACACGCCCGGTGGTTTGCGTTCCGTCACTGGAACCACCTCCCTCGCTCCCCAGCGTAGCGGCCATGGTGCCGTCGCGGAGGGGACGAAGGTCCTGAAACGGCAGGTAAGATCCCACACTGACGGTACAAGGCCGGGAGGGGACACGATGATCGTCGAGCACGAGGGCGACGGTCCCGAGGCCGCGCGCGAGGAGGTCGCGCGCACGCTCGCGCTGCTGTGGCGCGATTGTGCGGGCGCTCCGGAACCCTCGGCTCGCGGCAGGCGGCCGACGCTCACCATCGAACGGATCATCGTGGCGGCCATCGCGGTCGCCGACTCGGAGGGGCTCGTCGCGACGTCCATGCATCGCGTCGCGAAAGAGCTCGGGGCGGGCACGATGACGCTCTATACCTACGTTCCCGGCAAAACCGAGCTGATCGATCTCATGGTCGACACTGTTCTCCTGGAACGGAATCTCCCCGGACCTGGCGAACCGCGGCCGGAGGATTGGCGTGCGCAGGTGCGCGTTTACGCCGACCGCACGCGCGACATTTACCGTCGGCATCCGTGGCTGCGCGAGCGTTCGCGCGTGCGGCCCGCGCTTGGCCCGGGGCAGCTGGCCGGTCAGGAATACCTGCTGTCCATTATGGAGAGTCTGGGGCTGCCTGCCCGGGAAATCGTCGCGGCGGCCAATTCTGTCGCGGGCTATGTGGACGCGAACGCGGCGGCCGAGGCGGAGAGTGTCCACTTGGAACGGACCACCGGACAGTCCAACGAGGCGTGGTGGGGACAGCGTTCTTCGTTCTGGCACACGTATTTCGACGTCGAATCCCACCCGGCGATGAACCGGACGTGGCTTGCCGGTGGGTTCGAGAAGCCGTCGGCGGAGCAGGCGTCGGACGCGTCGGAGTTCGGATTGGACCGGCTTCTGGACGGGATCGCGGCCCGGATCGGCGGATAGGCTCAACCGCGAGCGTCGAAGCGGATCCCGGTTGCCTCCTCGGAAAGTGTCCACAATCGACGGCCTCGCGCTGGATCCCGGGACGCGCCCATCGCCGTGCCCAGCCGGGGGCGGCCCACTCCGCCGAAAGCCGGACCGTAGTAGGCGCCGCCGGTCGCGGTGGGGTCGACGGCGGCCCGGACCGCTGGCCAGGCGCCGTGGTCCTTTCCGTGCGTATAGGGCGCGAGCAGGCGCATCACCGGCACTGGCTGGGTGATTCCCGGACGCGCGGGGCTGGCCCGCTCCAGGCTGAACCCGGGGTGCGCGAGGATCGCCCGCACCGGTGAAGAGGCCGCACGCAGGCGTCGGTCGAGTTCCATCGCGAATGACTGCACGGCGTGCTTCGACAACGCATACGCGCGGAAGTCCGAATACTTGCGCGAACTCTGCAGATCATCGATGTCGTACGGATACATCCGGGTGATCAGGCTGCCCGCCAGCACCACGCGCGCGGACGACGCGGTCAGCACCGGCATCGCCAGCGCGGTGAGGGCGAAGTGGCCGAAATGGTTGGTGCCGACCGCCAGTTCCAAGCCCTGTTTCGTGGTCCGGCGCACCGGTCCGGGGGCAGTGATGCCGGCGTTCTCGATCAGCGCGTCCAAGCGGTCCAGCCGGCCGAGCGCTTCGACGGCGGACGGGACGGAGTCGAGATCCGCGAGGTCCAGCGGGATTGTGCTCAGCGAAGCCGAACCGACCCGGGTGCGCACCATCTCGACCGCCGCGCGCAGCCGCGACGGGTCGCGGCCCAGCAGGGCGACGTGGGCTCCGGCGGCGGCCAGCTGCTCGGTGATGAAGTAGCCGATCCCGGCGTTGCCGCCGGTCACCGCATAGCACCGGCCGGCCAGGTCAGGCAGGTGCCGAGGATTCCACGCCACGATCGCTCCCCCGTAGTCCGGTTTGGTCCGGACTATACGAACGCCGCGGTCAGTGCGTCGGCGCGGCCTCCGTGGTGGTGCTGGAGGTCGTGGTGCTGGACGTCGCCGGGTTCGCCGGGGCCGAACTGGACGTTGTCGTGCTCGTCGTCGGCGTGGTGCTGGTGGGGCTCGTCGACGAGGTAGGCGTAGAAGACGTGGTGGGCGCCGAGCTGGTCGGCTTCGCCGGGGACGAGCTGCTGCTCGGCGCGGTGCTGCTGCCGGGAAGCTGCGTCGGGGTGCCGGGCTGCTGGCTCGGCGGGGCCGGGGTGACCGGCGGCGGCGCGGGCGGGGCGACGTCGCCCGCCGGGCTGCCCGCGGCGGCTTCGACCGCTCCGGGGCCGGGCGGGGCTCCGATCGGGACCTGGCTGTCCGGCAGCTTCGAGACGCCGTTGCGGTAGCCGTACGCGTACGCCATCACAGTGTCCACATAGGACTGCGAGTTGTTGTACCGGCGCACCGCGAGGCGCTGGGCGGCGTCGCTGGAGAGGTCCAGACCTCCGGAGCACAGGTAGCGCGCGGTGGCGAGCGTTTCGTCGTAGATGTTGTTCGGGTCGGAAACGCCGTCGCCGTTGCCGTCGGAGGCGTAGGACGCCCAGGTCGACGGGATGAACTGGGTCGCGCCGACCGCGCGGTCCCACACCGGGTCGCCGTCGAAGCGGCCGTGGTCGGTGTCGCGGATCGCGGCGAATCCGCCGGAACCGTCGAGTACCGGGCCGAGAATCCGCTCGAGGGTGTTGCCGCGCGCGTCGACGTAGCCGCCGCGGGCGTGGTTCGACTCGACCCGTCCGATGGCCGCGATCAGCGCCCAGTCGACGTGGCAGCCGGGTTGTTCGCGGGCCATGATGTCGGCCGCGTTGCGGTAGGCGCGCAGCATGCTGTCCGGGATGCCCAGCGGGCCGGCGGTGGTCGCCGAGCCGGGGCCGTTCGGGTAGCCCGGCACGCCGAGCGCCTGCGGGACCGGCGGCTGCGGGAGGCTGCCGTCGACGCCGATCGGCGGGAGCGTGATGCCCGGCGGCAGTCCGGGAACGCTGGGCGCGGCCTGGGCGGCCGACGGCGGCTCAGCGGCGCGCAACGCCACCGGGATGCCGGACGACGTCACCGTCGGCAGCACCACGAGCGCGCCTCCGGCGAGGGCGGCGAAAGCCCGGCTGCGGGCGTTCCGTCCCTGCGGGCGGCGTCTGGCCATGCTCGTCTCCCCGTTCGTTCTGCCGTCTGCGGCCAAGCTAGCGGATCTGTCCGCGATCCGGTGAGGGCTCGGCGGAATTCTGTCCGTTCCGGCCAACTTTCGTTCGTCTGGCATAAAACCTTTGGCGGGTTCCGGTCATCGGGGCTTAACCGGAACTTCGCCGATTAGGCCGAATGGAGCAATCCCTTCGTATGGTCCACAGTGGACCCTGAGGCGAATTAGGCCGCCGGGCCGAATCGTTTGCGGTATTCGGACGGCGACAAGCCGGTGTGCCTGCGCAGTTGCAGCCGGAGATTCGCGCCGGTGCCGAGCCCGGTGCGGGCGGCGATGCGGTCCAGACCATGTTCGCCGCGTTCGATGAGCCTGCGGGCCAGCGTCACGCGCTCGGCGGTGAGCCAGGCGAGCGGCGTCGTGCCGAGTTCCGCGCGGAACCGGCGGTGCAGGGTGGCGGCGCTGGTCGACGCGCGGGCGGCGAGGTCGGTGACCGCGAGCGGCTGGTCGAGCCGCTGACGCGCCCATTCCAGCACCGGCGCGAGCGAGGCGTCGGGAATCTCCGGCATCGGGCGTTCCACGAACTGCTGCTGGCCGCCTTCGCGATGTCCGGTGAAAACGAGGCGGCGGCTGACCGCGTTGGCGATTTCCGCGCCGTGATCGCGTTGGATCACGTGCAGCGACAAGTCGAGCGCGGCCGCGCTTCCGGCGGCGGTAAAAACTGTGCCGTCCTCGACGAAGAGGACGTCCGGCTCCAGCCGGACCCGCGGGTAGCGCGCGGTGAACTCGTCGGCCCATTGCCAGTGCGTGGTGGCCCGGCGATCGTCCAGCACACCTGCCTCGGCCAGGGTGAACGCGCCGGTGCAGAAGCTCATCAACCGCGCGCCGCGGGCGTCCGCACGCTGGATCGCGGCGAGGATTTCCGGGTTCGCGGGGGTGGCCGGATCCGGCCGGTTCGGGACGATCACCGTGTCCGCGCTGTCCACCGCGTCGAGGTCGGCGACGTCGGCGAGGGTGAAGAAGCCGAGGTGCATCCGGGCTTGGCCGCCGGGGGCCGCGAGCGCGAAGTCGTACCAGGGCCGGCGCAGTTCCGGCCGGCGCAGGCCGAACAGTTCCGTCGCGACGCCCATCTCGAACGGATTCGAGCCGTCGCCGACGATCATCACGACGCGGTGCGAGGATCCTTTCGGCATATGCGATTCCTAGCACTCCCGGCGGCGCGAGACCAGGCCCAAGATCGAGCCATGACTACTCAGCCCCTCGATCTGCAGGCCGTGCTGGCCGGATTCGACGCCCCGTGGAGCCCCCGGATCGTCGCCAACGTCAACGACTACGACATCCGCCTCGCCCGGTTCGCCGGCGAACACGTGTGGCACAAGCACGACAACACCGACGAGTTCTTCCTCGTTCTCGACGGCAGCATCGAGATCGGCCTGCGCGAAGCGGACGGCGAACGCACCGTGACGTTGACCCGCGAGCAGGCGTTCGTGGTCCCGCGCGGCACCTTCCACAAGCCGTCGTCGAAGGAGGGCGCGGTGGTGCTGCTCGTGGAGCCGTCCGGGACGCTTTCGGTCGGCGACGAGCACGAAGAAGTGCCCGACATTGTCGACGTGACCGTCGGGCATCGCGTCTGACCTGCTGGGTTGCACTGTGGGACGGCGTATCCTCGCCGTCATGAAACGCACTTCCTTCGCGCAGTGGCCGTGCTCGATCGCCCGGACCATGGACCTGCTCGGGGACTGGTGGACGCCGCTGGTGCTGCGCGACGCCTTCTACGGCGTCCGCCGCTTCGACGAGTTCCAGCAGGCGCTCGGCATCGCGCGCAACACCCTCGCCGACCGGCTGCGCAGGCTGGTCGACGAGGGTTTGCTCGAAAAGCGCGCCTACCAGGCCGAACCGGTGCGCTACGACTACGTGCTCACCGAGAAGGGCCGCGATTTCTGGAGCGTGCTGGCGGCGATGACGGCTTGGGGCGACCGGTGGCTGGCCACCGAAGCGGGCCCGCCGATCGTGCTGCACCACGACGCCTGCGGGCACGACACGACCGCGACCGTCGTCTGCGCGGACTGCGGCGAGCCGTTGTCCGCCGAGGACACCCGGATGCGGCGCGGGCCCGGCTTTCCCGAACGCCTCTCGCAGCGGCCGGACGTCCAGGCGAGGTTCGCGCCGCAGGAGTAGCCGTCCGTGGCGTTGACAGGGTCAGTCTAGTTACGCAACTATGCTGGTCGAGACGCCAACGGAGGAGGACTCGCCATGGAGTGGACCGGCGCGCGGTACGCGGACGCCCCGACGGTGCAGGTGGACGCGTGGATCGACGGCTCGCCCGAGCAGGTGTGGCGGTTCGCCTCGGACGTCGCGCTGATGCCGGAGCTGAGCGGCGAACTGCAGTCGGTCCGGTGGTGCGACGAGGGTTCGGCGCCGGCGCTCGGACGGTCCTTCGTCGGGCGCAACCACCACCAGGCGCGCGGCGACTGGGAAACCACGTCCTACATCGTCGAATGCGAGGAGCCGCGCGTCTTCGCCTGGGCGGTCAGCGATCCGGCCAATCCGACCGCGGTCTGGCGGTTCACTCTCGCCCCGGAGAACGGCGGCACGCGGCTCACGCAGTGGGCGCAGATGGGGCCGGGGCCGTCCGGGGTGACCGAGGTGATCGCGCGGATGCCGGAGAAGGAGCAGAAGATCGTGCACGTCCGGCTGAGCGAGTTCGAGGCCTCGATGACCGCCACGCTCGGCGCGATCAAGGACCGCGTGGAAGCCGCCGGATGATGCGCACGGCCACCACCGTCGAGGCGTCGTCCGGCTGGCCGGAGACCCGGGATTTCGTGCTGGAGGCGGAAAAACTGGGTCTCGGCGAATGCTGGGTGGCCGAGGCGTGGGGTTCGGACGGGCCGTCGGTGCTCGGCTACCTCGCCGCGCGCACGGACCGGATCCGGCTCGGTTCCGGGATCATGCAGCTCGGCGTGCGCACGCCGGTCGCGCTCGCGCAGGCCGCGCTCACCCTGGCGGAGATGTCCGGCGGGCGGTTCGCGCTGGGGCTCGGGCCGTCCGGTCCACAGGTGATCGAGGGGCTGCACGGGGTGCCGTTCGCGCGGCCGCTGACGCGGATGCGCGAGACGGTGCAGATCATCCGCAGTGCTTTCGCGGGGGAGAAAATCTCCTTCGCGGGCAAGGCTTTCCAGATCCCGCTGCCGGGGGAGTCCCGCCCGATGCGGCTGTCGACGACGCCGAACGAGGACATCCCGATCTACCTGGCCACGCTGTCGCCGCGAATGTTGGAGCTCACCGGCGAACTCGCCGACGGCTGGCTCGGCACGAGCTTCGTCCCCGAGGGCGCCGACGCGTACTTCCGCCACCTCGACGCCGGGCTCGCGAAAGCCGGTCGGAGCCGTGGCGATCTCGTGGTGTGCCAAGGCGCGGAGGTCGCGTTCGCGTCCGATGAGGACGAACTGCGCCCGATGGTCGCCGGGCGCAAGAAGGAGCTGGCGTTTTCGCTGGGCGGCATGGGTTCGGCGAGCACGAACTTCTACCACGACGCCTACAGCAGGCAAGGCTGGGCGGACGTCGCCGCAGAGGTGCGGGAACGCTGGCAGTCCGGCGATCGCGACGGCGCGGCCGGACTGGTGACCGACGAGATGGTGCTCGCGACGACGCTGATCGGCACCGAGGACATGGTCCGCGCGCGGCTGAAGGTGTGGCGCGCCGCCGGTGTCGACACGGTCCGGCTGTATCCGGCCGGTGACACGCTGGAAACACGGCTGGCGACGCTGGGTCGGGCACTCGAGTTGGTAACGGAAGTGCCCTGACAGACCAAGTATTGGGCCAACCGGCTGCGTCGGCGGGTCCGGCTGCGCCATAGTGTCGGCGATCCCGAACCTCAAGGAGTCGCTCGATGCGCAAGATCGTGTCCACGTTGTTCGTCTCGCTCGACGGCGTGGTCGAGGCGCCGGACCAGTGGTCGCTCTCGTACTGGAACGACGAGCTCGAACACGCGGTGGGCGACGGCATGGCGGACGCCGACGCGATGTTGCTGGGCCGCGTGACCTACGAGGGCTTCGCCGAGGCGTGGCCCGGCCGCACGGACGACCCGGGCGCGGAGTTCATGAACAGCGTGCCGAAGTACGTCGCGTCTACCACCCTGACCGCGGCGGACTGGCACAACACGACCCTCCTGCGCGGCGACCTCGGCGAGGCGATCGCGGACCTGAAGTCCAGCGCGGGCGGCGACATCATGACCAGCGGCAGCACGACGCTCGTGCGGTGGCTCCTGTCGCACGGGCTGGTGGACGAGCTGACCCTGCTGCAGTACCCGGTGGTGGTCGGCAAGGGGCGCCGGTTGTTCCCTGCGGAGGGGCCGCAGCTGGACTTCGAGCTGGCGGACTCGACGGCGTTCCGCAACGGGGTGCTGCGGCTGGTTTACCGGCCGTCCGACGACTGACACTGTCCTAAAAGGACTTCGGCCCTGCCCGAAACCGGCCCGCCGCGCAGGATTCGGGTCATTCCGCCAGACGGGCGCCGCGACGCCAGATGGCGCGGATGTTGAGCGTGTCGCTGATGTCGCGGGTCGGGTCGCCGTCGACGAGCAGAAGGTCGGCGCGGAGTCCCTCGGCGACGCGGCCCCGGTCGCTGAGGCGGAAGCGGCGGGCGGTGGTCGCGGTGGCTGCGCGCAGGGCTCGTTCGGGCGTGAGGCCGGCTTCCACGAGGTACTGCAGTTCGTGGTGCAGGCTCGCTCCGTGCGCGAGGCCTCCGAAGAACGTCTCGGGCATGGAGACATCGGTGCCGGCCAGCACGTCGACGCCCGCCGCGTCCAAGGCCCGCACGGTGTCGTACACGTCTTCGAGCTTGCCTTGCGGGTAGCGGTTGTAGCTGGAGCGCAGGGTTTCCTCCCACTCGCGGTCGAGGCGGGAGGCGACCCGCGGGTCGTCGGCGAGCGCGCTGCCGGTGATCCCCATCAGCGAGGCGTTGAGGCTGATGCAGGGGATGACGAACATGCCCGCGTCCTTGACGAGGCTGACGATCTCGGCGGTGTGCGGCTGGTCCATGAACACGTGGGCGAGCCCGTCGATGCCTGCTTCGACGGCCATTCTGGTCGCGTCGACGGTCAGCGCGTGGGCCACAGTGAGAGCGCCGTACTTCTTGGCTTCCGCGACCCCGGCGTTCACGGTGGCCTGGTCGAGACACGGCAATCCGGGATGTCCCTCCACGCTGCCGTCGTCGATCATGAACTTGATGAAGTCGGAGCCCCGGGCGAGGAGCTGGGGGACGAAGGCGGCCGCTTCCTCGGGAGTGGTGGAGAACGGCATCAGCGGCATTACCGGCGGGAGGTCCCACTTCGGGCGGAACCCTTCGGGCATCAGCTCGCTGGGGTGACCGCCGGGCGGGGTGATGCCGAAACCGGCGGACCGGACGTCGGCCACGGTGTCGTCGCCGGTGATGTGCGCCCGGTTTTCCCGGGTGTTCATCCCCTGCATTTCCAGTTCGGTCGTCACGCCGAACCGCAGTGCCAGCGCCAGCGAACCGGGTGCGGAGTGCACGTGCGCGTCGACGAGCCCCGGCAGCAGGGTGGCCCCGGTGCCGTCGACGGTTTCGCTGCCCGCGGGGATCTCGCCGCCGACCTGGACGATCCTCGTGCCGTCGAGGACCACGGTCTGCACGCCGAGGGACTTCTCCCCGTCGAAGACCCGGGCGTTGGCGATCGCGGTGAGTGTCATGGGAGGTCGTCTCGATTCATTGCTCAGGGTATTTACATACCTAATGCTATGTACTTGTCGCTGGGTATGCAACTGTGCTGGTGCGGGCCTAGGATCAAGCGCATGAGCAGCTCTCCCGAGCGAACCCCGGACGATCCGGTGCTGGACCAAATCGGCCCGGCGCTGTCCCGGCTGCGCCGGCGAACCCCGGCGTCGAACAAGGATTTGTCCCGCAATCTCGTGCTCAATGTGATCGCCGATGCGTCCGACGAGACGACAGTCGGCGGGCTCGCGGTCGAGATGGGCGTCGCGCAACCGGTGGCGAGCCGGACTGTCGCCGCGTGCATCGCTGATGGGTTGCTGCGCCGGGCGGCCTCGCAGGCCGATGGACGCCGGACCGTGCTTGAGCTGACCGAGCAGGGCGAGGCGGAACGCAACCGGTTCGCTGCCGAACAGCGGAAAGCGTTCGAGGAGATCACTGCCGCTTGGTCGGCGGAGGAACGGGTTCAGTTCGCGCGGCTGCTGGCCCGGTATGGTGCCGACGCCGCCGCTTGGCCGAGGAAACAGGCCGCGAGGCGCGACTGAGGGGGTTGGATGGCGAAAATTCGGTGCGTGTGCGGGAACATCGTCCGCGACGACGACCCGCAGGACAGCATGTACTTCCTGACCAATGCCGAATTCGACGTCGACGCTCCCGGCATCGAGTTGTTCGGCAAAGCCACGCTGGTCGTGCGCTGTCCGGAATGCGAACGCCTGTGGTTCTGGGGAGAAAACGGCGTATATCGCGAATACACGAAGGCCTGGGAGCGAGAGTCCTGAGCCGCCGCGGTGCTCCTTCGGGTCCGGCCCGAAGGAGCACCCCGGCTCAGTTCACCTGCCGGCCCTGGCCTTCCCAAAACGGCTGGCGCAGTTTGAACTTCTGGATCTTCCCGGTAGCCGTCCGCGGCAGTTCGGCGAGGAATTCCACGCGCTTCGGGCATTTGTATCCGGCCAGGTGCTGGCGGCAGTGCGTGATCAGCTCGTCCGCTGTCACCTCGGTTCCGTCGGTCACCACCAGCGCGGTGACCAGCTCGCCCCATTTCTCGTCCGGGATGCCGATCACCGCGGCTTCCCGGACGGCCGGGTGCGAGTTCAGCGCGTCTTCCACCTCGATGGACGACACGTTCTCGCCGCCGGTAATGATGACGTCCTTCTTGCGGTCGGCGATGGTGAGGTAGCCGTCGGTGAAGGTGCCGCCGTCGCCGGTGTGGAACCAGTTGCCTTCTTGGACTCGCGCGGTTTCGTCCGGGTTTTCCCAGTAGCCGTCGAGGTTGTGGTTGCTTTGGGTGAGGACCTCGCCGTCGGCGTCGATCGCGACGCGGACGCCCAGTGCCGGAGCGCCTGCGCGGCCCAGGAGTTTCGCCTGCTCGTGCGGGTCGAGGTCGGCCCATTCGCTGCGGAAGCGGTTGACGGTGACCAGCGGCGACGTCTCGGTCAGGCCGTAGATCTGGATGAATTCCCAGCCGAGTTCCGCGCGCACGCGTTCGATGGTGCGGGTCGGCGGCGGCGCACCGGCCACGACGATGCGGACTCGGTCGCGGCCGGGGATTTCGCCGTCCCAGCCGGCGGCGCCGTCCAGGGCCGCGGTGACGACGGCGGGGGCGGCGCACATGATCGTCACGCCGTGGTCCTGCACGCGGCGCAGAATTTCGGTGCCGTCCACTTTGCGCAGCACGATGTGCCGTCCGCCGAGACCGGTGACCGCGTACGGCATGCCCCAGCCGTTCGCGTGGAACATCGGCAGCGTGTGCAGCAGGACGTCGTTGTCGCTGAGCGTGGTGTGCAGGCCGAAAGTCGTTGCGTTGAGCCACAAATTGCGGTGCGTGAGCTGGACGCCCTTCGGCCGCGCGGTGGTGCCCGAGGTGTAGTTGATCGTCGCGGTCGCGGATTCGTCGGCGGACCACGGCCGCGGTTCGCCGTCGCCGCCCCAGATCTTGTCGTCGTCCTCGCCGAGGACGAACACGTGTTTCGCGGTTACGCTGTCCAGCAACGGTTTCAGCTCGGGGTCGATCATCAGGACCTCGGCGCCGGAATGCTCGACGATGTAGCGCACCTCGGCGGGCGCGAGGCGGAAGTTCACCGGCACCAGGACGCGGCCCCAGCCGGAGACGCCGAAGAACGACGTCAGCAGCCGCGCGGAGTTGTGCGAGACGATCGCGACCCGGCCGCCGGTCGGAACGCCGAGCGCGTCGAGGTTCGCCGCCTGCGCGCGGGCGCGGCGGGCGAGTTCGCGGTAGGTCACCTCGCCCCAGGACTGCGCGGGCTGGGCAGGTTCGTCCACCACCGCGATCCGGTCCGGGTACACCGTTTCGGCGCGGTCGAGGAAATCGCGGACACTCAGGTCATAAAACACGTGCCGATCCCTTCGCGTCAGCGGGCCGCACTGCCCGCGCGGGTGATTTTCGCTCGCCGGACCGGATCCAGCCACCCCACATGGAGGGTGCCCTCCCAGCGGACCTAGCGAAGCAGCCCAGCGGCGCGAGCCCGGTTCACCGCCTGTACCCGATTGGACACAGCCAGCTTCCGCATCGCGTGCTTCAGGTACGACTTGACCGTGTTGGGCAGCAGGCCGAGCCGGTCGGAGATCTCGTCGTTCGTGCAGCCCTCGCTCACCAGGCGCAGCACGTCGACCTCGCGCGGGGTCAGCGCGACGCCTGGCAGGTCCAGTTCCGGACGCAGCCGCTCGCACACCGCCAGCAGCCGTTGCCGGGCGCTCTCGTCCTGGATCGACCCGGCGATCGCGGTGAGTTCGGCGTGCAGGTCGCCGCGTTCGGCAGCGGGGACAGCCGTCGGCGCGGCCAGCCGGCGCTGCACTTCCTCTTCGACCTCGATGTCGCGCCCCAGCCGCGTCGCCACCGCGGTCGCCGCGTGCAACAGCCGATCGCCGAACGTGATCGAATCCCGGGACGCCGCGTACAGCACCGCGCGCGTGGACTCGCCGACGCGCACCGGCAGCGCCACCATCGCGCGCAGCCGTTCGGGTTCCACCGCGTGGTCGTATTTGTGCGTGATGCCCTGTGCGCTGAGGTAGTCGACCACCGTCGACGGCCGGGCCAGTGCTACCGCTTTGCCGCCGAGTCCGGCCCCGGTGTCCACCTGGACGTGCTGCAACGACCGGGTGGTGGTGCCGCGCAGCTGGTCGATGACATGCGAACGGGAAGCCGCCGACACCGGTCCGCCCATCGCGACCGGCAGTTCGGTGGCGATCTGCAGTGCTTTGAGCGCGCCGGCGACCAGGGGGCTGGCCGTCAGCGCGAGCCGGCCCGGAGGCGTCATGGGCACCGTCCCGCTTCACTCGACCTTGCTGGGTGGACGTCCACGTTACGCGTTGCGTCGCGTTCGGACTACTCGTGTGGTTCGGTGGCACACGTGGCAACCACGGATTTCGATACCGTCGCCGACCGGCTCTACGCAGGTGAACCGGCCGACTTCGTCGCGGAGCGCACCGCGGCCGCCCGCGCGGCGAAGGAAGCGGGCGACGTCGAGCTGGCGCGCCGGATCCGCGCGCTGCGCAAGCCGACCGCGGCCGCGGCGTACGTCAACCGCCTGGCGCGCGACGGTTCCGCTCCGCTGACCGAGCTGGCGTCCCTCGGCGACAAGCTGCGCGACGCGCACGAACAGCTCGACGGCTCCCGGCTGCGCGAACTGGCGCACCAGCGCGCGGAGCTGGTGCAGCGGATCGTGCGGGACGCGACCGGCTTGAGCGATTCCGTCGAACGCGAGGTGGAGGAAACCCTGGAGGCGATCGTCGCGGACGCCGACGTCGCCCGGCTGGCACTGGCCGGACGGCTGACGTCGAAGGCCCGCCAGGACGCCGACCGCTGGCTGTCGCTGCCGACGAATCCCGCGCCTGCCAAGAAGACCCGACAGTCCGAAAAGGACCGGAAAGCAGAGGAGGAAGCTCGCGTCCGCGCCCTGGAACGGCGGCAAGCGGTCCGCGCGCGGGCGGAGGCCGAGCGGAATCTGCAGCGCGCGGAGCGGACGGCCGAGCAGGCCGACGAGCGGGTGACCGAATTGCGGGAACGGCTCGCCGAGGCGGAGCAACGCGCGGCCCGGGCGGCCGACGACCTGGCCAAGGCGCAAAAGACTTTCGAGGAAGCCGACGATGCTGTCCAGCGGTCTTGACACCCTGCCCGACGGGGTGCCCGCAGGTACGTGAGGGGAACCCTCATTGACTCTGATTCCCTCAGGGTTCCCCTCACGTACGGCAAAGCCCGCCAGCGCGGCTGGGTCACCGAGGACGGCGAAGTGTCCGAGAGGTACGTCCTCGACCTTGGTTAGCGGCTGATTTCTGTTCCGGCGCACCAGACTGTGCGGATGGCGCGGGTCGCGGACAGGTCGGCCACCGGATCGCCGTCGATGAGGACCAGGTCGGCGCGCAGCCCGGCTCGGATTTCGCCGCGGTCGGTCAGGCCGAATGCCTGTGCCGGAGCGACAGTCGCCGCGCGCAGGATTTCCACCGTGCTCAACCCGGCTTCGGCCAGCAGTTCGAATTCGTGGTGCAGGCTCGACCCGTGCGCGACCGCGACAGGGGCTCCGGAACCTCCGTTGGCGTCGGTCCCGGCGAGGATTTCGACCCCGGCCGCGCGCAACGCGGCCACGTTTGCGAGGTGATCGCCCTCGGCGCCGGCGAAGAACGCGAGCGCGCCTTCCATCATGGTGAGCGTCGGGATCGCCGTCTGCCCGGCGGCCTTCATCGCGGCGACGTCCTCGGCGGCGATGCGGCCGACCACCGGCACATGCGTCACGAATCGCGCGCCGGTCGCCACCGCCAGGTGGTACGCGCCTGGGGTCGCCGCGTGCACGACAGCGGCCAAGCCTCGCTTCCGTGCCGTGTCGACCAGCGCCTGCAACGCCTCCGCGGGCGGGCCGCCGTCACCGGGAGCCTCGGCGACACCTTTCACGTAGTCGACACCCTCCGCGACCCGCGCTTCCACGAACTGGACGGCGGCTTCCGCGGTGGTGACGATCGCGGATCCGGGCATTTCCGGGATCGTCGCGTGCAAGCCGTCCGGGCCGATCAGGGGCAGCCCGGCGCTGCGGAAATCCGCCGGGCCCGCGGTGCGCAACGCCGCCACTCGCTCGGCTGGCCAGCACGCCATGTCCAGCCCGGTGGTGACGCCCCACGCGGCGAGATCGGCCAGTTGCTCCGGCCGCTCCAGGTGGACGTGCGCGTCGATGAACCCGGGCAGCAGCGCCGCTCCGGCAACGTCGATTTCCCGTGCCCCCGCGGGATCGGTGCCCAGCACCGGCCCGTCGATCACGACGGTGCGCGGTTCGGTGAGCCCCAGCCCGTCGAAGACGCGCGCGTTGCGCAGAGCGGTTTTCGCCACGATCCCTCCCCGGGTCAGTGGACGCGATACCGCAAGAGTACTGAGTTGTCGTCCACCAGAGCAGAGAGAAGTTCGAGCTGCTTCGGGTCGATCGCCGCGCCCATCGCGACGCGCGGGGCGTCACCGGCGATCAGCATCGGCGCGACGGTCAGGCGCAATTCGTCCACGACGCCCGCGGCGAGCAGCGACGCGAACAGGTGCGGTCCCCCCTCGCAATCGATGCGGCGGAGGCCTCGCCGGGCCAGTTCGTGCACCGCGGCCCGCAGGTCGACGTCGCCGTGCCGGGGGCGGGGACGCTGGTCGTCCGGATCCGCGTGCAGAGCCGGGTCGCCGGTGGCCTCGTGCAGGGTTGGGTCGCCTGTCCCAGCGACCAGGACATCCGCCCCGGCCGACGCCCACGCCGCGCGCAGTTCCGGATCGGTCGCCGCGCTCGTGACGACGATCGTCGGCACCAGCGCCTTGGTGATCACCGGGGCGTCCGGCGGCAGCGAACGGCCGGTGCTGACCACGGCGATCGGCGCGATCGGGGCCAGCCCGTGCCTGCGCCGCCGCTCCGCGGTCTTCTCGTCCGGGCGCAGGCCCTCGAACCCCTCGGCCAGTGCGGTGCCCGCGCCGACCAGCACGACGTCGGCGAGGTCGTTGCCCAGCCGGTAGACGATCCGGTCCGCGGGCGTCGACAGCCCGCCCGAGCGGCCGTCGATGGTGATGCCACCGTCGGCGCTCGACACGAAGTTCACCGCGAGCCATTTCGGCACGTCCGGATAGACGTAGAGCTGCTCGACGTCGGCCTCGGTGCGGTCTCGGTTGCCGGGAAAGATCTCGCGCATCAGACCGACCGTACAACGTTCGCCGGCGGTCGGGTGCCGACGATGCTCGCCACCATCTCCGCGACCTGCCGCGTCTCGCGGACCTGGTGCGCGCGGAACATCGCCGCGCCGTGCAGCGCGGACACCGCGGTGGCGGCGAGCGTGCCGATGACGCGTTCGCCGACCGGGAGGTCCAGCGTTTCCCCGATGACGTCCTTGTTCGACAGCGCCATCAGCACCGGCCAGCCGGTGGCGACCAGCGCGTCGACGTGCCGCAGCAGCTCGAGCGACTGGTAGGAGTTCTTCCCGAAGTCGATGCAGGGGTCGATCATGATGCCTTCGCGCGGCACGCCCGCGGCGAGCGCGCGCTCGGCCAGCTCGGTGGTGCCTTCGACCACCGCGGCGACCACGTCGTCGTACACCGGCCGGAGCGCTTCGGTGCGCGGCACGAGACCGTTGGTGTGCGAGCAGATGTAGCCCGCGCCGTGTTCGGCGGCTACGTCGAGGATTTCCGGTTCGATCGCGGCCCAGTTGTCGTTGACCAGGTCCGCGCCCGCGCGGCAGACGGCGTCGGCGACCTCGGCGCGGTAGGTGTCCACGCTGATGACCAGCTCGGGGAAGTGCTCGCGGGCCCACTCGACGGTCGGCACGACGCGGCGGATCTCCTCGGCCGCGGTGACCTCGGGGCCCTTTCCGGCGGGCACGCCGCCGATGTCGATCAGGTCGGCGCCCTCGGCGTGCGCGCGGCGGATGGCCGCTTGCGCGGGGGCTTCTTCGAAGGTCGCACCGTTGTCGTAGAACGAGTCGGGGGTGCGGTTGACGATGGCCATCACCAGGGCACGGTCACTGGTGAGGCGACGGCCTCGGAACACGAGGTCGGGCGTATGCATGCGGTCTCCCGGGCCGGAACGAAAGATCTCGCGTGATCATAGGCGAGTTCGCGGCGGGAGTACGTCCGGCAGGTGGCGGGCGGAGCGGTCCGGAGGCCACCTGCGTCCGGGCGTTCGGTCGATCGGCTTGGCGGGTGCGATCAGGAGGCGAGCGCCTCGTTGACGGTCAGGAACTCGCCCGCGGTGCGCGTGGCGGAGAATTCGATCACGCGGTAATGCGCGAGCCGTTGCAGCACGAGCGGGTCGGTGGCGAGCACGGCGTCCAGCTTGCCGCGCAGGCACGGGCGGGAGATGATGACCTGGTCGGCGTCCTCGTTTCCTTTTCCGGAAACGAGGAACAATCCATGCGCGAACTGGCTTCGCAGCCACTCGGCGTGTTCGGCCAGTGCGTAGTCGACTTCGTTTCGAGGGGCTGTGTAGGACAGCAATGCGATGTACATGACCTCAGAGTAGGACGCTCGGTCGGATGGTGCATCCTCCTCCCGAGTGCCGTCCTGGTTCATCGAATGGTCAAGTATTCCCAATAAATCTTTACGGATAAGCGTACTGCTTGGATTTCCGTTACGGGGTACGGAAAATCCCGCGGCCCGGCGTTTCCGCAGGACATTTCGGACGGATGGTCAAGACCACCCCCAGTTCTGCGTGAAGCAGCCCGCCAGATAAAGATCCACGCGGTCGGCGAAGCGGCTCGGATCGCGTCCGGTGAGTTCGCCGATCCGGGTGATCCGGTATCGCAGGGTGTTCACGTGCAAGTGCAGAGTGGCCGACGTCTGTGTCCAAGATCCCGAATGTTCCAGGAACGCCTTGAGCGTCGTTATCAATTCGGAACCGTGTGCCGCGTCGTACGCGAGTACCGGTCCCAGTACTTTTTCGCCGAATGTCCGCCGCAGGTCCTCCGGCACGGCGGCGAGCAGCAGCAGATGCGACGCCACTTCGTCGCCGGACAGCACCGTCGCGCGGCCCGGCGTCAGCGCGGCCAGCGTGCGCGCGTGCCGGGCTTCCTGCACTCCGGCGCGGAGCCCGGCGGCGTCCGCGGCCCGGCTCAGGCCGAGCGTCAGCCGCGCGGACCCGAGCGCGGGTTCGATCGTGTGCACCGCCTCCCGCAACGTTTCGGTGTCGCGCGAGGAGCAGAGGCCGAAGGTCTCCCCGTCGACGGTCGCCACCAGCACTGGCTGTCCGGTGGTCGAAAGCAACTCCTCCACCAGCACCTGCGCAAGGCCCGGCCCGCCGCCGCGGACCTCGGCGGACAGCGTCGTCACCGGTTCCTGCGGCGCGAACCCGGCGGCGGACAGCCGGGAGGTCAGCTCGCCCGGCGCCGCGTCGTCGGAGAGCACCAGCCGGAGCAGCGGTTCGGCCGCGCGGTTCTCGATCCGCCTGGCCTCGTCCACCCGGGACCGTTCGAGCCCGACCAGCGCCGCCAGTTCCAGCGCCAGCTCCCGGCGCGCGGACGGCCACTGCGCCGGATCGCCGTCCACCACGAGGAACCAGCTCGCGATCCGGTGGCCCGAGCGCCCGGCCGCGCCGAGCAGGGTGACCGGACCGTCCTGGCACGGCAGCCGTTCGGCGCGCAGGAAGCGGCGGGCCAGCGCGGTGCGGCGCGCGGCGGGCAGTTCGGGGCCGCCCGCCAGCTGCTGCCCGGTCGCGCTCAGCACGAGACAGCCGGTGCCCAGCTCCTCCGCACCGGCCTTGACCAGCGCGGACAGCCCGTGGCCGGAGGTCACCGCGGCCACCAGCCGCCGGTGCGAATCGCGAGCAGGCGCCGAGCGCTCCGCCGCGAGGCCCAGGATCACCCGCTCGGCCACGGTCGCGAACGAAACCGACACCGGCACCTCGAACAACGGCAGGCCGACGCGCTCGCAGGCGGCCACGAGATAGTCCGGCACCGGGCCGCCGACCTCGGCGGTGCCCGCCCCGAGCGCGGTCACCCCCGCGGCGGCGAGTTTGCCGACGAACACGTCCGCGTCCGCGGGACCGGGCAGCCAGCGCATGCCGCACAGCACGATCTCGCCGCCGTCGAGGTACCGCGTCGGATCCTGCAGGGTCGCCTGGAAGACGCGGCCGAACTCGCGGTCGCGCGCCTTCTCGCCCGCCAGCAGCCGCAACCCCAGCTCCGGGGTGTCGAGCAGTGCACCCAGCCGCATGCGCGCCTCCTTCCGCCCATCAGTACCGCACACCAGAGGGGTTTGGCGGAAGCTACGAAAAACCGGCCGTTCGCCGTCGCCGCTTTCGGTGGATCTGCCGTGGCCCGGGCCACGCCGCGGCAGGTGTACTCACTCGGCGAGCGAACGAGAAGGGATGACCAATGGCGATCGTTCTTGGCGACAACCGCTACGGGAAGGCTGAAAACCGGCTGGTCCGCGTCGACCGCGAAGGCGACGAGCACCGGATCACCGACCTCACCGTGAGCGTGTCGCTGTCGGGCGACATGAGCGACACCCACCTGACCGGGGCGAACGACAAGGTGCTGGCCACCGACACGCAGAAGAACACCGTCTTCGCCTTCGCCCGCGACGGCATCGGCGAGATCGAGGACTTCGCGCTGCGGCTGGCCCGGCATTTCGTGTCCACGCAGGAGAGCATCCACGCCGCCCGGGTCGGGATCGTGGCTCATCCGTGGGAGCGGCTGCAGGTCGGCGGACGGCCGGCGCATCACTCGTTCGCGCGGTCCGGGGCGGGCACCCGCACCACGCGCGTCACCTACGACGGCGAGCGGGCCTGGGTGCTCGGCGGGGTCGAGGACCTGACCGTGCTCAACTCCACCGGATCCGAATTCTGGGGCTTCCCGCGCGACGAATACACCACGCTGGTCGAGGTCAAGGACCGGATCCTGGCCACCGCGGTGTCCGCGACCTGGCGGTACTCGGTCGAGGAGACCGACTGGACGCACGCGCACGAGACCGCGCTCGCCACCCTGCTCGACGCGTTCGGCGGCACGCACAGCCAGTCCCTGCAGCAGACGCTGTACGCGATGGGGCAGGCGGTGCTGGAGGCCATCCCGGAGATCGCGGAGATCCGGTTCTCGCTGCCGAACAAGCACCACTTCCTCGTCGACCTCGAGCCGTTCGGCCTCGACAACCCCGGCGAGGTGTTCTACGCCGCCGACCGGCCCTACGGCCTGATCGAGGGCACCGTCCTGCGCGACGACGCCCCGCCCGCCGGTCCGGCCTGGTCCTGAGCAAACCCGAAACCCGAGCTGTTGGGAGCAGTACTGTCATGACCGTGTCCATCGATGCCGACGTCGAACGCGCCTGGCTCGCCGAATGCGTGCGGATCGCCGAGAAGAACGTCGCCGACGGCGGCGGCCCGTTCGGCGCGCTCGTGGTGAAGGACGGCGAAATCGTCGCGACCGGAGTCAACCGCGTCACCCCCTCGCTCGACCCGACCGCGCACGCCGAGGTGGTCGCGATCCGCGCGGCCTGCCAGGCGCTCGGCACGTTCAGCCTCGCCGGCTGCGTGCTCGTCTCCTCGTGCGAGCCGTGCCCGATGTGTCTCGCCTCGTCGCTGTGGGCGCGCGTGGACCGCGTGCTGTACACCGCCGACCGCGACGACGCCGCCCGCGCCGGGTTCGACGACCGGGCCTTCTACGAGCTGTTCGAGCACCCGCGCGAAACGTGGCAGACCCCGGTTTCGCGAGTGTCCACACCGGAGGCTTTCGCCCCGTTCTCCGCCTGGCTCAACCGGTCCGACCGGATCGAGTACTGAGCCTCGGCGAGTGCTGATGCCGGTCAGAATCGGCTTCAGCGTTCCCCGCCCCACCCCACCGGGCCACCCTCCCGGTGCTGACCGGAGCACCAGAAAAACGCAAACGTCCCGCCGTCCCGCCCCGTGCGTATGCCAGGGGTGCGGTGCGGCACACCCACCGGCAAGGGGAGGACGCATGACCCAGGTACGCCTCGACGAAGCGGTGACCTCGGCTCCCGGACCTCAGCGCAAGTCCATTGTGGAGCGACTATTCGAACTACGCGCTCGCGACACCACGGTAGGCAGGGAAGTACGCGGCGGCGTGACCACGTTCGTCGCGATGGCCTACATCGTTTTGCTCAACCCGCTCATCCTCGGCGCCTCCGCCGACATCACCGGCGCGAAACTCAGCGCCGCGCAAGTGACGACGGCGACCGCGCTGGCCGCCGCCGTGATGACTGTCCTCATGGGACTCGTCGGCAACGCGCCGCTGGCGCTCGCCGCCGGTCTCGGCATCAACGGCATCGTCGCGTTCCAGATGGCGCCTGCGATGACGTGGGCGCAGGCGTTCGGGCTGGTAGTGCTCGAAGGCGTCTGCATTGTGCTGATGGCGGTCAGCGGGGTCCGGGAACGCATCATGAACGCGATTCCCGGGCCGCTGAAAACCGCGATCACCGTCGGCATCGGCTTGTACATCGCGCTGGTCGGCCTGGTGAGCGCCGGGTTCGTCACGCGGACCCCGGACGCGGCGCATTCGACCGTCCCGGTGCGGCTCGGGCTCGACGGGCATCTCGACGGCTGGCCGATCGCGGTGTTCTGCTTCGGCCTGCTGCTGATGACCGTGCTGATGTCGCGGAAGGTGCCCGGCGCGGTGCTGATCAGCATCGCCGCCGCCACCGTCCTCGCGGTGGTGCTGCACGACGGATTCGGGGTCGGCGAATGGGGTTTGACGACTCCGACGCTGCCGCATTCCGTGGTCGCCGCTCCCGATTTCGGGCTGCTAGGGCACGTCGATTTGTTCGGCGGATTCGCCAAGGCGGGTGCGCTGACCGCGACGATCTTCCTGTTCACCCTGGTGCTGTCCGGGTTCTTCGACGCGATGGGCACGATTACCAGCGTGTCGGCCGAGGCCGGGCTGTCGAAGAACGGCCGGGTGCCGCGGATGGGCCGGATCCTGTTCGTGGACGGGGCCGGGGCGATCGCGGGCGGGATGTCCGGCTCGTCGCCGAACACCGTGTTCCTGGAGTCCGCGGCCGGCGTCGGGGAGGGCGCGCGGACCGGGCTGGCGAGTGTCGTGACCGGACTCCTGTTCGGGGCGACGCTGCTGTTCACGCCGATCGCGGGCATCGTGCCGGCGCAGGCCGCCGCGCCCGCGCTCGTGGTGATCGGCGGGATGATGGTGGCGCAGTGCCGCAACATCCCGTGGCACGACCCGGATTACACGATCCCGGTGTTCCTCACCGTCGCGCTCATTCCGTTCACCTACTCCATCACCAACGGCGTCGGCGCGGGCCTCATCGCGTTCGTGCTGATCAAGACCTTCCGCGGGAAGTGGCGTGAAGCAGGGTGGATCCTCACCGTGCTCGCGCTCGTGTTCACCGTCTATTTCGGAATCGACGTGGTGAAGGCGATCCTCTAAAGAGAAAGCCCAGCTACCGCCCCACCACCACCCTCAACGGAGCGGCTGCGCCGCGCTGAAAGGACTCAACATGCCTCTGATGTTCCTCAACGGCGGCGCGATGCGCGGCGAACCTCTGCACCACCTGCTCGACGGCGCTCCGCTGGTGGCCGTAACGACCACGGCCGCGAAGTACCG
This sequence comes from Amycolatopsis sp. La24, assembly GCF_029087445.1. Taxonomy (NCBI): domain Bacteria; kingdom Bacillati; phylum Actinomycetota; class Actinomycetes; order Pseudonocardiales; family Pseudonocardiaceae; genus Amycolatopsis; species Amycolatopsis sp. La24. The sequence goes on from NZ_JARACH010000003.1 coordinate 25,104, forward strand.
GTTCTATTCGGTAGGCGGGCAATGCCCGGCGCTGGTCCCGGTAGCGCACGGCGGCGCGGCGATCTCCGGCGAGGTGTACGACCTCACGCTGGACCAGCTGCGCGACCGGGTGCTCCCGTCCGAACCGCCGGAACTGGAGCTGGGCGTGATCGAGCTGGCCAACGGCAGTTCGGCGTTCGCGATGCTGCTGCGGCGGCCGCAGACCTCGCACGTGCAGCTGCGGGACATCACGGAAATCGGCGACTGGCGAGCGTTCAAGGCCGCGGCGTGACGGTTCTGGTCGCTCCGGACAAGTTCAAGGGCTCGCTCACCGCGGCGGAGGTCGCGGAGGTGGTGGCCGCGGCGTTCGCCGAGGTCGCGCCGGGCGAGCCGGTGCGGCAGCTGCCGGTGGCGGACGGCGGCGACGGGACAGTCGCCGCCGCTGTCGCCGCCGGGTTCCAGCGGATTCCGGTGCGGGTTTCCGGGCCGACCGGCCGCCGGATCACCGCGTACTACGCGCTGCGCGGGTCGGTCGCCGTGGTCGAGCTGGCGGAGGCGTCCGGCCTCCACCGGCTGCCCGGCGGCCGGCTGGAACCGCTGACCGCGTCGAGCTACGGCACGGGCGAGCTGATCGCGGCCTCCCGTGCCGCCGGGGCGACGCAGATCGTGCTCGGGGTCGGCGGCAGTGCCTGCACCGACGGCGGAGCCGGATTGCTGACCGCGTTGGGCGCGCGATTGCTCGACGCTTCCGGCGCGCAGCTTCCGCCGGGCGGTGCCGCGTTGACCGAGTTGTTCACAGTGGATCTGTCCGGACTGCCCGAAGTGGACATTGTCCTGGCGTCCGATGTGGATAACCCGTTGCTGGGTGTGGATGGCGCCGCCGCGGTGTACGGGCCGCAGAAGGGCGCCGGTCCGTCCGAGATCGCGTTGCTGGAACGCGGGCTCGCTCGGTGGGCCGAAGTTGTGGGCTCCGCGCACGCCACCACCCCGGGCGCTGGCGCGGCAGGCGGCGTCGGGTTCGGTGTGCTCACCGGACTCGGCGCTCGCATTCGGCCGGGGATCGAGTTGCTGTTGGAGCTGCTGGGTTTCCCGGCCGCGGCCCGCGACGCCCGGCTCGTCATCACCGGCGAGGGCTCGCTGGATACCCAGTCGCTGCACGGAAAAGCGCCGGTGGGCGTTCTCCGTGCAGCGGGCGGTACGCCGGTTGTCGCGTTGGCCGGGCGGTGTCTGCTGTCCGCGCCGGAATGGCGGGAAGCGGGCTTCGCCGGGGTGTACGCGCTGACCGACGTGGAGCCGGACGAGTACCGGTGCGTCGCCGAGGCCCGGTCGTTGCTGCGGGACCGGGCCGCGCAGCTGGCTCGGGATTTCAGCCGAGCAATACCTGCCTGACGTGGTCGGACAGGGGGAGTCCGGCCGCGTCCGCGGGGGTCAGCCAGCGGTGGTCGTCGTGTTCGGCCGGGTTGAGCTGAAGGTCGCCGAGGAATTCCGGATGCGCGTCGTAGTAGGCGGCGTGCACAGTGAACGGTTTGCCGGTGCGGTCCGGCCAGGATTGGCGGGCCCGTTCGCGCGCGAGCCGTATTCGCAGTCCGGTTTCCTCGGCGACTTCCCGTACCGCGGTGGCCTCCGGGGCTTCGCCGGGTTCGACGGTGCCGCCGGGGAATTCCCAATGCCCGCCGAGGAAAGTGCCTGGGGCGCGGCGGATCAGGAGCACGGTTTCGCCGCGGGGGAGCAGGACGTAGGCGAGATGTTTGTCGTTCACGGCGCACCTCCGTTGGATACGAGGACCTGACCGTTCACCCAGCCGCCCTCCGGGCCGCAGAGGAACGCGACGAGACTCGCGCAGTCGCGTGGGGTGCCGATCCGGCCAAGGGGATTGTGCTGTGCGAACGCCTCGCGGTGGGCTTCGGGGATCCAGCCGGTGTCGGTCGGGCCGGGGTTCACCGCGTTCGCTGTGATGCCGAGGTGCCCGAGTTCCCCGGCCGCGGCGAGGGTGATCCGGTCGAGTGCGCCTTTGCTTGCCCCGTAAGGCAGGTTGTGTACCACGTGGTCGCTGGTCAGCGTGACGATCCGGCCCGCGCCGTGCGGTCCGCGGTAGCGTTGGGCGAACTCCCGGATCAGCAGCCAGCTCGCGCGGGCGTTCACCGCGAAGTGCCGGTCGAAACTGTCCACTGTGGTGTCGAGCAGGCTGGAATCCACGGACTCGCAGTGGGCTAGCACCAGCGCTTGCACGTCGTCGTCGATCTGGTCGAACAGCCTCGCCGGGGTTTCCGGGTCGGCTAGGTCGGCTTCGATGCCCTGGACGGTTTCGTCGGCGCCCCACGGCATTCGGCGGTCGTAGTCGGACCAGTAGGTGGTGATGACATGCCAGCCGTCTTCCTGCAGCCGGGTGGCGATCGCGGCGCCTATTCCGGCTTTTCTGCCGACTCCGGTGACCAGGGCGGTTTTCTTATTCTTCAATGGCGCCGTCTTTCGCGCGGAGGTGCTGGCGGAAAGTGTAGGACGGGTCGGTTTCCCGGCGGGACAGGAATTCGCTGAACCGGACCTGTTCGCGGAGGGGGACGCCGTCGCGGATCTTCGCGGCTTGCCGGTGTTCGGTTTCGCGGATGGATTCGGCCAGCCGGAAGACCTCCTCGGCTTGGGCGGCTGGGACGAAGAGAACGCCGTCGTCGTCGCCGAAGACCAGGTCGTCGGTGGTCACGGTCCATTCGCCGACGGTGGCGGATTCGAGGGCGTCGGCGGCGCGGTCGTTGAGGTGCAGGGGTCCGGTGGAGAGGGAGCCGAGGCTGAATACCGGGAGGCCGATTTCGCGGAGTTCGGCGGTGTCGCGGTGCAGCCCCCAGATGACGATCCCGCCGAGTCCGGCCGCCGCGACTTCGGCCGTGATGAGATCGCCGACACAACTCTCGTCCAGCCGGCCCCGGTTGTCGGCCACCAGGACGTCGCCGGGGCTGGCGGCGGTGATCGCTTCCAGGAAGACGTCGACGCTGCCCGCGTGCCTGGCTGGCAGGACCCGCCCGGAGAGCTTCTGGCCTGGGATGACGGACCTGGTCCCGGCTGGGGCGCACCGCACGGTCAGGCGGGCGCGCAGGCAGCCGTCGGCCAGGTGGGCGGTGGTCAGGGTGGCGAAACGTTCGGTGAGTTCGGTGTGGTTCATGCTCCCGCCCTTCGTGCGAATTGCTGTCACGCTAGCGGGAATCCGCGCTGCGGGGTGCCGGGTTTTCCGCGCTGGCTTGGCGGAGCGGGGAGCCGGGCAGATCAGCTGAGTGCCGGAGTCTCGGTCGCCAGTTCCTCCTGGCCGGCCGCCCACGACGCCAAGAGGGCTAGGCCGTCCGCGGCGGCCGTGCCGGCGGGAGCCGTGTAGATGTTGAGGAGCAGGCCGGGGTCGGTGGGCAGGTCCATCGATTCGACGTCCAGGTCGAGCCGGCCCACGACGGGATGGTGCAGGCGTTTGCGTCCGGACCGGTGGAGCCGGACGTCCTGGGAGGCCCACCGCTGCCGGAACAGTTCGCTGCGTGTCGATAGTTCTCCGACCAGGGCGATCAGCTCGTCGTCATGCGGGTTGCGGCCCGCTTCCATGCGCAGTTTCGCGGCCACGTCGCGGGCGACGCGGTCGTAGTCGACGAAGAACGTGCTCGCCGCGTCGGGATCCAGGTACACGAACCGCGCGGTGTTCGCCGGTCGCCGCGGGTCGGCCAGCACCGGCGCATACAGCGCGCGGGCAAGGCGATTCGTGGCCAGCACGTCGTACCGGCCGTTGCAGATCCACGCCGGGGCGTCGGTGACGGCGGCGAGCACTTGCTGAAGCGCCGGACGCACCGTCACGGCTGGGCGCCGACGGCGGGCACCGCCCGGTGTCTTGGACTGCCGCGCGAGGTGGAACAGGTGGTCGCGCTCGGCCTCGTCGAGCTGCAGGGCCGAGGACACCGCGTCGAGCACGCTGTCGGAGGCTCCGGCGAGGCTGCCGCGTTCCATGCGCACGTAGTAGTCGACCGAGACCCCGGCCAGCAGCGCGACCTCTTCGCGGCGCAGGCCTTTGACCCGGCGGTTGCCGCCGTAGGCGGGCAGTCCGGCCCGCTCAGGTGTGATGCGCGCACGACGCGAGCTCAGAAACTCCTTGATCTCGCTGCGCAGATCGATCATGGCCACCCTTTCACGGTAAAGCCCTGCCCGCGGCCGGAGGGAGGCCCTGCCAGTACCCCGTTAGGTGCCCGAGGCGGTCGTGGCGGTGCCGCCGTCGACCGGGATGATGGCGCCGGTCAGGTAGGACCCGGCTCGGCTGGCGAGGAATACGGCGACGCCTGCCATGTCGTCGTCGCGGCCGAGCCGGCGCAGCGGTGCTTTCGCCGCGATCGTGTCGCCGATGGCGTCGATGGTGGCCGCCATCATCTGTGACGGGAACACGCCGGGGGCTACCGCGTTCACCGTGATGTGTTGTGGGCCCAATTCCCTGGCGAGGACCCTGGTGAGTTGGTGGAGTGCTGCTTTGCTGCTGGCGTAGGAGTAGTTGGGTGCCTCGGCGACGTGGATGGCGGCGATGCTGCCGATGTTGATGATCCGGGCGGGATCGTCGGCGGTGCCTGCCTTGCGCAGTGCCGGGAGCAGCGCTTGGACCAGCCAGAACGGCGATTTGAGGTTGAGGTCGAGGACGGCGTCCCAGGCTTCGGTCGGGAACGTCTCCAGCGGCTCGCGTCGCATCGCTCCCGCGTTGTTGACGAGGATGTCCAGGCGGTCCGAGCTGGCAGTGACCAGGTCGGCGAGGCGCTGGCACTCGTCGTGCTTGGACAGATCGGCGGGAATGGCTTGGACGTCGCCGAATTCGGACAGTTGACGCTCTGCCTCGGCGCACGCGTCTGCGGTGCGTGAGCTGACAATGACGCGAGCGCCTGCTTGCAGGAGGCCGCGCGCGATCATCATCCCGATGCCTCTGGTGCCGCCAGTGACAAGTGCGCATTTCCCGCTCAGGTCGAACAGGTCTGAGTGAGTGTCCGCCATGGGTCTTCGTTCCTTTGCTGTGGAAGCAGGTACGGACACAGGCTGACGGGATTTCTGGCCGTCCGGGAGACCCTGGCGAGACCGGCACTGCGAGACCTCCCCTTGCCTGGTACCGGACATTCCGAATGATCCGGACACGGCTTGAGAGTGTTCATTTCCGGCGAATCGGGCAGCCATTACCACACGCTTTGGCGGCTATGTCCGGCTTCTTCCGTTCTTTGGTTGAAGTCCTGGTGAATTCCCGGGTAGGCGACGTTCTCGGCCAGGGTTTCTTCACTTTACGCACGCATAATTCCGTCCCGGTAGCCCGAACGTGTGAGTGGAGGAAAGAGTGCCGGGGTCTGTGCGTGCCCGCTGGATCGGCGGTGGGGTCGCGATCGCGGTCGTCGCGGCGGGGATCGCGTTCGCGGTCTGGCCCGACGGGGCTTCGGCGCAGGATCCGGAGATCCAGATTTCCCGGTCGGCCTGCGGGCAGGGCTGGGCGGATCCGCGAGCCGGGGTGCAGACCTTTCGCCTGCACAACACCGGAACCGTGACCGCCGAGGTGGATTTGATCGACCCGGCGACCGGGGTGGTTTACGGCGAGGTCGAGGGACTGGGCAGCGGGACGACCCGGCCGATGCAGGTCACGCTCGGCAATGGAGGTTACGCATTCCGTTGTCTCCCCGAGGATTCGTCGGCGATTGTCGGACCGACCGTCACGGTGAGCGGCGGTGCCGAACGTGGTCCAGGCGTCGCGCCGGTGACGCAGAACGATCTGCTGGGGCCGTTGAAGTCCTATCAAGCCCATGTGGCGCAAGGACTCGGCCAGTTGGCCGCCGACGTCGGCAAGGTAAAGGACGCCATTCGCGCCAACGATCGCGGCGCGAGCCAGAGCGCTTGGCTCGTCGCGCATCTCGACTACGAACGGCTTGGCGCGGCCTATAACGCTTTCGGCGACTCCGACAAGGCCATCAACGGCACCGCCGCCGGTCTGCCGGACGGAATCAAGAGCCCGGACTTCACCGGGTTCCACCGGCTCGAATCCGGCTTGTGGCACAACGAAGACCTCGCCGCCCTCGCGCCGGTGGCCGATCAGCTGGACAGCGACGTGCAGAAACTCCGCAAGTCCTTTGCGGACAGTCAGGTCGATCCGAACGACCTCGGTCTGCGCGCGCACGAGATCGTGGAGAACACCCTGCAATTCGAACTGACCGCCCGCACCGATTACGGCAGCGGCACCAACCTCGCCACCGCTCGCGCGAACCTCGACGGGACCCAGGCGGTCCTCGATGTGCTGCGTCCGGTTCTCGCTCCGCGTTATCCGGGACTGTCCAAGGTGGACAGCTGGATGAAACGTACCAAGGCCGCGCTCGAGAGTGCCAAGAAGCCGGACGACTCGTGGACGCCGGTCGGTCAGCTGTCCGCGCCGCAGCGGCAGAAGCTCAATGCCGACGTCAGCGAGTTGACCGAGTTGCTTGCGCCGATCGCCGCGATCGCGGAGCCGAGGAGGATCTCGTGACGACGGAGTCCTCTCGCCGGTCCTTTCTGCGTCGCACGGTCGTCGGCGCGGGGATTACCGCGGCTGCCGGAATGGGGGTGGCGGCCAGCGCGAGCGAAGAACCCAAAACCGTTCCCTTCCACGGTCCCAGGCAGGCGGCGATTCTCCGCCAACCGCCCGCGCAGAGCGTGATCGCGTCCTTCGACGTGGTCGCCGAGAATCGTGCCGAGTTGACGCAGTTGTTCCAGGAAATCACCGACCGCGCGCGGTTTCTCGCGAACGGCGGTGCTCCGGCCGCGCTCGGGATTACCGCTCCGCCGGCTGACTCGGGGGTGCTCGGCCCGGTCGTGCCGCAGAGCGATCTTGGCGTGATCGTCGGCGTCGGATCGTCCCTTTTCGACGGTCGGTACGGGTTGGCCGAACGCAAGCCCAAGAAGCTCAAGCCGATGACCATGTTCCCCAACGACGCGCTCGACGCGCCGCAATGCCACGGCGACCTGTCGCTCACGCTGTCCGCGAGCGACACCGACACCGTGCTGCACGCGTTGCGCGACCTGACCCGCGCGACGCGTGGCGGGATGCAGCTGCGCTGGAAGATCAACGGGTTCAGTTCACCGTCCAGGCCGTCCGGCACGCCGCGCAATCTGATGGGGTTCAAGGACGGCACCGCGAATCCGGGCGAGTCCGAAATGGACCGGCTGGTGTGGGTGTCCGGGGCGGGCGAGCCCGCGTGGACGGCCGGCGGCAGTTACCAGGTGATCCGGCTGATCCGGATGCTGGTCGAGTTCTGGGACCGGGTCTCGATCACCGAGCAGGAGAACATGTTCGGCCGCCGCCGGGACACCGGCGCGCCGCTGGACGGAGCGTCCGAACAGGACGAACCCCGGTACGCCGACGATCCGATCGGCACCGTCATCCCGCTCACCAGTCACATCCGCAAGGCGAATCCGCGCACCCCGCAGACCGACGGGCAGCGGATCCTGCGCCGCGCGGTCAACTACGACCGCGGGGTCGACGCCAACGGCAACCTCGACATGGGTCTCGTCTTCACCTGCTACCAGCAGGACCTCGAGCGCCAGTTCGAGGCGGTGCAGAAACGGCTGATCGACGAACCGCTCGTCGACTACATCTCCCCGTTCGGCGGCGGCTACTTCTTCGCGCTGCCCGGCGTCACCGGTCCCGGCGACCACTTCGGCCGGGCGCTCCTCGCCTGAGGCGCGCCCCGATCCCCACCCCGCGAAACCAGGAGGAATCCTCAGTGGACACAGCATTCGGCAGGCGGCGCCGTCGCCTGCTCGGTGCGGGCGCGCTCGTCTCGGCGGCCGTGCTCGCGATCGTCACCGGGTCCGCGGCCTCGTCCGCGCAGGCCCAGCCGCTGCACCCGCTGCCGGCGTCGTGGCTGCCGACGCTCACCCCGATCAAGCACGTCGTGGTGATCTTCGGCGAGAACATCTCGTTCGACCACTACTTCGGCACCTACCCGAAGGCCACCAACGAGAACGGCACCCCGTTCCAGGCCGCGAAGAACACGCCGAAGGTCAACGGCCTCGACGACAAGCTGCTGACGCGGAACCCGAACGCCTACAACCCGAAGCGGCTCGGGCCGGACCAGGCGCTCACCTGCGACCAGAACCACAGCTACGGCGCCGAGCAGGCCGCGTTCAACGGCGGCAAGATGGACAAGTTCGTCGAGAAGACCGAGACCGACAAGTGCACCGGCCAGCCGGTCCTGTTCGGCGAGCCGGGCCTGGTCATGGACTACTACGACGGCAACACCGTCACCGACATGTGGAACTACGCGCAGCACTACTCGATGAGCGACAACTCGTTCAACACCGTCTTCGGCCCGTCCACCCCGGGCGCGATCAACCTGATCTCCGGGCAGACGCACGGGATCCAGGCGGTCGACCCGGTCACGCACGAGCCGAAGAGCGACCCGTATGTCGTCGCGTCGCCGGACCAGGACGGCGTCGGCACCGTGATCAACGACCCGGACCCGGCGTGGGACGACTGTTCGGACAAGAACCACACCGCGAAGGACAACCTGGGCGCGATGCAGGGCCGCAACGTCGGCGACCTGCTGAACGACCGGCACGTCACGTGGGGCTGGTTCCAGGGTGGCTTCAAGCCGACCGGCACCCAGAACGGCTACGCGGTCTGCGGGCAGAAGCACGCGAACGTCGGCAATCAGTCCTCCGTGGACTACAGCCCGCACCACCAGCCGTTCCAGTACTACAAGTCCACTTCGAACCCGCACCACCTGCCGCCGTCCTCGGTGCAGGCGATCGGGCAGACCGACCAGGCCAACCACCAGTACGACACGAGCGATTTCGACGCCGCGCTCAAGGCCGGGTCGATGCCCGCGGTGAGCTTCCTGAAGGCGCCGGAGTACCAGGACGGGCACGCGGGCTATTCCGACCCGCTCGACGAACAGCATTTCGTCGTGGACGAGATCAACAAGATCCAGCAGTCGCCGGAGTGGCGTTCGACCGCGATCGTGCTCGCCTACGACGACTCCGACGGCTGGTACGACCATGAGAACCCGAAGATCGTCAACGGTTCGCAGGACGCGTCGCAGGACCAGGCCGTGTGCACCGGTAAGCCGGCCGGGCTCGGCGGGCACGCCGACCGCTGCGGCTACGGCCCGCGGCTGCCGCTGCTGGTCGTCTCGCCCTACAGCAAGGTGAACTACGTCGACCACACCCGGACCGACCAGACCTCGGTGCTGAAGTTCATCGAGGACAACTGGTTCTCCGGCCGGGTCGGGAACGGCTCGTTCGACACTCGCGCGGGCGGACTCTGGAACATGTTCAACTTCTGGTGGCCGCGGGCGGGCAAGCTTCCGCTCGACCCGCGCACGGGTGCGCCCGCCGGGCGGAACTAGCTCGCGTTTTCTCCTCGCACCGCCGAAGGCCATCGGGTTTCGACCCGGTGGCCTTCGGTCGTTTCGGGCCCGCTCTTCCGTCCGCTCAGCGGGAAACCGCGTGCGAATACCGCGATACTGGAAATTTTCCAGTGCGCCGGAACTGTGCGCGGCGTCGCGGATTGGGCACCGAAGGTGTTCGGGAACCGGAGGGGAAAGCACGGCGGCGGAACCGGAATGGAGTCGCGCTGCGCGTACCGTCACTCGACACGATAGGGTAATCGCAGGCACATCCTGTAGAAGGTGAAGGAACGCGAATCATGGCGCAAAAAGTCCATGTCGAGATGGTGGACGACATCGACGGCAGCATCGCCGAACAGACCGTCCCGTTCAGTCTTGACGGCGTGAGCTACGAGATCGACCTGTCCGAAGACAACGCTGCCGCACTTCGGGAAGAGCTGGCCCGCTACGTCGCCGCCTCGCGCCGGGTCGGCGGCCGCAAGGTCCGGATGGCCGCCGGGCAGTCCCCGCGGCCGGCTTCGACCGCCGCGGACCGCGAGCGCAACAAGGCGATGCGCGAGTGGGCCGAGAACAACGGTTTCACCGTGTCCGACCGCGGCCGGCTCCCGGCGGAGATCGTGAAGGCGTACGAGGAGCGCGACACCGAGGCTCCGGCCAAGCCGGCTCGCAAGCGCGCGACGCGCAAGAAGGCCAGCGCCTGAGCGTTCTTTTCGGCAGCTGTGCCGCGGGGGCCGCGGCAGTTGATCAGCGGTGCGGGCGCCGCCGGGAATCCCGGCGGCGCCCTTCTGGCTGCCAGGGGGAAATAGCGCGTTCCCCCGGCCTCGACGCGATACCGAGGTCCGTGAAGGGCTCCTTGAAGGAATCAGATTCCCGCAAGGAGCCCTTCACGGACCACTTCGGGAACGGAGCCGGTGCCGGGAAAGAGCCGCGTCGACCGCTTCGGGGAATCGATTTCCCGGCGTTAAGACTTGCCGAGTCCGAGCAGCGTGTCCAGATCGATCTTGCCGCCCGCGGCGTCGCGGATCGCGCGCATCGCTTCGGCCGACGGGAGCTGTTCCCCGTGCTGGTCGGCGTGCGCGCGCAGCAGGTTCCCGATGTGCCGTTCCGGGACTGTCCACGTGGGCCAGCGGCGGCGGGCGATCGTGGCGAGTTCGGCGAAGTCCGGCGTGCCCGCGCTCGCGGTCGCGTCGAGCAGCCAATGCAGATACGTGCGCAGCACCGCGACCGGGAAACTGCCCGGATGGCTGAGCCCGCCGTGCCCGGGCACGAACGTGCGGACGTCCGGGAACATTTTGTCGAGCCAGTCCAATGCGGTCAGCCAGCCCGGGATCGAACCGTGCACGGCGAACGGCGTCGACCCGACCGACAGCAGATCGCCGGTGAAGAGCGTGCCGGTGCGCGGTTCGAACAGCACGAGGTCGCCGTCGGTGTGCGCGGTCCCAGGAAATGGGACGACCTCCACGACCACGCCGCCGAGGTCCACCTCGACCGGTTCGATCACCGCGTGCACCGCCTCGGGCCGCGGCGCCTCGAGCTTGCCCCAGTTCGCGCAGGCGAAGATCTCCTCGTCGCACTGCGGTCCGGACCGGATGATCGGCACCGCGGTGGGCGCGGCGAGGATCCGGCCGCCGTTGCGCAGAGCGACCCCGGCCCCGTTGTGGTGGGTGCCGTGCGCGTGGGTCAGCACGAGCGTGAGCGGCATTTCGACGGTCGAGTACTTGCGGACGTCGCTGACCAGGTCGAGCGTGTCGCGTTCGGTGCCGCAGGTGTCGACGAGCAGAACGCCTTCCCGGCCCCGGATCCAGCCGCAATTGGACACCATCCAGTCGCTCGGGCTGCGCACGTAAGCGACGACGCTCGGGTCGGAATACCGGAGCGGGACGATATTGCGCCTGATGACGGGCATGGGATCCCCTCGTTGGCCACCGGACGGGAAATGATCACCGGAATGGTATAGACCAAGTCACCTGCTGTCAGCGGGGTGGAGACCACGCTCACGCGCGGGGTCTCTCGCCTGTCCCGTTCCGTCCAGCTTCGCGCGCATCGTTGCCCCCGGCTCCGTCGGTGCCCGACAGCGTATACCCCGAGGCCACGGTTTTCTCGATGGTCCACAGAGGACTGGTTTAGGGGTTGCTCACGTCCGGTAGCCGGTGAATACCGCCAGTGAGGCCGGCCGCGCCCAGCGCCACGGATTTCGCCCCGTGCCGGGAGAGCCGGATCGCCACCGGTTCCCCGGACAGCAGCGGCTGTTCCGCCAGCGCTTCCCGCAGCGGTTTCTCCAGGAGCGCCCAGGACCGGACCACCGAGCCGCCGAGCACGCAGGTCGCGAGGCCGAGCAGTCCGGCCGCGTGCGCGATCGCCTGGCCGAGGAACCGGCCCGCGTCGGTGAACACCGCTTGAGCGGCTCGATCCCCGGCGAGCGCTTCCCCGGCGACCGCCTCCGCGGTGCGGGTCCGGCCGGTCGCTTCGGCATAACGGCGGGCCAACGCGCGTCCGGACGCGTACGCCTCGAGATGTCCGATCTGCCCGCAGGTGCAGAGTTCCTCCCCGTAGCGGCCGACGTGCCCGATCTCGCCGGCCCCGGTCGCCCCGCCGTACAGCAGCCGCCCGTCGACGAACAGCGCGCCGCCGACCCCGGTCCCGACCGCGACGCCGAGCACGTTCCGCTCGCCTGGCAGCAATTCGCCGAGCAGGAATCCGTCCACGTCGTTGACGGTGCGCACCGGCACCCCGCCGAGCCGGGCGGACAGCTCGGCGTTGACCGGCGTGCCCGCCCATCCGGTGAACGAATCCCCGGTGACCAGCACTGTTCCGGTCACCGGGTCGACGACGCCCGCCGCTCCGACGCCGACCCCGGCGAGCGCCGCGTGGTCCGGCACCAGCGAGCTGACCAGCTCCGCCGCGCGGTCGAGGATCGCCGCGCCGCCCCGGTGCGACTCCGACGGGGCGGACGCCGAGCCCAGTTCCTTTCCTTCCTCGTCGCACACCACCACCAGGGTTTTCGTCCCGCCGATGTCGACTCCGGCCCGCAATCCGGTCACGCCGCGGGGTCCGCGCCGGCCAGCGCCTCGCGCCGGCTCCGCTGCAACTGCGGATCCGGCACCGGCGAGGACAGCAGCAACGCCTGCGTGTACGGGTGTTCCGGCGTGCGCAGCACGGTTTCCGCCGGGCCTTCCTCCACCAGTTCGCCCGCGCGCAGCACCGCAACCCGGTCGCACAGGCTGTCCACCACCGCGAGGTCGTGGCTCACGAACAGGCAGCCGAAGCCGAACTCGCGATGCAGCCGCCGGAACACCTCCAGCACCGCTGCCTGCACGGATACGTCCAGCGCGCTCGTCGGTTCGTCGGCGATCAGCAGCTTCGGGCCCAGCACGAGGGCGCGGGCGAGGCTCACGCGCTGCCGTTGCCCGCCGGACAGCTCGTGCCCGTACCGGCCCAGCAAGCTTTCCGGCAGCTCCACCGCGTCGAGGAGCTCCCGCACCCGCCGCTGCCGCTCGGCGCGACCGGCCGAGGTGTGGACCACCAGCGGTTCGGCGACGGTCTGCGCGACCGTCATCCGCGGGTCGAGCGACGACGCCGGGTCCTGGAACACTGCGCCGATCTGCCGCCGGACCGCCCGCGCCGAGCGGCCGGTGCCTTTCGGCAGCGGTCCGCCGAGCACTTCGACGGTGCCGGATTTCGGCGTGACCAGCCCCAGCGCACAGTTCCCGAGTGTCGTTTTCCCGGAACCGGATTCGCCGACCAGTCCGACAATCTCACCGGCTGAGACGGACAGGGAAACGTCGTTCACCACCTGGCGTCCGCTGTACTCGACCACCACGTTCGACAGCGCGAGCACCGGCTTCGGGGTTTCCCCGGCCGCCGGTTCGTGCGTGAACGAACCCAGCTGCGGAACCGCGGCCAGCAGTTCCCGGGTGTAATCCGCCTTCGGCGACGAGAACAGTTCCGTCGCCGGGGCTTCTTCGACGAGCTTGCCGTTCCGCAGGACCGCGACGCGATCCGCGACGTCGGCGACGACGCCCATGTTGTGCGTGATCAGCAGCGTCGCGGTGCCCTCGTGTTCGCGGATGTCGCGCAGCAGGTCGAGAATCTGCTGCTGCACCGTGACGTCGAGCGCCGTGGTCGGCTCGTCCGCGATGATCAATTGAGGCCCGGCCGCGAGTGCGATCGCGATCATCACGCGCTGCCGCAGACCGCCGGACAGTTCATGCGGGTACTGCTTCAGCCGCGCGGCCGGTTCCGGGACGCCGACGCGGTCGAGCAGTTCGGCGCACCGGTCGTAGTAGCGGCGGTGGCGCAGCTTCTCCGGGTCGTGGTTGCGGATCGCCTCGGCCAGCTGGAAACCGATGGTCCGCAACGGGTTCAGCGCGGTCATCGGTTCCTGGAACACCATCCCGGCGGCCGGGCCGCGCAGTTTCCGCAGGTCCTCGCCGCGCAGATCGAGGACGTTCTGCCCGGCCAGCTCGATCGACCCGGTGACCCGCGCCGAACCCGGCAGCAGCCCGAGCACCGCGAGCGCGGCCGTGCTCTTGCCGGAACCGGACTCGCCGACCACCGCCACGATCTCGCCGGGCGCGACCGAAAGGCTCAGCCCGTCGACCGCCGCCGCACCGCCGGAATACGACACCCGCAGGTCACGGATGTCCAGCACTGCTTCGCTCATCGTCGCCCCTTCACCGCGAACGCGTCGCGCAGCCCGTCGCCGAGGAAGTTGATCGCGCACACCACCACGACAATCGCGATGCCCGGCGGCAGGATCAGCCACCACGCGCCGTCGAAGGTGTAGGTGATTCCTTTGGAGAGCATGGCTCCCCAGTCGGTGTCCGGCGCCGGAACGCCGAGGCCGAGGAAGCTGACGTACGCCACGAGCAGGATCGCGTCGGCGATCTGGAACGTCGCGTTCACCACCACGGTGCCGATCGCGTTCGGGATGATGTGCCGGAACACCACGCGCGTGCGGCTCGCGCCCAGCACGGTGATCGCCCGGATGTAATCGCGTTCGCGCAGGCTCACCGTTTCCGCGCGCATCAGCCGCGCGGGCACCAGCCATGACACCGCGCCGATCAGCAGCGCCAGCACGCCGACGCTCGGCGTCACCAGCGTCGCGGCCACCAGGAGCAGGAACAGCGCCGGGATCGCGACGCCGGTGTCGACGATCCGCATCAGCACGGTGTCCAGCCAGCCGCCGGTGTACCCGGCGACCGCGCCCCACACCGCGCCGATCGCGGTCGCGATGAGCCCGGCGAGCACGCCGATGATCAGCGACGTCCGTCCGGCGACCATGAGCCTGCCGAGCACGTCGTACCCGAGGTCGTCGGTGCCGAGCAGATGTCCGCCGCCCGGTCCGAGGCGCGCCGAGGCGAGGTCGGTGTGCGACTGGTCGGTGCCGTAGAACACCGGTCCGAGGAAACAGAACGCCACGACGAGCAGCAGCAGGACCGCGCCCACGACCGCGGATTTGCGGGCAACCAGCCGCGAAAGGACAGTCACGACCGCGCTCCCTTCACCCGCACCCGCGGGTCGATCGCCAGCTGGACCAGGTCCGCGAGCAGGGAGCCGAGCACGGTCGCCACGGCGATCACGAGCACGACGCCCAGCAGCACCGGGAAATCGGCGGTGCGGGTCGCGGTCCAGAACAGCAGGCCGATGCCGGGGTAGTTGAACATCGATTCGACGACCAGCGAACCGCCGAACACCACCGGCACGTAATAACCGAGCATGGAGACCACCGAGGTCAGCGAGTTCGGCCAGACGTGCCGCCAGATGATCGTGCGCTCCGGCGTTCCCTTGGCCCGCGCGGTGCGCACGAAGTCCTCGGACAGGCTGTCCAGAGTGGACGCTCGCATGTACCGGCTGAACGCGGCGAGCGCGGCTCCGGTCCCGGCGAGCACCGGCAGCACCAGCGCACCTGGCTGGGACAGCAGTTCGCCGATCGTCTCGCCCTGTGCGGCCTGCGCCGGGAACCACGGCAGGACCTGCGCGAACAGGATGATCAGCACCAGCGACAGGAAGAACACCGGCGTCGCGTAGAGCACGAAGGTGATCGCCGTGGTGAGCACGTCCGCGGTACGGCCGCGGCGGACCGCTTGCCACACGCCGAGCGGCAGCGCGACGAGGATCGCGAGCGCGGTGGACAACACGGTGAGCAGCAGGGTTTTCGGCATCCGTTCGGCGAGCAGGGTGCTCACCGGCGAGTTCTGCGTGTACGACTCGCCGAGGTCGCCCTGCAGGAGCCGCAGCAGGTAATCCCAGTACTGCACCGGAAGCGGCTGGTCGAAGCCCTGCGCGTGGTTGAACGCGGCGATCTGCGCCTCGGTGGCCTTTACGCCGAGGACGCCGCGGGCCGGGCCGCCGGGCAGCAAATGCAGCAGCACGAACGTCACCACGGTGACCAGCAGCACGACCACCACGGCAAGCACGAGCCGGCGGAGGATGTAGCGCGTCATGTCCTCACCTCGTCCAGAACCAGCGTTGCGGGAGCAGCCCGGCCATCGGGTCCTGGGTCACGCCGTGCAGCGCGGTGTCGATCGCCGACACCTGGTACGGCGGATTCGGCAGCCACAGCACCGGAAGCTGCTCGGCCAGATAAGCGCTGTACTCGAGCATCGCCCGGTTGTCCGACGCCAGGTTGGTGGCCGCGATCAGCTTGTCCGCCTTCGGATCGGTGTAGCCGCCGAAGTTCGTGCCCGCGCCGGTCGCGAACAGCTCCTCGCCGCTCGGGTTCGCCGGGAAGTACCAGCTGCCTTGCGTGCCGAAGTAGGACAGCTGCCAGCTGCACGACGGGTCCTCCGGTTTGCACGTGGTTCCGTTGGCCAGCACGGTGTTCAGCGGCTGCGCGTTGATCTTCATCTCGATGCCGACCTTGGACAGCTGCGAGCGCAGTTCCTGCATGGTGCCGTCGGTCTCGTCGGAACCGGACTCGGTCAGCATGGTCAGCGACAGCCGGGTGCCTTCGGCGATGCCCTCGCCGCATTTCGCCGGGTCCGCGCAGAGGAGGACGCCGTCGGAACCGGGTTTCCAGCCGTGGTCGGCGAGCAGCTGCTTCGACTTGTTCAGGTCGAACGGGTACGGATTGGTCTTTTGCTTGGGCGACAGGTACTTCGTGTCGTTGTCCTGCGGGACCGGGCCGTAGCCGACGCGCGCGGCGCCGCGCCAGATCACCGACGTGATGGCGTCCTGGTCGACCGCGTGCTGGATCGCCTGCCGCACGTACAGCTGGGAGAACACCTTGCCCAGCTTCGGATTGTTGAAGTTGTACGGCGAATACGTGATGGACCAGCCGTTCCACGGTTCGACCCGGTAGCCCTGCTCTTCCAGCTTCGACCGCTGGCCGAGGTTCGACGTCGGCAGGTAGCCGTAGTCGAGGCCGCCGGCGCGGAGCACGTTGTACTCCGCCGACGGACTGGTGAAGGTCAGGAACCGGACAGTGTCGAGCTTCGCCGGATCCGGTCCGGTGTACTTCGGGTTCTTCCGCAGCGTCACCTCGCCGGACGTGCTGAACCCGGCCAGCGTGAACTGTCCGTTCACGACCTTCCACAGTGGATTCGTCGCGTACGTGCCGAGCTGTTTCGCTTGGCTGACCAGGAAATCGAAGACCTGTTTCGCGCCGTCCGGGGTGCGGTCGTGGTCGCCGACCGGACCCGCGGCGCTCGTGCGGTCCCACGCGTGCGGCATCGGGACGATCAGGCTGAGCTGATTGGCGGTGAACCAGTCCGGGTTGTACGCCTTGTCCAGGGTGAACGTGAAGGTGCGGTCGTCCACGGCGTGGAATCCGACGATGCTGTCCGGGATCGAGCCCTTCGAGTACTTGCCCCACTTGTCCTTGCCCGCCCGGGCGAGGTTGAGCCAGAACTCGACGTCGCGGCTGGTCAGCGGCTCGCCAGTGGACCAGGTCAGCGGCTTGAGCGTGATGGTCACGGTCTTGCCGTCGGGGGAGTAGCTCGGCACGTTCGCGGCGCTCGCGGCGTCGTCGAGGGTGACCGAGCCGGAACTGCCGTCGTAGCTGTACAGCGGCACGTACATGGTCGACCGGATCATGCCGTTGTACGACCCGCCGTAGCCGGGGAGCGAAAGCGGCATGATCCAGTTCGGCGTCGCCGACGGGGGCAGCGCGAACCGCACGGTCCCGCCGGTTTTCGGGGTGCCGGAACCGCCGCCGTGCGGTTCCCGGCTCGCCGCGCAGCCGGACAGCGCCAGCGCGGCGGCGAGCGTGACCCCGAGCGCGGCGCGCCACGGGCGTCGAGCCATTCGCATCACTTCCAACAACTCTGATGAAAGACCTGTGCCAGGTGCTATGCCGCATCCCGGCTGTCGGGTAATCTTGCACGCGAGACGGGAATTGCCAAGAGTCCTTTCGAACAGTTTAGTTACATCAATCGTGATGAAAGAGGTGACGCGGTGGATCCGGCCGGACCGCTGCGGCTGTTGTGGCTGGTCGCGCACGGCCACGCGACGTCGCGCATGGACCTGGCGCGTGCGCTGGGCTTGCCGCAATCGACGGTGTCGGT
This sequence comes from Amycolatopsis sp. La24, assembly GCF_029087445.1. NCBI lineage: Bacteria > Bacillati > Actinomycetota > Actinomycetes > Pseudonocardiales > Pseudonocardiaceae > Amycolatopsis > Amycolatopsis sp. La24. Next base: position 42,946 of record NZ_JARACH010000003.1, read on the forward strand.
GCGCACGCAGGCGCTGATGGCCGCCGGCGTGCTGAGCGAATCCGGCGAAGGCCGGTCCGCGGGCGGGCGGCGGCCGAAGCTGCTGTCGGTCAACACGGAGTTCGGCCATGTCTGGGGCGCCGACGTCGGCTCCCGGCACGTGCGGATCGGCGCGCTCGACATCGCGGGCAACCTCCTGGAAGTGCACGAACGTCCGCTGGACATCAGCCAGGAACCGCGCGAACTGGTCGCCGGGCTCGCGGCCGCGGTGCGCGACGTGATGGCAGGCGCGGATTGCCCGGGCCGCGCGCTCGGTCTCGGCGTCGCGTTCCCGGGTCCGGTGGATGTCGACGCGGGCACCATCACGCTGCCGTCGCGGATGCCGGGCTGGCGCGGGTTCGCGGTCAGGGAGGCGCTGGCGGAGCACTTCGAGCTGCCGGTGTTCGTGGACAACGACGCGAACCTGCTGGCGTTGGGCGAATCCGTGGCCGGCGCGCCCGGCCGGACGTTGCTGGTGGTGAAGGCCGGTACCGGCATCGGGTCCGGAATAGTGCTGGGCGGCGAGCTTTACCGCGGCCGGGCCGGAGTCGCGGGCGACATCAGCCACGTGCGCGTGCCCGCCGCCGAGGACAAGCCGTGCACCTGCGGCAACCGCGGCTGCCTGGAAGTGGTGGCCAGCGGTGCCGCGCTCGTCGGACAGTTGCGGGCGCAGGGATTGCAACTGGAGACCACCGCGCAGGTGATGGCCACCGCCGAAGACGGACATCCCGAGGCGACCACGGCCGTGCGGCGCGCCGGGCTGCGGCTCGGCGAGGTGCTGGCCACGGTGGTCAACTTCAGCAACCCGGACGAGGTGCTGCTCGGCGGTGCCTTGTCCGGTTCGGAAGCGTTCGTCGCGGCCGTGCGCGGCGCGTTGTACGAACGGTGTCTTCCCTTGGCTACCAGGGAACTGCGGATCGACCGGGTGCGGTTCGGTGCGGACGCGGGACTCTGCGGCGCGGGCGCGCTCGCGCTGGACGCGGTGTTCGAGCAAGCGATCAAACGGAGTGGACGATGAAGAAGCTGCGGGTCGGGATCACCGGAATCGCCATCGAATCGAGCACCTTCTCACCGCATCGGTCCACAGTGGACGACTTCCGGGTGCTGCGCGGGGACGAGCTGCTTGGCCGCTACGACTTTCTCGACGCGGACTGGGCGGCCGAGGTGGAATGGGTCCCGCTGATGGACGCGCGGTCGCTCCCGGGCGGTGCGGTCACAGAGGAGGCTTACGCCGAGCTGTCCGGGGAAATTCTGGACCGGCTGCGTTCGGCGGGTGAGCTGGACGGGCTGTTCTTCGACATCCACGGCGCGATGAGTGTCGTCGGACGGTCCGATGTGGAGGCTTCGCTCGCACAGGAGATCCGTTCGATCCTCGGTCCGGACGTGCTGGTGTCGGCGTCGATGGACTTGCACGGCAACGTTTCGCGCGAACTCGTCACCGCGCTGGACCTGATCACCTGCTACCGGATGGCTCCGCACGAGGACGCGTGGGAGACCCGCGAACGGGCCGCGCGGAACCTGGTGTCGCGGTTGCGGTCCGGTGGTCGGCCGAAGAGGGCTTGGGTGCAGGTTCCGGTTCTGCTGCCAGGGGAGAAGACCAGCACCCGGCTCGAACCGGCGAAGAGCGTGTACGCGGCAGTGGATTCCGTCGAAGCGCTTGACGGAGTTCTGGACGCGGCGATTTGGGTCGGCTACGCGTGGGCGGACGAACCGCGCTGCCAGGCCGCGGTGGTAGTGATGGGCGACGACGTTCCGTTGATCACGAAGGAAGCCGAGCGGCTGGCTCAGTCCTATTGGGACGCTCGCCACGACTTCGCTTTCGTCGCCCCGACCGGCACCCTGCCGGAATGCCTGGAACAGGCGGTCGCTTCGGAATCGCGGCCGTTCTTCATCAGCGATTCCGGGGACAACCCGACCGCCGGCGGTGCCGGGGACACGTCGTGGAGTCTCGACGTTCTGCTGAACACACCGGCCATTGTGGACTCTTCGCTGACCACTTTGTACGCGGCCATTGTGGACCCGGAAGCCGTCGCTACGGCGGTCGAAGCTGGCGTCGGCGCGACGATTTCGGTTGAACTGGGCGGAAAAGTCGACTCCGGACCGCACGGCCCGGTCGCGCTCACGGCACAGGTGGCCGCGATCGACGCCGACGACCCGGTCGCCGGAACCGCGGTGGCTCTGGCTGTCGGCGGCCTGCGGGTGATCGTGACCGCCCGCCGCAAGCCGTACCACCTCGAATCCGACTTCCACGCGCTCGGCCTGCGCCCGCGCGAGGCGGACGTGGTGATCGTGAAGATCGGCTACCTCGAACCGGAGCTGTACGACATGGCCGCGGACTGGCTGCTGGCCCTCACCCCCGGCGGCGTCGACCAGGACCTGCTCCGGCTCGGCCACTCCGGCATCGTCCGCCCGATGTTCCCCTTCGACGCCGACATGGCGGCCCCGTCTCTCACCCCAGAGGTCTTCTAAACACTATCCGTAGTCAGCGCCGAGGCGGTCCGTAACTCGCCTCGGCGCTGACCTGTGTTTCCATCAAGCAGGCTTGACAGGCAGGCATTTGCCTGCCTTACTGTAAGTGTGCAACCTGACCTGGACAAAGTGTTCAAGGCGCTGGCGGATCCGACCCGCCGGTACCTGCTCGACCAGCTGCGCGAGGACAACGGGCAGACGCTGGGCGAGCTGTGCCGCCGGCTGGAGATGACGCGGCAGTCCGCGACCCAGCACCTCGCCGTGCTCGAGGCGGCGAACCTGGTGAGCAGCGTGCGCCGCGGCCGGGAAAAGCTGCACTACCTCAATCCGGTGCCGCTGCACGAGATGCAGGAGCGGTGGGTGGACCGGTTCGAGCAGCCGCGGCTGCGGATGCTCAGTGCCGTCAAACGTCGAGCAGAGGAAGCCATGAAGCCGAGTTTTGTGTACGTGACCTACATTCAGAGCACGCCGGAGCAGGTGTGGCACGCGCTCACCGACCCCGACCTGACCGGGCAGTACTGGGGCCACCGCAACGAATCCGATTTCAAGCAGGGTTCGCGCTGGGCGCACGTGCGGACCGACGGGTCCGGGATCGCCGACGTCGAGGGCGAGGTGATCGAGTCGGTCCCGCCGAAGCGCCTGGTCACCACCTGGTACGGCCCGAACGGCCCGAAGGACCAGGAGCCGTCCCGCGCGACGTTCGACATCGAACAGCACGAGGGCATCGTCCGGCTGACCGTGACGCACGAGGACCTGCCCGACGAGAAGGCACACCAGGACGTGTCCGGCGGATGGGCGGCCGTGCTGTCGAACCTGAAGTCGCTGCTGGAGACCGGGCACGTGCTGCCGCAGGCGCCATGGGAGATGCCGTGACCGGCGCGCGGGAATAGACCCGCCGGCAGGTTTGTTGGGGCCTTGTGAGCGCCGGTTTTTTCGACGGCAGTCGCTCACGAGGCCCCTCTTCGCGTGCAGTGCCAGTTGTGCGGCCGGAACCGATGCGCTACTCTCGGCGCATACCCCAGGAAGTCGGCCCCGCCGCCCCGGGGTTCCGCCCTCTCCGTCAGCGTGAGTCAACGCGACGTGAATCGGCGTCTTTCCCGAAGCCTGTCGCCTGACCCGCTTCGTCTCATCCGGCGGTCCGCTTTCCGCGTCGACTGCCACTGCTCAAGGAGCCACAAACCATGACACAGCAAGGAATTCTCGATATCCACGGCAAGACCGCCACCCTGGGCTACGTCCCCGGCGGCCCGTCCGTGCCCCTCGCCCTGATCCGCACGCACAGCCTGCGCCGCGGCGACGAACTCGTCCTCGACGACGGCGAACTCGTCTCGGTCAACGGCCGTCCGCCCGGAGAACGCCGCCCCGATTTCGACCAGCTCACCCCCGTTCACCCGGATCAGCGACTGGTCCTCGAAACCAGCAGGCACCAGCTCGCCACGCGCGTCCTGGACCTGGTCGCCCCGCTCGGCAAAGGCCAGCGCGCGTTGATCGTCGCCCCGCCGCGCACCGGCAAAACCACTGTGCTGCAAGCGATCGCGCAAGCGGTCGCGGTCAACCACCCGGAGGCGCACCTCATGGTGCTGCTCGCCGACGAACGCCCCGAAGAAGTCACGGACATGACCCGCTCGGTGCGCGGCGAGGTCGTAGCGTCCACGTTCGACCGGAAGCCCGCCGAACACACCGCCGTCGCCGAACTGGCTCTGGAACGCGCGAAACGCCTGGTCGAAACCGGCCGCGACGTCGTGCTGCTGCTGGATTCCCTGACCCGCCTGGGCCGCGCGTACAACCTCGCAGCGCGCACCTCAGGCCGAATCCTGTCCGGCGGCGTCGACGCCAGCGCACTGCACCCGATGAAGAAAATCCTAGGCGCGGCAAGGAACATCGAAGGCGGCGGCTCGCTCACCATCATCGCCACCGCACTGGTCGGCACGGGTTCTTTGGCGGACACGGTGTTCTTCGAGGAACTGAAAAGCACCGGCAACTCAGAACTCCGCCTGGACCGCATGCTCGCCGACCACCGCGTTTTCCCCGCGGTAGATTTCTTCGGCTCCGGCACCCGCCGCGACGAGCTGATCGTCCCGCCACAGGAACTGGCCGTGATGAACGAGGTCCGCCGCGCACTGTCCACACAGGACCCTAAGCGGGCTGCGGAACAGTTTTTGGAACAGGTCCGCACGACGAAGTCCAACGCGGAATTCATCGCCCGGGTGAACGCTTCCCTGGCTGTTCCGGCTACTGCGGCCGCTTGAGTTGGAGACCGAACGCCTCCGGCTCACCTCGATTGGTCCGGCTCTTGCCGACGAGCTGTACCGGCTTCACTTGGACCCTGGCATCGCCCGCTGGTACGGCCAATGGACCCGCGCACGAGAACTCGGCGCAGCCGAAGTAGTCGCCTTCGCCGAGGCGCGCAACGCCCGTTCCTGTGCGGTGGTGGAACGGCTCGGCTACCACTGGTCCTACAGCAGCCACCCCGCCTAGAAAACGGCGAGCCCTGGCGAACCATCCGCAGCAGCGAGCAGATGGCCGCCCCTCCCGCGCGACCATCTCCTCGAGCCGACCGAAGCACTGCGCCCGACCAACCTGTCCGTCCTCACCAGAGCACAGGTCAGGGAATCGTCACCAGCCACCGATCCGACCGCCGGCGCAGGTAGCCCCACCAGTACGCAGCCGAAACCACCAGCACCCCAGCCGTGATCGCCAGGTCCAGCAGGCTCTGCGACACCAGCACGTAGCCGAGCGCCAGCACCGCGACCACGGGCACCACCGGCCACCCCGGCATTCGCCAAACCTGCGGACGCCGGTGCGCCGGTCGCCGCGCCCACAGCACGCTCACCGAAATCGCCAGGTACAGCGCGACCACAGCCACCCCGGTCACGCCGCTCAGCGTTTCCACCGGCACGAAGCACAGCACCGCTTCCGAGACGCCGACCACGAGCGTCGCCACCCACGGCGCGCCGAACCGCGGGCTCACCACGCTCAACGCGCGATTCACTGGCTCCGGCCAAGCGCGATCCCGGCCCGACGCGTACAGCACGCGCGAGTTCTGGATCACCATCACGATCACCGCGTTCACGATGGCCGCCGCGATGCACAAGCTGATGATCGTGCCGAACGTCGAACTGCTCCAGCTCACCACGAGCGCGGTCAGGTCGAGGTTCTGCAGCGTCGCGAGATCCGGCACGCCCAGCGTGATCGCGATGACCGGCACCAGGATCACGACCGCGCTGACGCCGAGCGTCCAGAACACGGTCCGCGACACCGTCTTGTGCGGCTCTCGCATCTCCTCCGCCAGATACACCGCGGTCGAGAAGCCCTGCACCACGAACAACGCCACCGCCAGCCCGGCGATCACCGAGACCAGCGCGATCGGATGCACGCCGTCCATGCTGGGCCGCACGAGCACCGCGGCCGGCCGGTCGGTGTGCGCGAAGCCGAGCACGGACACCACGACGATCGCGACGATTTCGATCACCAGGAAGATCCCGGTCAGCCAGGCGTTCGACCGCAGGTTCACCAGGCCCATCCCGGTGGACGCCAGCATCACCAGCGCACCCGCCACGGACGGATCGACGTGCACGATCACCGACAGGTAGTCGGCCACCCCGATCGCGATGATCGGCGGCACCACCAGGATCACGATGAACGACAGCATGAAGGTGATCCACCCGGCGAACCGGCTGACCACTGTGGACACCATGGCGTACTCGCCGCCCGAACTGGGCACCAGCGTGCCGAGTTCGGAATAGCAGAACGCGATGCCCACGCACAGCAGCACGGCGAGCCCGATGGCCAGCGCGGTGCCGGTGCCGAGCGAGCCGAACAACGGCGGGACGAGAACGAACAGGGACGACGCGGGAGTCACGCAACTCAGCGTCAGCAAGGTACCGCCGCCGACGCCGATCGATCTGGTGAGCGAGCGGGGCGCGGGCGAACCGGCGGCAGTGTCGGTCTGGACGGGGACCGGATGAGGCGGCATGGGGATCCCTCCGTCGGCGGCGCTGGAATTCGACGGATGGAACAGGACGGGTTTGCCGTTGTCAACGTCGGAAAGACGACGAAATCCGTTGTCGGGCACCCCGGGCGACGGGCCATCTGGACACTCAGGGCGACGATGTGCCACGCCCCCGGTTGCCCGCGAGAGGGTCGACCCGAGATGATCCCGGGATGCAGAGCCAGGACCCGAACCGGCCGGTGCCGCCGGTGGTCGACGACATTTCGAAGCAGATCATCGCCCAGTTGCAGGAGGACGGACGGCGGCCGTACGCCACGATCGGCAAGGCGGTCGGGCTGTCCGAGGCGGCGGTCCGCCAGCGGGTGCAGCGGCTGTCCGATTCGGGCGTCATCCAGATCGTCGCGGTGTCGGATCCCTTGCAGGTCGGGCTTTTCCGGCAAGCGATGGTCGCGATCACCGTCGACGGCCCGCTCGATCCGGTCGCCGACACGCTGGCCGAAATGGACGAGATCGACTATGTCGTGCTGTGCGCCGGCCGCTTCGACGTGCTGTGCGAGGTGCTCTGCGCCGACGACGAGGCACTGCTCGACGTGATCTCCAACCGCATCCGGACGTTGCCCGGCGTGCGCACCGCGGAGACGCTCGTGTACCTCAAGCTGCGGAAACAGTCGTACCAGTGGGGCACGCACCGCCGGTGACGACGAAATCCGAAGGTCTGTCCCGATGAGACAGCTGAAATTAGTCGTTGTGGGTGGCGCTGGCGACTGATCCGCTTGCCAAGCGGCGTCGACTCGTGCGATAACCGAGAAGTCCGGCCGGTGCGCCACGGTGCGTGCCGGCAGCTTCGAGGCCCGTTTCGAGGAGCCATGACCACGACCGCCGAACCCGCCGGGATCGCCACCGTCCAGGGCGCCGCCGCACACGACAACCTCTGGCTGCACTTCACGCGGCACAGCCAGGCCGAGCACTTCCCGGTGATCGTGCGCGGCGAAGGCGCCTACATCTGGGACGACACCGGCAAGCGTTACCTCGACGGCCTCGCCGGACTGTTCGCGGTGCAGGTCGGCCACGGTCGCGAGGAACTGGCCGAAGCCGCCGCGCGGCAAACGAAACAGCTCGCGTACTTCCCGCTCTGGGGCCACGCGCATCCGCCCGCGCTCGAACTGGCCGAACGCCTCGCCGCCGCGTCGCCGGGCGACCTCAACCGCGTGTTCTTCACCGTCAGCGGCGGCGAATCCGTGGAAACGGCGTGGAAACTCGCCAAGCAGTACTTCAAGCTCACCGGAAAACCCACCAAGCACAAGGTGATCAGCCGCGCGCTCGCGTATCACGGCACGTCGCAGGGCGCGCTGTCCATCACCGGAATCCCTGGTGCGAAGGCCGATTTCGAGCCGCTCGTGCCGAGTACGCTGCGGGTGCCGAACACGAACTTCTACCGCGCGCCCGAGCACGCCGACGATTACGAGGCCTACGGCCGCTGGGCCGCCGACCAAATCGAGCAGGCGATCGAATTCGAGGGCGCGGACACCGTCGCCGCGGTATTCCTCGAACCCGTGCAAAACACCGGTGGCTGCTTTGTCCCGCCGCCCGGTTATTTCGAGCGGGTCCGCGAGATTTGCGACAAACACGACGTGCTGCTGGTGTCCGACGAGGTGATCTGCGCGTTCGGCCGGGTCGGCTACGACTTCGCGGCCAAGCGATACGGCTACCAGCCGGACATCATCACCACGGCCAAGGGCCTGACCTCCGGGTACGCCCCGCTCGGCGCGGTGCTCGCGAGCGACCGCCTGATGGAGCCGTTCGCCGGCGGCGAGGCGACCTTCATGCACGGCTCGACCTACGGCGGACACCCGGTTTCGTGCGCGGTCGCGCTGGCCAACCTCGACCTCATCGAGCGCGAGAACCTTTACGGCCACGTGCTGGACAAGGAAACCGCCTTCCGGGCGACCCTCGACCGGCTGACCGATCTGCCGATCGTCGGCGACGTGCGCGGCACCGGTTTCTTCTACGGCATCGAACTCGTCAAGGACAAAGCGACCAAGGAGACGTTCACCGCCGAGGAGTCGGAACGCATTCTGCGCGGCTATCTCTCGAACGCGCTGTTCGAGGGCGGTCTCTACTGCCGCGCCGACGACCGCGCCGAGCCGGTGGTCCAGCTGTCGCCGCCGCTGATCTGCGACCAGCCGCAGTTCGACGAGATGGAGCAGATCCTGCGCGAGGCGCTCACCGGAGCGTGGAAATTGCTCTGACGCCCGCTGCCGCCCGGGTTGTCCCGCTACGCTGATCTTCGTTGCCTACCAACGGGAGGAAGCGCGTGGCGCAGTGGAATGACCTGGTCGCCTACATCAGGCAGACCTACCGGGTGATCCGGGACGACCCGGGCGAAATCCGGATCCGGGTCCTGTTCGGCGACGACGCGGAGACGACGGGGCGCGCGCAGGTCGTGGTGATCGCCAGGGAGATTTTCGACCAGCGCGAGGACTGGGTGCAGATCGCGACCCCGTTCGCCCGTGTGGACGAGGTCGATCTGCACACCGTGCTCACGGAGGTAGGCCAGACGCTGGTGGTCGGCGGGCTCGTGGTGATGGGCGAGCACCTCGTGCTGCGGCATTCGCTGCCGCTGCTGAACCTCGACCTCAACGAGTTCACCGATCCGCTCGAACTCGTCGCCGGTTCGGCCGAGCTGCTGGAACAGCAGTTCACCGGGCGTGACGACTACTGAGCGACGGCAGCCACGAAAAAGCGGGGCCCTGATCCGATCGGGGCCCCGCTTTTCGTTCGCTCAGTACGGTTGCGTGGCCGGCGGCCGCACACCGTCCATCCTGGACTGAACGCTCGGCTCGACCGCCGGGCAGTGCTTGCCGCGACCCGGGCTCGTGCCGTCGATCAGGAAGGCGTCCGCGGCGTCGATGACGCACTGGCTCTTCTTGAAGTACGCGCCGTGGCCCCAGCCCTCGTAGGTGAGCAGCGGCGCACCGGACTGCTGCGACGCGCGCACCGCCCAGCTGTACGGCGTGGCCGGGTCGTAACGGCTGTTCAGCATCAACAGCGGCACGCCTGCCCGGACCGACAGCGGATGCTGCGGGTTGCGCACCGGGCTCGGCCAGCCGGCGCAGCCCGTCGCCGCGCTCCAGCCCAGCGGCGAGAAGTGCAGGTCAGGCGACACCCTGGCGAGCGCGCGCCGGTAGCTGTCGAGCTGCGGGTAACTGGTGACCGGCAGCCGCCAGTCAGAGCAGAAGATGCTGTTGAACGGGTTCGGAATGGGAATGTCGTCCTTGCCGAACGACGCCTCGGCCGGTTTCCCGTCGCGCAGGTCGACCAGGCTCTTCGCGAGCTTGTCCCAGGTGGGGCCGTAGAAGTTCTGCGAGATCAGCCCGACGAACGCCATCGGGTCGAGCCGGTCGTCCGGGGTGCCGAGCTCGCCGCGTTCGGCGCGGGCGTACAGGTCCGCCACCACCGCGCTGACGTCCTGGCCGTGCAGCGCGCACGACGTCGTCCGGTCGCACCAGTCGGTGAACTGCTCGAACAACTCTTGCGTGGCCTCGGTTTCCGTCCTCAGGAATTCCCAGGTGCTGCGGACCGAGTGGTCCATGTTGCTGTCGAGCACGAGCGCGCGCACCCGGTCCGGATAAGCCTCGGCGTACTGCTGGCCCATCAGCGTGCCGTACGAAACGCCGTAGTAGGTGAGCTTTTCGTCGCCGAGCGCGGCACGGATCGCGTCCATGTCGCGCACGACGCTGAGGGTGTCCGAACGGCTGGCGAGTGGCCCGGTGATCCGGTCGCAGCTGCGCCCGAGCGCGCGGTTGTACGCGAGCAGCTGCTGGAATTCGCCGGAATCCTTCGGCAGCACCGGGTTTTTCGCGGTGAGCTCGTCGAGCCCGCACTGGATCGCGGTGCTTTCCCCGACCCCGCGCGGATCGAACCCGACCGTGTCGAACTGCGCGGTGACCTTCGGCGACAGCGTCCAGCCGCTCTGCACCTCGCCCGCGCCGGCACCGCCCGGCCCGCCGGGATCCATGAGCACCGAACCGATCCGGTGCGCGGGATCGGTGGCCTTGCGCCGCGCGAGCGCGAGCTGGATCGTGCCGTCGCCGGGACGGTCCCAGTCGAGCGGCACGGTGAGCTTGCCGCATTCGGCCCCTTGCCCGGTAGGACACGGTTTCCAGTCGATGGCCGCGGGAGCGGCGGTCGCCGGTGCCGCGGTGAACAACGCCGTCGCCGCGGTGACCGCGGTGGTGGCGGCGGCCAGTTTCCTGCCCAGACCCAATGCCCTGCCCCTTCGGCGTGAACTGGAGACGTCGGAGCCCTCGATCTTGCCAGAAGGTGACAGGAGCCACTAGTGCGGGTTACCGTCCTTTGTGGACAGTCCGGGTGCTGGCCAGGTGCACGGCGAAGTCGAGCGGGATCAGCCCGTCGGGCCGCGCCAGTGCCGGGGCCTGGGAGAGAAAGGCGGTTTCCAGCGCCTGGCAAGCGGGTTCGCCGAGCGGGAAGAGGTTGTAGACGGTCGACACGAACTCCCAGACCTGATTCAGCGGACCGCTGAAGTCGATCTTCTCGGTGCGCCACTGAACGGGAGCGAACCCGGCCGGGACGAGGATGTCGTCCAGTCCGGCCTGAGTGCTGGTGCGCTTGTCGCCGAGCGGAGGCAACCTCTGCTCGGCCGGGACGTCGGCGAGGATTTCCCGCAGCAGCTTGCCGAACAGGGCGCGGGCCCCGCCTTCGGCCGCCCCGCCGCTGAGGACGAGCGAGAGCTGTCCGCCCGGCCGGAGCACGCGGGCCAGTTCCGCGGCGACCTCGTCGATGTCAGTCATCAGCATGAACGCCATGTGCGACACGCAGGAATCGAAAGAGTGGTCCGCGAACGGAAGTTGCTGTGCCAGGCCTTCCGCGACCGTTGCCGAACGCTGCCGGGCGAGGGTCAGGTCCACCCTCGACAGGTCGACTCCGATCGCCTGATGTCCCGCCGCGGCAAGGAGTTCGAGCAGGAATCCGTCGCCGCAAGCAAGATCCAGTACGCGTCCCGGAGAAGCGATCTCGTCCCGGAGAAGCTCGTAACTCGACCGCCCGTCGGCGCTTCGGCCGTCGCCGAACGCGCGCGACGTAACCGCCGGATGGCTTGCGTGGAAGGCACGAAAGAAGGTTTCTTGAGCGGACCTGGTCACTCTCCCAACTTACGCACCGGCGCGAAATCCCGCCCTCTGTTTGTAGAATCAGCGGATGGCGGACGTGGTGCCCGATCGGCGCGAGGCTGAGGTCTGGTGTTCCTACCAGCGCGTGCAGCGGGCGCTCGGCAGCGCGCTCGACCGGCAGCTGGAGCGCGACGCCGGGATCTCCGGAGCCGACTATGCCCTCCTCGTCCCGCTCGCGAACGAACCGGACGGCGTGCTGCGGATGCGCGAACTCGGCGCGACCGTCGAATGGGACCGCAGCCGGCTGTCGCATCACGTGAGCCGGATGTGCAAGCGCGGGCTGGTCACGCGGGAGAACTGCACCGAGGACGCGCGCGGGGCGAACGTCCGGCTCACCGAGGCCGGTCGCGCGGCGGTCGCGGCGGCCAGGGAGCAGCACGGCGAACTCGTGCGCCGGTATTTCTTCGACCAGGTCAGCGGGCCCGAACTGGAGCTGCTCGGCCGCGTTTTCTCCCGGATGCTCACCCGGCTGGCGCAGGACTGACGGAGATCGTCAGCGCTCCGTGCGGGCGCGGTAAGCGGTGCGCCGCAGTCTTGCCGCATCGCCTACCGATCCAGGGGAGCAGAGATGACCAGCAAGACAGTTCTCGTGTCCGGCGCCAGCGTCGCGGGTCCGTCCGCCGCCTACTGGCTGCACCGTTACGGCTATTCGGTGACCGTCGTCGAGGCGGCGCCGCAGCTGCGGCCCGGCGGACAGGCCGTCGACTTCCGCGGCGAGCAGATGAAGCTCGTCGAAGCGATGGGCCTGCTCGACGACCTGCGGAAGCACGAGACCGCACTGCGGGAGCAGGTGCAGCTCGACCCGTCCGGACAGCCCGCCTTCACCCTGCCGAGCGGGTTCACCAACGGCGAGCTCGAGGTCCTGCGCGGCGACCTCGCCCGCGTCCTCTACGACCACACCAAGGACTACACCGAGTACGTCTTCGGCGACCGCGTCACCTCGCTGACCGAGACCTCCGAAGGCGTCGACGTCACTTTCCGCCACGGCGCCCCGCGCCGGTTCGACCTGGTGGTCGGCGCGGACGGGATCCACTCCGGCGTGCGGACGGCCGCGTTCGGCCCGGAGGCGAAATTCCGCACCGACCTCGGTTACCACGTCGCCGGGTTCACCGCGCCCAACCACCTCCGCCTCGACCACGCGGGCCTGCTCTACAACGAACCCGGTCTCGGCGCGATCGTCACCAGCCACCGCGATCCGGAGACCGTCACTGTCGGCCTCACTTTCCGCGGCGACCCGGACGGGTACGGCCGTCCCGACCTTGCCCGGCAGAAGGACATCGTCACCGAGGTCTTCGCCGACGCCGGATGGGAACTCCCGCAGCTGCTCACCGCGGTCGCCGAGGCACCTGACCTGTACTTCGACACCGTCGGCCAGATCAAGCTCGACAGCTGGTCGCGCGGCCGGGTCGTGCTGCTCGGCGACGCGGCCTGGTGCGCCGGGCCGGGCGGATCCGGCACCGGTCTCGCGATGATGGGCGCGCAGGTGCTGGCCGGCGAGCTGGCCGCGGCGGGCGGCGACCACGTGACCGCGTTCGCCCGCTACGAGCAGCGGCTGCGCAAGCCCGCCCGCGTCGGGCAGCGCAACGGAGCCGGTTCGGGTGACTTCCTGGTCCCGGCCACCGAGGAGAAGCTGCGCAAGCGCAACCGGATGTACCGCAAGCTGACCGGCCCGATCGGCCGCCGCCTCTTCGAATACATGGGCAACCGCGCGGCGAACGCGGTCAAATACCGCGAATACCCCCAGCCCCGCGCGCACGCCTTGCCTTGACGCTGACGACAACGTTTAGCGTCGCAGACATGCGCATCGGCGAACTGGCTCAGCGGACCGGGACCACCACGCGGGCCCTGCGCTTCTACGAGGCACAGGGCCTGCTCCCGGCGGCGCGCGCGGCCAACGGCTATCGCGAGTACGACGAGGACCACCTGCGGCTCGTCAAGGAAATCCAGACCCTGCGCACGGTCGGATTCAGCCTCGACGACACCCGCCCGTTCGTCGACTGCCTCCGCACCGGCCACGACGCGGGCGACGCGTGCCCGGCGTCGGTCGAGGTGTACCGGCGGAAGCTGGACGAGGTCGAGGCCTGCATGCGCGACCTCGCCGCGGTCCGGGCCGCCCTGCTCGACAAGCTCGCCGCCGCCACCACGCATCCGGCCGACCCGTGCACCGCCGAACCCGAGGAGTCCCGATGACCACCGACGCCACCTTCGCCGCCGACGTCCTGGACCACGACCAGCCCGTCCTGGTCGATTTCACCGCCGACTGGTGCCCGCCGTGCCGGATGATCGCGCCGGTGCTCGCCGAGATCTCCGCGGAACGGCCCGGTCTCACCGTGCGCGAGCTCAACACCGACGAAAACCCCGAAACGATGCGCGCGTACCAGGTGATGGCGTTGCCGACGCTGATGCTGTTCCGCGACGGTGCCCCGGTCGCGTCGTTCGTCGGCGCCCGGCCGAAGGCGAAGCTGCTCGCCGAACTGGACAAGCTGCTGGGCTGAACCGGTGGCCTTCCGGGTTTGCCCGGTGGGCGGGTGAGAAGAGCAGGTACAAAGAGTGCACGACTTTCGGGGAGGCCGTGCCATGACCGCTTTCGTGCGCTCTTACCTGTTCCTTCGCCGCGCCATCGGGGTGCTCGGGATCCTGCTGCCGATCGTCGTGATCGTCGGGAAGGAACTGCTCGAGGGCGGCGGCCTGCTCGGTTCGCTGAGCGGCTATTACTACAGCGATCTCCGGAACGTCTTCGTCGGCACGTTGTGCGCGATCGGCGTCTTCCTGATCGCCTACCGCGGTTACGGCCGCGTCGACGACATCGCGGCCAACGTCGCCGCGATCGCCGGCATCGGCGTCGCGCTGTTCCCGACCCAGCCGGTCTCGCCGACGCCCACCGAGCACGCGATCGGCATCGCGCACCTGGTGTTCGCGGCGATCTTCTTCCTCACCCTCGCGTTCTTCTGTCTCTTCCTGTTCACCAAGGACGACGGCGCGCCGACCAAGCGCAAACGTTCGCGCAACGCGATCTACCGGACGTGCGGCATCGTGATGCTCGCGTGCCTGGTGCTGATCGTGGTCAACGGCTTGTTCTTCAGCGCCGCCACCGCGGCCCTGCACCCGACCCTCTGGCTGGAGTCGCTCGCGGTGTTCGCGTTCGGGTTCGCGTGGCTGACGAAGGGCCAGACGCTGCTGGGCGACCAGCCGCAGCCGCGGCCAGCGGCTCAGGCCAGCTTGCCGTAAGCCTCCGACACCTGGGTGAGCCAGGCGACCTCGGCGGCGAACGTCTTCGCGTCGTGGGCGTCGAACGCGCCGTTGTCCTGGCTCTCCGCCGGGGCCAGGCCGGAGGTCTTCGCCTCCAGCGCCTGGCGGATCTTGCGGGCCTCGGCCATCGCCTGGTCGCTGTCCGGGGTGTCGGCGCGGTCCATGTACGGGCGCAGCGCGCGCCAGCCGTCGCGGATCTCGATCACCCGGCGATGCAGCCGGTAGTGCAGGTCCGACCAGCGCCGGTCGGTGTCTCCCTCGGCCGGCGGTTCCAGCGCGATTCCCGGCGACGATTCGTACAGCGAATGCCACAGCGGGTAGAGCGCGCGATAAGAACGGTAATTGCGCTGCCATCGGGCGACCGACGAGACGTGCTCGCCCCACGACGGCATGGTCAGCCCGAAGGACACGATCACGATGCCCAGCGCGCTGAACACCGACGGGGCGATCGCCCACGCGCCGAGGTGCCAGCCGAGCGCCGGGCTCACGATGTTCACCGCGCGCGTGGCGCAGTAGCAGAACAGCACGACCGCGCCGACCGCGAGCGTCCGCAGCGTCCGGCGCAGCCACACCCGCGACGTGCTCCGCGCGTACGGCAGGCACTGCAGGTAGATCGTCACGCACGGCACGGCCTGCGAAATGATGAACAACAGCAGGTAGGTGAGGATCACCGGGTCGCTGCTGCCCACCGCGAAAGCGGTGCCGGGGGTGCCCGGTTTGTTGCCGATGAAGAACAGCACGGTCAGCACGACGAACAGCACCGCGCCGGAAACGATCCACGCCCGGATCTGCGTGCGGATTTCCACCAGGGGATTGGCCCACAGCATGAGCAGGAGCTGCGCGCTGATGCAGTACGCGACCGCGGCCAGGTGCAAGATCAAGATCGCCAGATTGGGGATCCCGAACAGCGAGCCGATGCTGAGCGAGAGGGCGCCGAGGGTGAAGGTGACGCACTGCAGGATCAGCGTTGTCATCAGCACGATGTAGGCCGGGTCGCGCCACGAACGGCGCATCGAGAAAAGCTTGTACAGCAAAGCCGCGTACGAGGAGACCGCCGACAGCGAGAATAAGATGATCTTCAGAGTGTTCACTCGCGCCCCCGGAACGGCCTCAGCGCCCGGTGGGCGGAACGGTGTGCGCGGCACTCTTGGCGGAATTGTTCACGATCGGCGACCATACACCACCGCAAGTGCCGGAACTAGGGCCGGAAAACTGGTTCTGGCCTGGGCGAATTCCGGATGGATCCCGGGTGTCGGCCGCCTGCTCGAGCGCTGTCGCGGGTGATCTTCCGGTGAACGGCGGGCGACCGGGTCGTGAGCGGCCGCAACAGGATGCGCCCGTCGCTAGGGTGTCGCCATGAGTCTCCAGGTGGTGATCGGGTACGGACCGGCGGGGGCGGCCACCGCCGCGCTGCTGGCTGAACAAGGGGAACGGGTCCGGGTGATCGGCCGGTCGCCCCGGGAGCCCGAACCGGGGCTGGAGCACGTCTCTCTCGACGCCGCTGACCAGGCCGCGCTCACCGAAGCGACCAAGGGCGCTACGGCGATCTACAGCTGTGCGAGCCCGCCGTATCACCGGTGGGCGGCCGATTGGCCGCCGTTGCAGGCCTCGATCTGTGCCGCGGCCGAGGCGAACGACGCGCTGCTGGTGTCGCTGGGGAATTTGTACGGTTACGGTCCGGTCGATGGTCCGCTCACCGAGAATCTGCCGCTCGCGGCCACCGGAACCAAGGGCCGGATCCGGGCATTGCTGTCCGAACAACTGCACGCATTGCACGACGAGGGCCGCATCCGCGCGGTCGAGGTGCGGGCTTCCGATTTCTTCGGCCCCGGAGTGACCGACGGCGGCCATCTTGCCGCTCGCGTGGTGCCGAACGTGCTGCGCGGGCAGAAGGTGCAGGTACTCGGCGATCCGGACGCCTCGCACAGTTGGACGTACATTTCCGATGTCGCGCGCACGCTGGTCGCGGCCGCGCGGAAAGAAAACGCGTGGGGCAAGGCGTGGCACGTGCCGACTGGTCCGCCGCGGTCCGCCCGGGTGATGGTCGCGCTGTTGTGCGAGGCGGCGGGAGTGCCTCCGGTGCCTGTGCAACGGCTTTCCCCGATGTTACTGAACGCGGCCGCGCTCGTTTCGCCGATGCTGCGCGAGCTGCGGGAGGTCCGCTACCAGTTCGACCGCCCGTTTGTCCTCGATTCCGGTGCGGCACAGGAATTTTTCGAGATTACGCCGACGCCCGAGAAAGATCAATTCCCCGCCACCGTGCGCTGGTGGCGTGATCGCTTGGCTACCGTGAGTTGAGGTGCCTGTGCATTCCTCCGCACCTTGCCCAATGCCCTTGAAAAACTGGGTAAGAACGGGCAATCTCGGTGTCGACTGGGTGGGAATCGGCACGAGGAAGTCATGCCATGGGGTCCGTAAGATCTGGGTGGGAAGAATCCGAAAATAGCCAGGACATCGCCGTTGTCGGAATGGGATGCCGTTTTCCGGGGGCGCGCAACGTCAACGAGTACTGGGATCTGCTGAGCGAGCCCAAACCGCAGTTTCGGCGGGTGCCGGATTCGCGGTGGCGGCGGGAAGCGTTCTACAACGACGATTTCCGGGACAGCGGCGCGGTCTACTCCGACCGCATGGCGCTGCTGGAGGACGTCGGCGACTTCGACGCCGGGCACTACAAGATCCCGCCGCGGCGGGCCAAATCGCTCGATCCGCAGCACCGGCTGCTGGTCGACCTGACCCGCGAGGCGCTGCAGGACGCGGGATGGGAAGCCGAGGGCTTCGACCGCGAAGACACGTCGGTGATCATGTCGCTCAGCGACAGCGGCTACCGCGACATGAGCACGCTGCACCTGCGGATGAAACAGCTGATCGGCGGCGAGTTCGGCCGCGCGGGCGATCCGGCGATGGCCGAGGCGGCGTCCGCGGTCAGCGGCCTGCACGCGACCGCGATGGCCGGGCTGCTGCTCAACATGGGTCCGAGTTCGATCAGCAACGTCTTCGACCTGCACGGAGAGAGCTACGCGCTCGATTCGGCCTGCTCCGGCGGGCTGACCGCGGTGGCGAACGCGGTGTTCGCCCTGCGCGCGGGCCGCTGCCGGATCGCCGTCGCCGGCGGCGCGCAGCTGGTGCTGGCCCCGGACCTGTTCGTGGGCCTGTGCCGGATCGGCGCGATCTCGCGCGCAGGCGAATGCCGTCCGTTCGACCGCCGGGCGGACGGATTCGTGCTCGGCGAGGGGGCCGGCGTCCTGGTGCTGCGCCCGCTCGCGGACGCACGGGCGGCGGGCGACCGGGTGTACGCGGTGATCCGCGGCGTCGGGCTGTCCAACGACGGCACGGTCAAGGGCGGCATGATGCCGCAGGAGTCCGGGCAGCTGCGGGCGCTGCGGCGGGCGTACCAGGACGCGGGGGTCGACCCGGCGTCGGTC
This sequence comes from Amycolatopsis sp. La24, assembly GCF_029087445.1. Classification (NCBI taxonomy): domain Bacteria; kingdom Bacillati; phylum Actinomycetota; class Actinomycetes; order Pseudonocardiales; family Pseudonocardiaceae; genus Amycolatopsis; species Amycolatopsis sp. La24. Next base: position 61,245 of record NZ_JARACH010000003.1, read on the forward strand.
GGGTACCTGGAGGCGCACGGCACCGCGACCGCGGTCGGTGACGACGTGGAGATCAGCGCGCTGAGCGAGCTGCGCCGCGGCGCGGAGAACCCGGCGTACCTCGGGGCGGCGAAGTCGGTCGTCGGGCATTCCCTTGGCACCGCGGGAATCGCCGGTCTGATCAAGTCCATTTTATCCGTCCACAAGGGACAGATCCTGCCGCAGCCGGATTTCGAACCGGCCGATCATCTGCCGCTGCGGGACGCCGGGCTGCAGGTGGCGGGCCAGGCCACGCCGTGGGACAGCGACGGACCGCGCCGGGCCGGGGTGAGCGCGTTCGGCTTCGGCGGCTCGAACGTGCACGTGGTCGTTGAGGAAGCGGCGCAGGAACCGCCGCCCGCCGAGACGCCGCGGCTGCTGCTGCTCACCGCGCGGGACCGGGCCGGGCTCGCCAGGCACGCCCGCGAGGTGGCCGAGGCGCTCGGCAGCGAGAACCCGCCGCTGGCCGCCGTCGCGGGCACGCTCGCCCGCCGGACGCTCTTCCCGGAGCGGCTCGCGGTGGCCGCGGACGACGTCGCGGACGCGGTGTCCAAGCTCGTCGCCGCGTCGGTCGCGCTCGAATCCGGCCAAAGCGGCGAGCTGGTGCCGGGCGTGTTCGCTGGTATGGTGTCACCGGGAGCGGAGCCGGTCGAGGACGGGGTGCCGGCCGAGCTGGCTCCCCGCGCGGTCGCCGGGGCGGGGCTGCGCCCGGTGGCGGACGGCCTGCCGCGCTGCACGCTGCCGCCGAGCCCGCTCAGCCCGCGCCGGCACTGGGTGGTCGACGACGCGAAGCTCGCCAAGGCGCAGACGCTGGAGCCGCTCGGGGCTGCCGCCGCACCGGTCGAGGAGACGGAGGAGACGACGTCCGCGCGGGATGTGCTGGCGATCGTGCTCGAGGAAGTCGCGCGGACGACCGCGTTTCCGGTCAGCGAGTTGTATGCCGGGCAGTTGCTGGTGGACGATCTCGGCTTCGATTCGTTGATGCTCACCGAGTTGGAAGCGCGGCTGCGGAAGCGGTTCCCGGGAGCTCCGGTGGAGGTCGAGCAGTCGGGGTCGCTGACCGTGGGGGCGGTCGCCGGGATGCTCGCTCCGGCAATGGATTTGGTGCCTGCCGCTCCGGTTCCGGCTGCTCCGGCTCCGTCGTGGGATCCGGCCAGTGCGGCGATCGAGGAGTTCCCGGAAGCCGCGGCTATCGAGGCGCGGTTGACGGAGTTCGACGACCTCGGGGTGCCTAATCCGTACTTCCGCAAGCATCAGGGGCGGATGGACGCTACGACGTCGGTGTCCGGGCGCGAGTATCTGTCCTTCTCCAGCTACAACTACCTTGGGCTGGCCGGGCATCCGGCGGTGACCGCTGCGGTGCACGACGCGGTCGAGCGGTACGGGACTTCCGTGTCCGGCAGCCGATTGCTTGCCGGGGACCGGGATTTGTCGAGTGACCTGGAGACGGAGCTGGCCGCGTTCCTCGGGGTCGAGGACAGTCTCGTCCTGGTGAGCGGGCACGCGACGAATGTCGGGGCGATCGGTCATCTGGTCGGGCCCGGGGATTTGATCGTGCACGATTCGCTGGCGCACGACAGCATTCTGCAAGGGTGTGCGCTGTCCGGGGCTACGCGGCAACCGTTTCCGCACAACGACACAGCACGGCTGGAGGACGTGCTGCGTCGGACGCGGTCACGGTTCCGGCGGGTGCTGATTGTGGTTGAGGGCGTTTACAGCATGGACGGGGATGTCGCTGATCTGCCTGCGTTGATTGAACTTAAGCGGCGCTATGGGGCGTTGCTGATGGTTGACGAGGCGCACAGTATCGGGACGATGGGTCCGCGCGGGGCCGGGGTTGGGGACCACTTCGCGGTGGATCGGTCCGGGGTTGATCTCTGGATGGGGACGCTGTCGAAGTCGCTTGCCGGGTGCGGGGGGTATCTGGCTGGGTCGGCTCGGACTGTGCGGTGGTTGCGGTATTCGTTGCCGGGGTTTGTTTACAGCGTGGGGATTACTCCGGCTAATGCTGCGGCTTCGCTTGCGGCGCTTCGTGTGTTGAAGGAAGAGCCGGAGAGATTGGTGCGGTTGCGGGAGAATTCCCGGTTGTTCTTGGAACTGGCTGCTGCGGCGGGGGTGCCGACTGGGGTGGCTGGGGGTACGCCGATCGTGCCTTGTGTGGTGGGTAGTTCGCGGGTCGCGTTGAGACTGGCTACGGCGTTGTTCGAAAGGGGGGTGGTGGTGGATCCGATTTTGTATCCGGCGGTGGATGAGGAGTTGGCTCGGTTGAGGTTCTTCATCACCAGTGAGCATCGGGAGGATCAGCTGCGGTATGCGGTGGGGGTTTTGGCCGGTGAGTTGGGGGCTGGCTGAGTCTTTGGCTCGTCGCCTGGCGGCGACATTGCCGTGGTGGTTGCGTGGGGCACCCCGAAGCTTGATTGTGCTGACGGGCGGTGGGTGCTTGTCAAGGCGGGAAAGATGCCTTGACAAGCACCCACCGCCCGCAGGGAGGCTTCGTATCGGGGTGCGGGGGAGGGGCTGGGTGCCTCGATAGCGGGTGCATCGGCTGCGGTTGGGTGCCTTGATGGTTGGGTGCATCGGCTACGGCTGGGTGCTTCGACAGCTGGGTGCATCGGCTGGGGGGTGTGGCTGGGTGCTTCGATCGTTGGGTGCACTGGCTGCGGGTGGTTCGTGGTGGGGGCTAGCGCCCCAATGTGGCATTGGGTGCGTTGGATGCACCCAATGTGGCGTTCGGTGCGTCCCATGCACCCAATGCCACATTGGGGCGGCATCCCGGCCGACGGCTGCGAGCCCCGGCGGGGTGGTCCGTGAAGGGCTCCTCGAGGGAATCTAAGTCCGTGAAGGGGCCCCTCACGTACTTCGGCTGGTCGTGAGGGGAACCCTGAGGGAATCAGAGTCCGTGAAGGTGGCCCTCACGTACCGGCGCGCTAGAGGAGCGAGCGTTCGATGCGGTCCATCGGCTTTTCCCCTGCTTTGGGGGTTTCGGCGATGGGTTTCGACGGCGTGCCCATGCGTTCCGACAGCAGGAAGGCGATGATCTCCGCTTCCTGTTCCTGTGCGTCGTCGTAGGTGGCGCGCATCAGCATGTCCCGGACGATGTCCGGGTCCAGGTTGGGGAACAGCGAGCGGGCGCTCTCGTCGTCAAGGAGACCCGAGCCGCGATGACAGCAGATGATGTGACCCAGCTCGTGCAAGATGATGTGCTCCTGGTGCGCCCCGGTGGTGTTGGCGTCGAAGAAGATCAGGTCCTCGCCCCGTGCGGCTACCCACATGCCGCACGGGTGCGACGCTGGCATCGGCAGCGGCACGAGGGTGATCGGCCGTTCGCGGATTTCGCCCAGGCGGGCGCAGAGGGTGGCCAGGTCGTACTTCGGCGGGAGGTCGAGTTCGGCGATTCGCTGGGCGCCTTCGTCGCGCATCCGTCGCAGCTGCTCGCGCCGCTGCGGGGCTTCGGACGGGGTGCCGGTCACCGCGCCGCTTCGTCCGTGACCGGGGGCAGCCCCTGCATTTTGCGGTATTGGTCCATGATCGTGGTGATCGCCTGGAGGTTTTCCTCGCGCATGCCCGCCGCGCGCATGGCGACCGCGCGGACGCCTGCCTGGCGCATCGCCTCCACCGCGGCCAGCTCCGACAGCACCGATCCGGCCACCTCGTCGTCGAAGAAGTACGCGACGGAGACGCCGAAGAATTTCGCCAGTGCGGCCAGCAGTTCCTGAGACGGATTGGTCCGTTTGCCCGTGCGTAGCTGAGACAGGTACACCGCGCCGACCTTCAGCTCCGGCGTGGCCCGCTTCAGTTCGGCTGCCACCTCGGCGTTCGTCCAGTGCCTCCCCTGCGGGCGCACCGTGCGGAACAGGTCGTCGAGTCTGGAGGCCAGGGTGGGCCGGGCATCCGCCGGCTGAGTGTCTTCGGACATGCTGCTACGCCCCTCCAGTTGCAGCTGATTGCTCTCAGCTAAGGCGACTATCTCAGATTAGCTCACAGTTGACAATCGCCGGAGGGCTCCACAAGACTGTGCCTCAACGAGATAGCTGGTGGCTAACTCGCCACACAAACCGGGCAAGAGCGGCAGGCGTAGTACCGGCCCGGGGCGACGCTGGGGGTGTCGCCCCGCTCGGTCCGCCGAGGCCGGGTCCGGAGGCAGCAGACGTGTCAGCGAACTGCCTCCGGGCCCGGCGCACTACGCCGCTGGTCGGACCGCGGAGCGCGCCAGCGCCGGGGGATGTGCGGAACTTCGGGAGCCGGTAGATGGCAGCGGCGGGCGCCGGACTGACGGATCACGCCTGTCCAGCAGCCGACTGCGCTGAGGCCGGAGGTGTTCCGGTGCGGAACCTCCGGCAAGCACCATGGCTGGCAGAGCTGTCAGCGAACCGCTTCCGGACCGGCGAACTGCGCCCATTCGTCAGCCCACCGCGCCGCGCGCCGGTGGTCGAGCACTCGCCGTGCGATCCAGAACGCGCCGCCCAGCACGCCGACCGCGCACAGCCAGCAGAAGGCCGCGACGAGCACGCCGTTGGTGACCGCGTCCGCGTGCGTCAGCGGGGCGGTGGTCTGCTTGCCGCTGTCGTCCAGCCAGATGTCGGTGGTCGAGCCCTCGGTCGCGGAGGCGGCGGGCACCGTGATGACACCGGTCCGCTGCACGCCGTGCGGGGGCTTCCAGACCGCGTTCACGCGCGCGGTGTTCGCGATCGGCGCGCTGTCGCCGACTGAGGCGGCCGGCTGCGCGGCCGTCGTCAGCACCGTGGCGGTGACCTGGTGCCGCGACTGCAGCTGCGCGTCCGACGCGGCGGTCTCCGCGGCGATGTCCTCGCTGCCGATCATCATCGCGAAGGGAATCGCGATGAGCGCCAGCAGCGTGACGATCCCGGCGAGTACGCCTTCGATCCGGTCCGACCGTCGCACGAGCGGGTTGCGCACGGCGCCGAGCCGTCGGAGCAATCGTTTACCAGGGTGTGGTGGTCTGCCTGCCCGAGTCCTGTTCCGCATGCCTCTCATGGTCCTCTTTCGCGCGCGCGAGCGCTGTGTCCCGCACAACGTTTTTCATGTTTTTCCTGGGGATCCGGTGTGTTTTCGCTTACCTCCGGGCCCGGGGACTACCCGTGTGGGTGACGACGAGCGGAGGTTGCGCCTTGCGGGGGCAGGGTTTCGCGGGGTGCGACGAGTGGTCCAGGCCAATGTCTGGCGGCTCCGGTACGCGTTGCCCGGGTTGATCTTTCGCCGGGTTCGGCCGCGGATGGGTTGCGGTGTCGATGGTTCGGCGCCGCGGTCGCTCGGTGGATCGTCTGATTCGCACGGTTCGCGTTGGCGGGCAAGCGATCTTGCGGCCTCGGCGTCCGGTGCGACTGGGTGCCGGGAGTTCGCTTGCGGGCAACCGGGCGTTTCCGCCGGGGACAGCCCGGGCAGACAGGTCCGCCCGGGCCGCTCGGGAAAACGCTCATTGCCGTCCGGTCCGGAATCGGGGTATCGCCAAGCACAAACCGGGGGAACGCTCCCGATATCCGGGAACCATTCAGTCGACCAGTCGAATCGTCGCCGTCGGACTGTGCGAACGACGCCGGGTGATCCCGTGTTCGGCGACGATTCCGAGTTGGATGCTGCGATCGGCGGGCGCCCAGTAGCCCGTGCGCACGAAATAGCCGTCCATTGTGCAGAGCCGGTTCGCGCTCTTGCGGGAACTGATCGCTTCCCAGCCCCATTGCCGTCCGGTCTCCTCGACGCCGTTGCGCCGCACGTGCAGCCGCGGGTTCCCGATCTCCCGGCAGTACGCGCTGCCGTCCGCGATGTACAGCACGCCGTCGACCTTGTAGAACCGCTTGCCGTCCAACAGGCTCACCTGGCCGGACAGGGTGAAGTGCACCCTGCCGCCATGGGCCCCGTCCATCGTCCAGTCGAGACAGAATTCCTTCGTCGGAACCTCGAGCGACTGGGTCATGGCCGTGTCTCCTTTGCTCGCCTTCCGGAGCGTCCAGGAAAATATAAGGAAGAAACGCGTTCACGACAGGTATCGGGAACCGTTTTCACCCGAAGAGGCCCGGCGGACACGCATCGTGGTCAAGCCCCGATTAATCGGTGGAATTACCGCCGATGGGGTATCGCGGATACGATCAGTGAATTCTCCTTGCCCGAAACCGGTGGCGGCGCACCGGCGCCGGGACCGGCGGGCCGTGCGGGTCGTGTCGGCAGCGTGACATCGTCCATGACGCTTGTCATAGACCCGGCCGTGTGCCACCCTCGGGTTATGACGACTGTCATGACCGCCGTGCGACCGGCCACCGCCGGTTCCGTGGCCGACCTCGTCCGCGCCTGCTCGCCGGAATCGCTGAGCCGCCGGTTCACCCTCGGCGGCCCGATCGAGCCGGACGCGGTCCTGTCCAGGTACCAGCGATTCCTCCTGGTCGACACGGCCCTCGTCGCCGAGGTTTCGGGTGTGCCCGCCGGGCTGCTGAACGCGGTCCCGGAGGACGACCGCCGCGTCGAACTGGGGCTGCTCGTCGCCGACCGGTGGCAGCGGAGGGGCATCGGCCGCGGCCTCGTCCGGCTGGCCGCGGAGCAGTGGCTCGGCTGGAAGCTGCACGCCACCGTGCAGGAGGGCAACGTCGCTGCGGAAGGATTGCTGCGGGCGTGCGGGTTCCGCTTCGTCCCGGGGTACCGCGGCGAGAACGAGTACGAGCTGACGGTCACGGAGGAGACGCTCGATGACGGAACGGCCGGCGCGCGACCGGATGGTCTTCAGCGCTGCGCAGTTGCTGCGTACGCAGGGCTTGAGCGGCACTGGCATGCGCGAGGTGGTAGCGCATGCCGAAGCGCCGCGGGGGTCGCTTCAGCACTACTTCCCGGGCGGTAAGGAACAGCTGTTCGGCGAGGCCATCGATTGGGCAGGGCGCTACGCCGCGCGACGCGTGACGCGCGCGATGGACTCTCTGCCGGACCCGACGCCGTCCGCGCTCTTCGCCGCAGTTGTCGAGAACTGGCGCGCGGAGTTCCTTGAGATCGGCTACGACTACGGCTGTCCGTTAGTGGCCACAGTCACCGACACGGCGGCGTCGAGCGAGCCGTTGCGTGAGCGGGCGAACGACGCCTTCGCGCAGTGGCGGAAGCCCATCGTGTCCGCGTTGCAGCAGATGGGCGTACCGGCGGCGCGCGCTGCTTCGCTGGCAGTGTTGATGATCAGTGCGCTTGAAGGAGCCTTAGTGCTGGCCCGGGTCGAGCACTCGGTGACGGCGCTTGACACGGTTGTCGAGGAGTTAGGTCCAGTTCTCGACGCCGCAGTGGACAAGCGCCGCCGTCGCTAACGCCTGCCGAGCTTCGCGCGCAACGTGGCGATAGTGTCCGGGTCGTGCAGCAGCTCGGCGAAGTGCTCGGACTCCGACTCCATGCGCTCTTCGACGCTCTCGTCAGTGCGGTCGTGCAACAGCGCGCGCGTCGCTGTCAGCGCGCGTACTGACCGCTCCGCGAGGGTCGCGACGCGTTCTGCGACGCGCTTACTGAGCGCTGTCTCGTCAGGGAGCACTTCGTTGACCAACCCGAGTTGCGCCGCTTCGACCGCAGGCAGGCGTTCTCCGAACAGCAGCAGCTCCGTCGCACGCTGCGGTCCGACTCGACGCGGCAGCGCGTAACTACTGCCGAACTCCGGCACCAGCCCCAACGGTACGAAGGGGAACTGCAGGTAGCTGCGTTCGGTGGCGTAGACGAGGTCGCAGTGCAGCAGCAGGGTCGCGCCGATGCCGACAGCGGGACCGTCGACCGAGGCGACGACTACTGCCTGCGTCGCGAGCAACGCCTCTTGGAAGACCCGCGCAGGCGTCTTCGTGCGGTCACCGGCTTCGTGCGCGAGGAAGTCGCCGAGGTCGTTGCCTGCGGTGAACGCATCGCCGGCTCCGCTCAGTACGACGATCGGCGTGCGGACAGCGTCGAAGGCGTCCGCGAGGGCGACGTACATCGCCTTCGTGAGCGCGTTCCGCTTCTCCGGACGGTTGATGGTGATGGTGGTGACCTGTCCGTCGACAGTCGTCTCGATGCTCATTCACAGCTCCGCAACAGCAGCGAGCAGCAGATCAACTTCCGCTGCAGTCGTGTATGGCGCGATGCCCGCGCGTACGGCACCAGTGTCGCCAAGACCGAGATGCCGCGCGCACTCGATGGCGTAGAACGTCGAAGCAGGCGCGTTGATCCCGCGCGCGCCGAGACGCTCGTACACCGCCTGCGGCGTCAGCCCGGTGACTGAGAACAACACTGTCGGCGTACGGCGACGCGTCGGCGAGCCGTATCGAACGACGCGCGGCAGTGCGGCGAGCCCGTCCTCCAGACGCTGCAACAGTGCGTCTTCGTGCTCTTCAAGCGCCGTAAGCGACGTACGCAAACGTTCGCGACGACTGCCTTCACTCGGCACGAGCCCGGCGAGGAAGTCGATAGCGGCGGTAGTGCCCGCGAGGAGCTCGTACGGCAACGTACCCAGCTCGAAACGCTCCGGAACCGCGTTGCTCGACGGCAGCAGCTTGTCCGGCTGCAACGTCTCCAGAAGATCCGGTGCGGCGGCGAGAAGGCCGAGGTGCGGTCCGAGGAACTTGTACGGCGAGCAGGCGTAGAAGTCCGCACCCAGCGCGGCGATGTCGACCACCGCGTGCGGCGTCAGGTGCACGCCGTCCACATAGCTCAGCGCGCCTGCTTCGCGGACCGCGCCAGTAATCGCCGGGATGTCGGGACGCGTGCCCAGCAGGTTGGAGGCAGCAGTGACCGCTACCAGGCGCGTCCGATCAGTGAGCAGTTCCGTGATCGATGACGTCGGCAACTCGCCGGTCTCGGGATCGAAGTCCGCCCAGCGAACAGTCGCACCGCGCGCTTCGGCCGCCTGGACCCACGGCCGGACGTTGGCGTCGTGGTCGAGCCGGGTGACCACGACCTCGTCGCCCGGCCCCCAGTTCTTCGCGAGCGTACGGGAGAAGTCGTAGGTCACCTGCGTCATGCTGCGCCCGAACACGACACCCTCCGGTTGAGCGCCGAGCAGGTCAGCGACTGCTTGCCGGGCTTCGCGCACGACGCCGTCCGCGCGGCGCTCCGCCGCCGTGACGGTGCCGCGGTTCGCGATGGCGGCGCAGAGGGTCGAGGAGACCGCTTCGCCGACCACGTCCGGGACCTGGGAGCCACCGGGTCCGTCGAAGTGGGCAGCGCCGTTCTCGAGCGCGGGGAAGTGCTTGCGGATCGCGTTCACGTCGTAGGCCACGGCTGCCAGCTTGCCTGATCCCCGGGCGAGTGTCGTGCTCCGCGCGGGTGCGATCATGCCGCTGTCCCGTTGCCCTTGGAGAGGGGTTCGCCGGTGCTTGCCGAACAGGTCGAAAAACTGCTCGCCCAGCCGTTGCCGTGGCCGATCGTGCAGGCAGGCGACCCAGTGCTGCGCGCCGCCGCCCGTCCGTACGAGGGCGAACTGAGCGACGAACTGCTGTCTGGACTGATCGCGGGCATGAAGGAGACCATGCACGCGGCACCCGGCGTCGGTCTCGCGGCTCCGCAGATCGGCCTGTCGGTCCGGATCGCGGTGGTCGAGGACGGCGCCCGCGACCGCCCCGGCGTCGCTGAGTCCACGCTCGCCACCCGCGGGATCGTCCCGTTGCCGTTCCGCGTGCTGGTGAACCCCGAGTACACCCGAGTGGGCGACGAAACCGCCGCGTTCTTCGAAGGCTGCCTGAGCGTGCGCGGATGGCAGGCCGTCGTCGCGCGCCCCCTGCGGATCCGGCTCCGCGGCACCGACGAAACCGGTGCGGCCCTGGACGAGGAATTGTCCGGCTGGCCAGCACGAATCGTCCAACACGAGACCGACCATCTGCACGGGATCCTGTACCTGGACCGAGCCGAACTGCGCTCGCTGTCCACCCACGAAGCCGTCGCCCGCCGCTGGACCCAGCCGACCCCCGCCGACGCCGCCCGCGAACTGGGCTTCGACCTCCCCTGATTTCTCGCCGGCCCGTTTTTGTCGGTGCCCGCTGATACGTTCCTCCGCAGTTGCCCCGCCCGGGGCTCGCCACTGGGGAGGACCCTGATGAACTCGTTGCAAGACAAGGCAAATCTCTTCCGCGAACTGCACGCGACTGATGTTCTCGTGCTGCCCAACGCCTGGGACGCAGGCAGCGCAGTCGCCATCGAACGAGCCGGTGCCCCCGCGATCGCTACCACCAGCGGAGGCGTCTCCTGGGCCCTAGCCAGAGGCGACGGCCAGCACCTGTCGCGGGCGGAAATGCTGACCGTGATCGCCCAAATCGCCGCCGCCGTAAAAGTCCCAGTAACCGCCGACATTGAGGGCGGCTACGGCCTAGCCCCGTCAGCGGTCGCCGAAACCGTGCGAGGCGTGGTGGAGGCGGGCGCAGTCGGCGTGAACCTGGAAGACTCCCGCGCCGGAACCGCCACCCTCTTCACCCCCGATGAACAGGCAGAACGCTTCACCGCAGCCCGCGCCGCCGCCGCGACGGCCGGTCTGTCGGAACTGTGGATCAACGCCCGAACGGACGTGTACCTCTTCGGAATCGGCGAACCCACCGGCCGCTTCGACGACGTCCTCACCCGAGCCCGCGTCTACGCCGACGCCGGAGCGGACAGCATCTTCGTCCCCGGCTTGACGGACGTCGAAGTCCTCGCAGAACTGGCAAAGTCCTCGCCGATCCCGGTAAGCGCCATGGCGGGCCCCGGTGCACCCTCAGTGTCCGACCTGGCAGCCGCCGGGGTGCGCCGGGTGAGCGTAGGAACGTCCATCGCCCAGGCGGCCTACTCCCTCGCCCACCATGCTGCGGCAGAGGTGCTGAAGCAGGGGACTTACGGGGAGGTGACGGGTGCGCTGGACTTCGGAACGGTGAACGGCTGGTTCAACTGACCCTCGGCGGAGGACGGGAGCCGTTGGAGTGGGGTGCCGCGGGCAGGCGATCTGAGCAGGCGGGCGAGGCGAACTGGAGAGACAGGCGAGGCGAGCTGGGGCAGACGGGGGAGGTGAGCTGGGGCAGACGGGCGAGGCGGGACGCTGGCTTGCCCTCAATCCGAGCCGCCACTCACCCCACCCAAACCGCGATCCGGCCGCCCGGCTCGACTGCAACTCATCCCGCAACCAGCCGCCCAAGCCGCGGCCGACTCGCCCCGCAACCAGCCCCCCAAGCCGCGGCCGACTCACCCCGCAACCAACCACCCCAGCCGCAGCCAACTCGCCCCCCGACTCACCCCGCGACCAATCGCCTACCCCGCTCCAGTTCCAGCAACCTCCGCTTGCACTCCACCCCAGCCGCGTAGCCGGTCAGCGATCCGTTGCTGCCCAGCACCCGGTGGCACGGCACCACGATGCCGATGGGGTTCCGGCCGTTCGCCAGGCCGACCGCACGGGACGCCGTCGGGCGGCCGATCGACTCGGCCAGTTCTCGGTAGGTCGTCGTCTCGCCGTACGGGATCCGCAGGAGCGCCCGCCACACCGTCTCTTGGAAAGGAGTGCCGCTGAAAGCTAACGGAAGGTCGAACTCGACCCGATCCCCGGCGAAGTACTCGTTCAGCTTACGGGTCGCCGCGGCGAACGGGCGGTCGTCCCGGTCGCCGAAGGCGGCTCGGGGCGGGCGGTACTGCTCGTCGCCGATGTACAGGCCGGCCAGGCCGCCGTCTTGGGCCATGAGGGTCAGCGGGCCCTCGGGGCTGTCGATGACGGTGTGCACCACGGTCATGCCGATTCCTCAGCGGGGATCCGGTTGATCGGGTGGTCGCCGGTCGCCCACAGGTGCTGGACCGCGTACGCGCGCCAAGGCTGCCACCGGGCGGCGTGCGCGATCAAGGCGGCTGGACTTGTTGGCAGGCCTAGGATTTCGGCCGCGATCTTGACGCCCAGGTCGGTCGCGACGAAGGCGTCCGGGTCGCCGAGGGCGCGCATGGCGATGCTCTCGACGGTCCACGGGCCGAAGCCGGGCAGGGCGGCCAGTTGTGCGCGGGCGTGGACCCAATCGCCGCCGGCGGTCAGGTCGACGTCGCCGGAAACCAGGGCCGACACGAGGCCCAGCAGGGTCGCGCGGCGGGATTTCGGCATGGCTAGCGTTTCCGGGTCCAGTTCCGCCAGCGACTCGGGCGACGGGAACAGGTGCGTCAGGCCGCCTTCCCGGTCCTCGATCGGGGTGCCGTGCGCCAGGACCAGGCGCGCTGCGTGGGTGCGGGCGGCCGCGGTCGAGACCTGCTGGCCGAGGACTGCTCGCACGGCGAACTCGGCCGAGTCGGTCGTGCGCGGGACGCGCCTGCCGGGTGCGGCGGCGACCAGGGGAGCGAGGGTCGGGTCCGTGGCGAGCTGTTCGTCGACGGCTACCGGGTCGGCGTCCAGGTCCAGCAGCCAGCGGCAACGGCTGATCGCGGCGGCCAGGTCGCGCAGGTCGGTCAGGCTCAGGCGGCACGCGACGTGGTCCAGCTCCGGGCGGAGCGACACCACGCCGTGGCCGTGCGGCAGTCGCAGGGTGCGGCGGTAAGCGCCGTCGCGCCATTCCTCGACGCCCGGGACTGCGGTGGCGATCAGGTGCCCGAACAGGTTGTCCGGACACAGCGGCCGACGGAACGGGAGCCGCACCGACAGCACTCCCTGCGACTTGGTCCGCTTGCCGCCGCGGACGCGGGAGCGCAGTTCGCTCGGCGTCAGGGCGAAGACTGCCCGCACGGTTTCGTTGAACGTCCGGATGCTCGAAAACCCGGCCGCGTGCGCGATGTCGCTCATCGGCATCGTCGTGGTTTCGATCAGCAACCGGGCGGTCTCGGCACGCTGGGCCCGGGCGAGGGCGAGCGGACCCGCGCCCAGTTCGGCCTGCACCTGGCGTTCCACCTGCCGGACGCTGTACCCGAGTCGCGCGGCCAGCCCCTGCACGCCTTCGCGGTCGACGATCCCGTCGCCGATCAGGCGCATCGCGCGCGCCACCATGTCGGCGCGTTCGTTCCACAGCGGCGAACCGGGCGACGCGTCGGGCCGGCAGCGTTTGCAGGCGCGGAATCCGGCGGCCTGCGCGGCGGCGGCGCTCGGGTAGAAGCGCATGTTCTCGACCTTGGGCGGCACCACCGGGCAACTCGGGCGACAGTAAATCCCTGTGGTCAGCACCGCGGTGAAAAACCATCCGTCGAACCGGTCGTCTTTCGACTGCACCGCGCGGATACAGCGTTCGGTGTCCTCGTACACGCCGACCAGTCTGCCCCGCCTCGCGCGCGAAACCTCGCGAAAAAACGACATCACCCTGGCGGGGCAACCGGCTCCCGGTCCACCGCCCGCGTGTCGACGACCGACAACCCGCACACCAGCCCGGTCAGGCCCCGATGTCCCCGAGTGAAGACCATGAACACCAGATGCGCCAGCAGCCACAGCGACGTCCACCCGGAATCCAAGCCGACCAGGATGAAATAGCCGCCCGAACCGATCAGGAACCGGACGATCGACTGCAGTATCGACGGCGGTCGTCCGTCCGCGCGCACCACCGTCAGCAGAACCGCGCGCTGACCAGGCGTCGCGCCGTTGCCCGCCAGCGGCACGAGCAGCAGCAGGACCGCGGTGGGCACCCAGCGGCCGAGGACGTCGTCGATCAGCGTGTTGTTCTGCAGCGTGCCCTTCGTGACGTACTGGACCGCGAGCGCGATCATGCTCAGCACGACACCCACCAGCGTGACCGAAATCAGGTCGAGCACCATGCCGAGCAGCCGCCGCCGGGCGAGGACCGGGCGTGGTTCGTCGGCCGGACGCAGCCGTCCAGAGCGCCGCAGCACGGGCGCGAGAAGTGCGCCGACCCCCGCGCCGACGGTGTTGGTCAGCAGGTCGCCGGTGTCGAACAGCCGATACGGGCACTCCATCAGGAACCACACGCCGGTCAGCTGGGTCGTCTCGATGGCAAGGGACACGAAAAACCCAGTGACGATGGCGAAACCGATGCTCCGCCCGAACAATCGCCGCACGAACACGCCCCAGGGCACGAAAAACGCGACGTTGAACAACACCTGGCGCAGCGCGGGATTGTCCAGTAGCCCGGTGTTGAACTGCCGCATGTCCTCCAGGAACTGGAGCGGATTCCACACCGGGTGCCGCAGAGCTTCGTGCGTCGCGCAGTACGCCGCGTCCACGTCCGGCAGCGGCAAGAGCGTGTAGGTGACCAGCGCGAAGCAGTACACGAGGAACGCCGGCGCGGCGATCGCGCGCAGCAGGCCGAGTTCGCCGCGTTTGCGATAGCTGATCGCGACGTACGGAACCACCAGAACGAACGCCAGCCCGAACCCGGCGAACACGGCGATCAGCGTGGGACCGCTCCACTGAGTCATCGTTCCTCCACCCGGCGTGAGCGCACAGGCTAGCGGGCGGCAGTAACCTGGGCACGCGGGAAGGAGGAGCAGTGGACGACGACATCGAAGACAACGCCGACACCGGCGTGCTGGATCCTGAAGACACCCTGGAGGACGGCGACCCCTACGATGAGGGTTATTCGCCGCCGGAACGTCCACTCGCGACTCGCGACTGGGGCACCACCGCCGCGGAAGAAGCCGCCGGGGAAAGCTGGGCGGGCAGGCTGGCCCGCGAACTGCCGGACATCCGCGCGACCGACGGCGACGGTCTCGGCGACACCGACGACACCGACGGCGAACTCGTCGACGACGAGGTCGGCGACTTCCGCGCGGGCCGCCTGGTGGCCGCCAACGCGGGCTTCGGCCCGGACACCGAAGACGAGCTGTACGCGTCCGACATCGGCATCGACGGAGGCGCGGCCTCGGCGGAGGAAGCCGCGGTGCACGTCGTCAACCCGCGGGATTTGTGACCGGCCGGCAGCACCGGGACTAGTCCGCCGGATCCCCGATCCAGACCGACGCCGGAAGCACATACGGCCGCAGCAGCTTGACCAGTTCCGGGTCCCCGCCGCCGTGCAGGGTTTCCTCGGTGAGCCGCCGGGCGACTCCGGCCAGGAAATCGGCCAGCTGGACCCGCGGTTCGCACCGAGAGTCGACGAATCGCCACCGCGGCACCGGATCGAGCAGCTGGGCGAGCCGGGCCGGAGTGAGGGACGGCTGCTCGTCGTGGATGACCAGCTCTGGACGCCAGAACGCGATCGTGTCGGCGAGCGCGGGCATCAACGGGTCGATCGGCGAGACGAGACCAGGGTCGGCGAGGAGTTCGTCGCGCAGCGCGGTCACCTGCGGGCGAGCCGCGACTAGTTCGCCGAGGACGTCCGTCTGGGCGAAGAACTCGGCGGGGGTGGTCGCGGGGAGGCGGCGGTTCGAGGTGCGCAGCAGCCCGGTGAACGAGCGCAGGAATTCGGTCCAGCGCCGGGTGCCGTGAATGCGCGGGCCGTCTCGGTGCAAGGCGCGGGCGCGGCCGTCCGGACGGTGGCGCAGGCATTCCGGGTAGGGGGTCCGGTCGACGAGCAGGTCGACGATTTTGCCCGCGAGGAACAGGGTTTTGTCGACGAGCAGGACGCTGGCGGCGTCGGCGAGGGGTTCGGTGAGCAGCCACTCCAGGGCAGCGCGGTTCTTGGCGCGCAGGAGGTGGTTGGCTTTGTATTCGAGCGCGGGCGAACCGATGAATTCCCGCAGCCGCGCAACACATTCCGCGGCAGCCGCGGGCTCCAGCCGGACGGCGGCGTGCGCGAATACCGCGGTGTTCGCGCCGATCAGGTTCACGCCCTCGGAGCCGGACTCGTCGCACGCGATCGTCGGCGGCCGCACATACCCGATCCTGCCAGGTCCGCGGGGTGAGGGCGACCCCATTTCTCCAGGGAACCCCTGAGGTGGATTCCCGGATGTGCGGGCGGCCCCGGGCGTTTCACCATGAAGGGGACGGAGGGAGCCGGTCATGGTGCTCGTCGAGGAGGACGTACACGCACTGGACGACGTCCGGCGCGGGCTGGTGGTGGTCCACAACGGATTAGCCGGGGAATGCTACCTGTGGTCGGTCGGCGGGCGGGTCCCGCTGTGGGAGACGCAGGCGATGGACCGCTTGCGCCGCCGGGGCCTGGTGAGAATCGCCCGCCGCCGAGGGGCGCCGGCGAGCCCGGTCGTGCTGACGGATCTCGGTGTTGCCGCCGCTTGAGTCCTTTGTGGACTGACTGGCTCGGCGGGGCGGGCCGGTCAGCTGGGCGGTTGAACGGCAGCTGGGGTGAAGGTGCTGGGCGGTGGGTGACCGCCGTCGTGCTCTGCCGAGACCTGGCCTGATGCGATGGCCGCCAGTACGACTCGCCACCGTTCGGAGCTGGAATAGCCGCGAAGGCCGTGGCGCGCGAACTGCAGCGCAAGTCGCCGTGGTCGAGCAACCTCAACTGCTCCGGAACAAACCGCAGCACAGCTCACCCCGGACCATGCAACCCATCCCGTCGGAGCCGCGAGGGCCGGGAACGAAACAGCCCCAGGGTGCCCCGGAGCCGCCGGGAGGGCGGTGTGCGCAGCGCTCCCGGCGGCTCCAGGGCGGTCGGGCGGCCGGGGCGGTGATCCCAGTGCACGACACCGGCGTGCGCCGACCTGGTGAGCAAGCCTTCCGGCTGGATCAGTTGCGAACTTAGCCCAGGTACGGGGCCCGCAGGGGGCGCGTTCCCCGATCGTGTCGGCGGAACCACGCTGGTGGGCGGGTATCGATCGGGGAGTCGCCGCGAGGGCGGACGCGGTGCCGGGAGGGGCGGGGACTGCCGCGGTCGGGGAGCGGCTGCCCAGTGCGGAAGCGGCACCAGGAAAACCGGCCCGCGCCGATCGCGGAGCCGCCGCCCACTGCGGAAGCGGCACCAGGACAACCGGGCCCCGCGCCGATCGGCTAAGCGGCACCAGAGCCGTTCGGCGCGTCAGGAACGAGGAGCCGTCGGCACCGGGCAACAAGCAACACACCTCGGCTGCGCGACAATCGGGCCCGACCGGGGGGATGATCGGGGGCATGGCCGGGTTCAGGGCCCGTCACCGGCGGGCGGTTGCGGACGAGGCGCTGGTCCGCGCGCTTTTCGAGGAGCACGGGCGGGCGATGCTCGCCTACGCCACCCGGCTGCTCGGCGACCGCGCGGCGGCGGAGGACGTGGTGCAGGAGGCGCTGGTCCGCGCGTGGCGGAGTCCGGACAGCCTGGTCAACGGGCGCGGGTCGGTGCGCGGGTGGTTGCTCACCGTCGTGCGGAACCTGGTGATCGACCGGTTCCGGGCGAAGGAGGCGCGGCCGCAGGAGGTGGCCGAGTCGCCGTCGGGCGGGCCGGTCGAGCGGGATCATGCCGATCAGGTCGTCGACTCGATGGTGGTGCTCGCCGCGCTCGACGGGCTTTCTCCGGAGCATCGCGAGGTGCTCGAGCAGATGTATCTGCAGGGGCGCAGCGTCGCGGAGGCGGCGGAGCGGCTAGGGATTCCGCCGGGCACGGTCAAGTCCCGCTCGTATTACGGGTTGCGGGCGTTGCGGGAAGAGTTCCGGCGAGCGGAAGGGGTGGCCGGATGAACACAGCCGACGAGCACGTCGACCTGGCGGGGTACCTGACCGGTCAGCTCGCCTCGGGCGAGCAGCGCGACGTCGAGGCGCATCTGGACGGCTGCGAGCGCTGCCGGGCGGAGGCCGCGTCTCTGCGGGAGGTGCAGAGTTTCCTCGGCGAATTGCCGCCGGAGGCGTTGCTGGACGGGCCGCCGGTGGGTGCGGATCTGGTGATGCAGCGGACCGTCGACCGGGTTCGCGCGGAGTCGAGCGCGCGGGCTGGGCGGGGGTGGTCGATGGCGATCGTCGCCGCGGTCGTGGTGGCTGCGGTCGCGTTGGGCGTCGGGGTGATGGTGGGGCGGAGTTCGTCCGGGCCCGCGGTGGCGGTGCCGACTACGCCGCCGCCGACCAGCGCGGTTCCTGGCACGCGAGTCGTTTCCGGTGCGGATGCCAGCGGCAAGACCCGGCTGACCGCGAACATCGTCCCGCAAACCGGCTGGGTGCGCGTGGACGGTTCGGTGACGGGCATTCCGGCTGGGCAGAAATGCCTGCTCGTCGTGCTGAGCAAGAACGGCGAGCGGCAGGTCGCGGGCGGCTGGATGGTCTCGGAGCGGGCGGCGCGGGACGGCGCGTACCTCTACGGCACGGCGGTGATCGATCCGGCTCAGGTGGCGGCGGTGGTCATCGAGAACACCGCCGGGCACCGGTTCGTGGAGGCGGACGTCAGCTGAACCGCCGGTCGAGCCATTCGCGGGCGGACTGCCACGGCTCGTCGGCCGGGTCGATCAGGCGGAAGTGGTCGACGCCGGGAAGTTCGACGTAGTCCACGTCGTCGCCGGCCGCTTTCGCCGCGGCGACGTAGTCGCGGCTGTGCGCTGCCGGGACCCGGACGTCGGCGTCGCCTTGCACGACCAGTTGCGGGCAGGCGAGCGGGAGCTGCTGGATCGGCGACGCCGCGGGGTCGTCGCCAGTCAGGAACAGCCCGGCGGCGCCTTCGCCCAGTTCTTCGGCCCGGGCGCGCGGGACGTCGGTGATCGGGGCCAGTGCGACGACCCCGGAAAGTCCGCCGGCCAGCAGCGCCAGATGTCCGCCCGCGGAGTGTCCGATCGCGACCGTCGGCAGCTCGGCCGGTCGTTCGACGGCGGCGATCGCGGCGCGCACGTCCTCCAGGGTTCGCGGCCAGCCGCCGGTGCCGCCGTCGATGCGGCGGTACTCGACGTTCGCCACGTACCAGCCCGCGGCGACCAGGTCGGCGGCCATCGGGTCGAGCTGGTGCAGGTCGTGCCGGGCGCGCCACCATCCGCCGTGGAGCAGGATCGCGGTGCCCCGCCCGCCCGGGGTGCCGTGGAGTTCGACGAACTGGCTGGGCTCGCTGCCGTAGCGGAGGGTCTCCATGCTGGCCATTAGATCACCATCGCGCCAGCCGTTCGTGCACTCGTGCCAGCCCTTCGTGCGCCGCGCGATACGCCTCGTACAGGCCGGTCAGGTTCGTGTCGGGCGTGAAGGTGCGCTCGACGGCGACGGTCGCGGCCGCGGCGGTTTCGACGTCCGGGTACCGGCCCGCGCCGACTGCGCCGAGCAGGGCAGCGCCGAGTGCGGCGCTGTCGTGCACGCGGAGGCGTTCGACGGGGCGGGACAGCGCGTCGGCGTGGAGCTGGGTCCAGAGGTCGCTGCGTGCGCCGCCGCCGGAGAACGTCACCGACGGAAGGGTTTCGCCGCAGGCTTCTTCGACGGTTTCCAGCACGTGCCGTGCGGAGAACGCGACTCCGGTGAGGACGGCTCGCGACAGGTCCGCGGTGGTGGTGGACGAGGTCAGCCCGAGGAAGCTGCCGCGTAGATCCGGATCCCACAGCGGGGCGCGTTCGCCTTGCAGGTGCGGCAGGAAAACCACTCCGGGCCTGCCGTCCGCGGCGGAAGCGAACACGTCCGGCACGGACAGTCCGGACGCTCGGCTCCACCAGCGCACCGCGTCGCCCGCTGCTTGCGTTGGTCCGGCGTGCACGACGAGGTCGCCGCGGGGCGGGAAGGTGACCAGGCCGCGGACCGATTCGTGCCGGTGCGAGGCGGCCGCGACGACCAGCGACGTTCCGCAGGTGACCATGGCGCGGCCGGGTTCTGTTGTGCGGGTACCGAAAACGGCGCCGAACGCGTCCATGGTCCCGACGACAACCGGGGCGTCGCCCAGTACGGCAGCGTGGCCGAGGGGTTCCTCGGGAGCGAGCAGTTCCGGCAGCCGGTCGCCGAGTCCGTCCACGAGCGCGACCGCTTCGGGCAGATAACCCGACGCGCCCGCGATGCGCACGCCGGACAGCAGGTCGGTCGCGACGCGTCCGGTGAGCCGCGCGCCGATGAAGTCCTTGGGGCTCAGCATCCATCGCGCACGGGACCACAGCTCCGGTTGCTCGCGCGCGAACCACGCGGCGCGGGCCCCGGCGAACGACGCATCGAGCACGATCGGCCCGCCCCAGATGCGTTTTTTGTCGTCGTCGGTGAAGCGTGCGTCGAGTTCCGCGGCGAGGTCGGCGCAGCGCTGGTCCTGCCAGATCACCGCCGGGGTGAGCGGCCGCAGATCTCGGTCGACGAGGAGGTGGGTGTTGACCTGGCTGACGATCCCGGCCGCGCGCACCGCACCGGCGGGGAGTCCGGAAAGGACCGTGTCGAGCGCGGTTTCCGTTGCGTGCCACCAGTCTTCCGGGTCCTGTTCGGCCCAGCCGGGACGCGGCCGCGCGATCGGGTAGGGCACCGAGTGCGCCGCGAGTTCCCGGCCGTCCGGCGCGAACGCCGCGACTTTCACCGCGGTCGTGCCGACGTCGATGCCGAGCAGAGCTTCTTCGTCCATGCCACAGGGGTACCAGGAATTCGCTACCGTCGGAGCATGACCTCTGCCGCGGAGAATTACCTGCGCGAGTACCACGATCGCAAACCGGACGCGATGTCCGTGCTGATCGAGTCCGGCCGGGTGACCGGGGACGGCCGGACGAGTTACGAGGTGCTGGCCGACCGGGTCGCGCCCGCGCGCCGGGTGCTCGATCTCGGCTGCGGCGACGGTGCGCTGCTGGCCGTTTTCGCCCGCCGTGGCGCGGAAAAGCTCGCTGGTGTCGACCTGTCCGCGGGGCAGCTGGACCTTGCCCGGCAACGGCCCGAACTGGCCGACGCGAGGCTGCATCACGGTCGCGCGCAGGAGCTGCCATTCGAGGACGACAGTTACGACGCGGCTGTGTCGCACATGGCCTTCATGCTCATGGACGACCCCGAGGCGGTCGCCGCCGAGCTCGCGCGGGTGCTGGTTTCGCGCGGGACCTTCGCGGTGGTCGTCGGCGGTCCTGAATCGACGGGTGCGACGCCGGTGTTTCTCGAATTGGCCCGGCCGTTGTTCCGCGAGGTGCCCGAGGAACGACGGGCGACCTACACCGCCGAGCGGCGCACATCGAACCGCGAGGGGATTGACGAGGTGCTCGCTCCGGCAGGGTTCGCGCCGGTTTCCTGGGAGCCGTACGAGATCGACCTGACCGCCGCGCCGGACGAGGTGTGGACGTTGTGCTGTGAATCGTATTACTCGACCGACACCCTCGATGCCGCCCAACTGGCCCGGCTCCGCTCGGCCTTCTTCGCCGAAACTGAGCACCTGCGCACCGAGGACGGCCTCCTTCCGGCGGGGCTGTGCGTCAACCTGGCGAAAACGGAACTGCTGAAGTGACCGTTCGCGCTACCGTCTCGGACATGATGACGCCTGCCGAAGAGTTCCTCCGCGATTTTCACGACCGGAACCCGGCAGCCGCGTCCGAACTGGCCGAGCGGGGCCGGGTCGACGGACGCTCGGTGTACGAGGCGTTCGCCGACCACGTCGGCACGCCGGACAGCGTGCTCGACCTCGGCTGCGGGGACGGCGCGCTGCTGGCGGTGCTCGCCGGTCGCGGTACCGGAAAGCTCGCCGGCATCGACCTTTCCGCCAAGCAGCTGGAGGTCGCGCGCGGCCGGACTGGGCTCGCCGACGCGGACCTGCGACCCGGCCGCGCGCAGGAGCTGCCGTTCGAGGACGACAGCTACGACGCGGTCGTGTCGCACATGGCGCTGATGCTCATGTCCGACGTCGAGAAGGTGATCGCCGAGACCGCCCGCGTGCTGCGGCCCGGCGGCGCCTTCGTGATCGGCGTGGGCGGCGGCGGGACCGACGCCCTCGAGGTGTTCCTGAAGGTCGCCCGGCCGCTCTTCGCGGTAGTGGCCGAAGACCGGCAGGTGCCGACCTCCGGCGACCCGCGCAGCCGCACCCGCGAAGGCCTCGACGCGCTGCTCGGCCCGGCCGGATTCGCGCCGGTCGAATGGCACCAGCTGCGGGTGGACCTCTCCGGCACGCCGGATTCGGTCTGGCAGACCTGCCACGACACCTACTACCAGGTCGAAGCCCTGGACGAGACGCAGTTGCTGGGACTGCGGACCGCGTTCAAGGTGGCGTCCCGGCCGCTGGTGACCCCGGACGGCACGCTCCCGGCCGGGGCACTCGTCAACGTGGCGACGACACGGCTGACCTGACCGGTGCGCCGAACCACTGCGTGAGCGCGGTTCGCAGCGCTTCGACGTCCGGCTCGGCGTCGGTGGAGGACCAGGCGACGTAACCGTCCGGACGGATGAGCAGCGCGGTGGGTGCGTCGCCGGTCGCCGTGGTGGACACGGTGGTGACGCGGTCTTCCCATGGGGCGGCGACGTCGGCGAGCGCCGCGCCGGGTGTCAGGTCCAGCAGTACCGGGCGCGCGGCTTGGTACGCGGCGGTCAGCGGGCCTGGGTCGGCGAGCGGCAAGTCGGGCGCCCACCGGCCGCTGTCCGGGTCGGTGCCGTAGTGGATGTCCGCGCCGGACATCAGATCGGCGATGTGCTGCCGCGTATCCGGAGAGTCGAGCAGTTCGACGAAGAATTCGCGCAGTGCGGTGACTTCCGGCCCGGGCGCGACGAGCGCGCTCTGCGCCTGGGTGTGCATCACGACGCGCTCGCTCACCGGACGGCGTTCGGCCTCGTAGCTGTCGAGCAGCCCCGGCGGAGCCCAGCCCCGCACCTCCGCGGCGAGCTTCCACGCGAGGTTCGCCGCGTCCTGCAGACCGAGGTTGAGCCCCGGGCCGCCGAGCGCGGAATGCACGTGGGCCGCGTCGCCGACCAGCAGCACCCGGCCCCGCCGGTAGGTCTCGGCGATCCGGGTGTTGCCGCCGGACAGCCTGCGCAGCAGGAACGGACCGGGCCCGGAAGGCGGTTCGAGCGGCAGATCGGCCCCGAGCACCCGCTGCACGCTCGCGCGCAGTTCTTCCATGGTCAGCGGATCGTCCTCGGCGAAATCGGCGGCGCCGCTGTGTTCGGTGACTGACAGCGCCGGGTTCGCCGGATCGAACGGCGCGAACACGAACAACCCGGTTTCCGTGCGGTGGTGCTGGAACGGCGGGATGACGCCGGTCTCCAGCTTCAGCCCTCCGGTCACCGGATCGACGAAGGACTGCGGAATCCGCACATTCGCGCTGCGGGACACCGTTTCGTCCCAGCTGACGCCGGGGAAGTCGATCCCGGCGAGCTTGCGCACCGTGCTGCGTCCGCCGTCCGCACCGACCAGGTACTCGGCACCGAGTTCGTAGGGCCCGTCCGGTCCCTGCACCTGCACGGTCACCGAATTCTCGTCCTGGGTGAAGCCGGTGATTTCGTGGCCGCGGCGGAGATCGGCGCCGAGCGCGCGGACGTGCTCGATCAGCATCTGCTCCAGTTCGTGCTGCGGCTTCGGCAGGATGTACATCGGATTTCTGGGCAGATCGGCGAATTCGACCGGGAACGCGCCGAAGACGAACCTCGGGACCGGCGTGGGTTCGGGGACCTCGGCGAGCTTCTCGAACAGCCCGCGCCGGTGCAGCAGTGGCACCACCTGGCCGACGAGACCGTTGGCACGGCGCACCCCGTCAGGTTCGGCGAGCCGTTCCAGGACGATGGGGCGGACCCCGGCGAGGCAGAGTTCGGCGGCGAGCATCAGGCCGTTCGGCCCGGCGCCCGCGATGACGATGTCGGACATGGGGATCTCCTTGCGGGATCAGGGAAGCACCTCGGCGAGCGTGTCGAACGCCCGGTGCACGATGGCGGTCAGGTCCGCGGACGGGGCGGTGCGCAGCCACTCCTGGATGACTGCCCGCAGCACGCCGCCCGCGGTGGTGGCGATGAGCTGGACGCGGAGATCGTGGACGTCCGCGCCGAGGCGTTCCGCGATCGCCTCGGCCAGTGCTTCTTCGGCCGCGACATTGGCTTTGAGGAATTCGCCCGCCAGCGCGGGTTCGGCGATCATGACCTGGACGCCTGCCGTCCATTGCGGATCGTTGCCGCCGCCGGGGGAGGTGCCGCGGTCGGCGTCGAGCTGCATGAGCGACGCCTCCCGCAGCGCGGTCCACAGCGGTTCCGACGCCGGGCGCGCGCGGAGGTGATCAGCGATCCCGCGAGCCCGGTCCTGGTGCCGGGCGACGATCGCTTCGGCCTTGCTGGAGAAGTAGTTGTTGACGGTGCGCGGCGAAACTCCCGCTTCGCGGGCGATGTCCTCGATTGTCACGTTCGACAGACCGCGCTCGACTGTGAGCCGGACTGCCGCCCAGGAGATGTCGACCCGGGTCTCTTGGCGGCGGCGGTCTCGCAGGTTCGGTCGCTCGGTCATGAGACCACCATAGCGCGCTACTTGCGCGACGCGCAAAGTTTGCGTGTTACGCAAGTTTGAGGGCACGAAGAAGCCCGGGGCACGGATGCCCCGGGCTTCGCCGACGCGTCAGTCCTTCGTGCTCTTGAACGCGTCCTTGACCTTCTCGGCGGCCTGCTTGAGGTTGCCCTTGCCCTGCTCCGCCTTGCCTTCGGCCTGCCACTGCTCGTTGTCCGTGGCGTTGCCTACGGCTTCCTTGGCGCGGCCCTTGAGCTCTTCGGCCTTGTTCTCGGCTTTGTCGTTCACGATGGGTCCTCCCTTTCGTGCCTCGCGCTTCGGCTACCCGCTCTGCCGGGCGCCAAACTCGCGAATCGGTGCCCGGCGCGAACCGCCTCGAAACCTCGCAACCGACGTCGGCGAAGCGGCGGGTTTCCCTTTGCGGTGAACGTGTTCTGTCCAGTTGCGAAGGAGTTCCCGGTCGCCGCACTGGTGAAATCGACCGAGGTCAGGCTCGGCGTCGAGTGATCTAGGGCAGCACCCGGCACAGCGCCGCCAGCGCGCCCGACCACGCGCTGGCCGACGGGGTGCTGTAGCCGATCACCAGGGCGTCGCGGTCCGCGGGCGCGTCGGGATGGCGGAACGCGCCGAGCCCGTGCATGGCCAGCCCCTGCCACGCGGACCCCTGCACCACCGCGTCTTCCTCCCCGGACGGGACGTCCACCAGCACCTGCAAGCCGGCGGACAGCCCGGTCACCCGCGTGTTCGGCGCGTGCTCGGCCAGTGCCGCGACGAGCTGGTCGCGCCGGCGGCGGTAGTGCAGCCGCATCGCGCGGATGTGCCGGTCGTAGCTGCCCGAGGTGATGAACTCGGCCATGGCGAGCTGGTCGAGCACGCCGGAGAACGGGTCGCGGTCGCCCTTGACCTCGGCGGCGGCCCTGGCGATCCGCGGCGGCAGCACCATCCAGCCCAGCCGGAGTCCCGGGGCGAGCGCTTTGCTTGTGGTGCCAAGGTAAATCACGTGCTCCGGGTCGAGTCCCTGCATCGCGCCGACCGGGCTGCGGTCGTAGCGGAACTCGCCGTCGTAGTCGTCCTCCAGCACCAGGCCGCCGGTCCGGCGCGCCCAGTCCACCACCGCGGCGCGGCGGTCCGGATGCAGCGCGACGCCGGTGGGGAACTGGTGCGACGGCGTCAGCAACACCGCGCCGACGTCGGGCAGGTCGTCGAGGCGTTCGACTTTCGCGCCGTCGGAGTCCACCGGCAGCTGCGGAGTGTCGAGACCGACCTTCGCGAGATGCGCGCGATGTACCTGCAGGCCGTACGACTCGACGGCGACTGCTCGCGTTTCACGTTGCTTCAGTACTTCGGCGAGCACGATGAGACTGTGCGACGTACCGGTGCAGAGCATGATCTGGTCCGGGTGTGCGCGTACGCCGCGCGTACGGGCGAGGTACGCGGCTACGGCTTCACGTAGCTCTGGACGGCCGTACGGACCGCCGTAGCCGAACGCGTCGTCTGGCGCGTCGGTCAGGGCGCGGCGCGCGGCTTTAAGCCAGTCTGCGCGGGGGAACGCGGACAGATCGGGTTGTCCGGGGCGTAGGTCGTGCACGATCCGGTGCCGCGAAGCAGGCTTCGGCACGGCCGGTGCGGGCGCGATCTCGGCGCGCGGGGCAACCCGGGTTGCGGCGCCTTGCCGCGCGGTGAGCCAGCCTTCGGCGACGAGTTCCGCATACGCTTGCGCCACGGTGTTCCGGGCGATTCCGAGATCCGCGCCGAGCGTGCGGCTGGACGGCAGTTTCGCGCCCGGGGTGAGCCGTCCGGTGCGGATGGCGTCCCGCAGGGCCTCCATCAGACCGTCGCGCAGGCGAGGCCCGCGCAGGTCGAGGTGGAGGTCTTCACTCAGCGAACTGGCCCACTCCGCGCGCACGGAAATGGACCATAACAGAGTGCCAATCGCTCGTAGGGTCGAAGTTATGACAACGACAGAACGACTTCCGGTGCAACCGCCCCGCCTCAAGATGGCGGAACTGGCGCCCGAGGCCTACAAGACGATGATCCGCCTCGACGCCGCGACCCGGCACGGCCTCGACCCGGCGCTGCGGCAGCTGGTGCTGATCCGGGCGTCGCAGATCAACCACTGCGCCTTCTGCATCGACATGCACTCGAAGGACGCGCTGGCCGCGGGCGAAACGAGCGAGCGCGTCATCCAGCTTTCCGCGTGGGAGGAGTCGAAGCACTTCTACACGGCGAAGGAGGTCGCCGCGCTGGAGCTGACCGAAGCGGTCACCGTGCTTACGGACGGCTTCGTGCCCGACGACGTCTTCGCCCGCGCCGCCGAGCATTTCGAGGACGCCGAACTGGCTCAGCTGATCGCGACGATCACCGTGATCAACGCGTGGAACCGGTTCGCGGTCACGACGCGGATGGTGCCCGGCGAATACGTTCCGGGGAAGCACTGACCTAGTGGTCTGGACCACCATGTGAGCAGGATCGCGGGACGGCATACCGCCGGTTTGCCCGGCGAAGGAAAAAGAGCGCCCGGAGTTTCGGGTGCTCTTTTCCGGGATTGGTGACTTAACCGATCCAGCGCGATTACTGAGTGTGCTTCGCTGGCCCGGTGCATCTAGAGGAGACTAAGTAAGCAGCTGCTTAACTACAAGGTGGGCAATGGTTCGGTGTCTTCTTGACCGCTTGTGACGGCGACTACTGACGGTGAGATTTACCCGCGAGGGTGAGGTCGATTCCGGATGCCGTAGTTAGCGTGGTCGGCGCGATCCAGGGACGGTTTCCCGGATCGCGTCCGCTCTCGCTGAAATGGGGTTCCGTGATGACCCGGGGTGACGCACCGGTGGTCTGGCTGATCGCCGGCACCCGGCCGGAGGCGATCAAAATGGCGCCGGTCGTGCAGGAGATGCGCCGGTCCGGACGGCTGGACCCGGTGCTCGTCGCGACCGGGCAGCATCCGGACCTGGTCGACCAGGTGCTCGCCGCGTTCTCGCTGACCCCGGACCTGCGGCTCACCCTGAACCGGGTCGACGGCGGTCAGCCCGAGCTGTTCTCGCAGCTGGTCACCGGCCTCGACGCACTCGCCGCGCAGCGTCCGCCCGCGGCGGTGCTCGTGCAGGGCGACACGACGTCCACTGTGGCCGGTGCGATGGTCGCGTTCTGGCGCAAGATTCCCGTGGTGCACCTGGAAGCCGGGCTGCGCTCGTTCGATCTGCAGTCGCCGTTCCCGGAGGAGCTGAACCGGCGGCTGGTCACGCAGACCGCGAGCCTGCACCTGGCCCCGACTCCGGCGGCCGCGCAGAACCTGCGTGCCGAGAGCATCGACGACAGTGTCCTCTTGGCTACCGGAAACACTGTGGTGGACGCGATTTCCCGGGTGACGGACCGCGGAGTGTCCTTTGCCGGCAGTGCCGTTGCCGACGTGGTCGAGTCGGCGACGCGGGGCGAGTGCCGGTTGGTTCTGGTGACCGCGCACCGCCGGGAGTCCTGGGGCGAGCCGTTGACGCGCATTCTGTCCGCTGTGGACACGCTGCTGGCGCGGCATCCGGACGTTCGCGTGCTGCTGCCGATGCATCCGAACCCGGCTGTGCAAGAGGCGGTGCGCAAAGCGCTGGCTGGCCACCCGCGCGTGGTGCTGACCCCGGCGTTGCCGTATGAGCAGACCGCGGCGGCGATCGCGGCGAGTTCGCTTGTGCTGTCGGATTCCGGTGGCATTCAAGAAGAAGCGCCGACGTTCAAGGTTCCGGTGCTGGTACTGCGGGACACGACGGAACGGATGGAAGCCGTCAACGCCGGGTGTGCGAAGCTCGTCGGAACGGACGCCGACCTCATTGTGGACACCGCGTCGAAGCTGTTGACCGATCCGGCGCAGCGGGCGGCGATGAGCACGCGCGCCAACCCGTTCGGCGACGGCCGGGCTGCGGAACGCACCGAACAGGCGGTGGCCTGGCTGCTCGGGCTCACCGCTGAATTGCCGGAGCCGTTCGTCCCGGAGCGGGTTGAGGTCGTGCAGTGAAGCAACGATTCCCGGCGTGGTTGCGGCTCGGGATGATTGTCATCGCGGTGGTCAGCCTGGTGGGCGGGATCGTCGTGGTGGTCTCGGACGACGGCTCCGGTTCGGAAGCGGCGTCTCCGATCGAACCGGTGCTGCGGCAGCCGAAAATCGGTCTGGCCGGCCCGGGCGGGCGGGACGACCGGCGCACGTTGGTGCTCTTCGACGACGGGCGGCGGTTGCGGCCGAGTCCGCCCGCGACCCAGGTCGCCGAGGAGGCGCAGGCCAACGCGATCCAGACGGCGAACCTCGTTTCCCGTTCTACTGCTTGGCGAATGCTGCCCGCCGCGGACTACCGGAGCGGCCAGCTGAACGAGTACCAGGCGGTCGTCTACGTCGGCACGGTCTACGACGCGCAGCTCCCGCCCGCGTTGCTGGACGACCTGAGCCGGACCCGGCTGCCGGTGGTGTGGATGGGCAGCAACATCTGGCAGCTGTTCGACCACACGCCGGCGCTCGCCGGAAAGTGGGGTTGGACGTGGGCTCCGTTCCGGGAGGACAAAGTCACGACGGTGTCCTATCGGGACACTGACCTGCGGCGAGATCCCAATGCCGGCGTCGATGTCGTGGGCGTGCGGGTGACGTCGCCGAAGGCGAAGGTGCTGGCGCAGGCGAAGTCCGCTGAGGGAGTGTCGTCGCCGTGGGCGGTCCACAGCGGATCGTTCACCTATCTCGCCGAAGTGCCGTATTCGTACGTCGGTGCGGGTGATCGCTATCTGGCGGCTGCGGACATTCTCCTTGGCGTGCTCGCGCCGGACGCTCCGGCGCGTCGACGTGCTCTCGTGCGGATCGAGGACATCGGTCCGCGCACGCCGCCTGTTGAAGTCCGGGCGATCACCGACTACCTCAGCGGGCACGGCGTGCCGTTCTCGCTAGCGGTGTATCCGTATTACGCGGACCCGCATGGTGCGGCGAACGGCGGTAAGCCGACGTTCGCGCGACTGGTGGACAGTCCGGAACTTGTTGCGGCACTGCGCGATGCGGTCGCGCGGGGCGGAACATTGGTGATGCACGGCTACAGTCACCAGTACAACGAGACCGACAATCCGTATTCGGGAACCAGCGCCGCGGACTACGAGTTCTATCGCGCGACCGTCGACCACCAGGACAACGTGCGGCTCAGCGGACCGGTGCCGGAGGATTCGCCGGAGTGGTTCCGCGGCCGCGTCGCGACTGGTCTCGCCGAGTTCGACCGGGTCGGGCTGCCTCGGCCGGATGCGTTCGAGTTCCCGCATTACGGCGGATCCGCTGTGGACTATCAGGAGGCCGGCCGGGTCTTCCCGATGCGGTACGACCGGGGAAGCTACTACGCCGGTCAGTGCGACGGCGGCCACTGTGGACGGACCGACGTGTCCTATCGCGAGGTATACGGCCAGTTCTTCCCGTATCCGGTCCGCGACCTCTACGGGACTGTCGTGGTGCCGGAGAACGTCGGGAACGTGGCTCCGGCCAAGTTCAACCAGCACGCCGCCCGCACCGCCGACGACATCCTGGCCGACGCGAAAACCCATCGCGTGGTGACCGACAGCGTCGTCAGTTTCTACTATCACTCGTTTCTCGGCATCAGCGACCTCCGGAAGGTGGTCGAAGGCATCGAGGGGCTCGGCTATCGCTTCGTGTCCCCGGCCGCTGTCGCTGCTTGAGTTTGTTCTGGAAGGAAAAGAAATGTCTGTCACCCGGGTCGCTCCTGCCGTCGTGTCCGCCGCCGCGATCGGTGTCGCACCGTTCCACGGGGTGCTGTGGTTTGTCCTGTCAGCGGCCGGATTCGTCGCGATGGCGTTCACGGTCCGTTCGGTCCGGCTGCGTGCCAGCGGTTCCCGGGGCCGGCACGCGGCATGACGCAGTCGTGGTGGTTCGTGCTGCTGCTCTGCTGGTGGCCGGTCCACAACCTGGTACTGGCGGCCTTCGCCTGGCGCGCGCCGCGGCCCGCGACTGAACGCGCGTCGCGCCCGTTGCTGTTCTGGATCGTTATTCCGGCGTTGAACGAAGAACGCGTTATCGCCAACACGGTGCGACACGCATTACGGCTGGGAACGTCCGAAACTCCGGTGCGAGTGCTGGTCATCGACGACGGATCTGATGACGCTACTCCAGAGATCGTCGCGGGCATCGCTGATGATCGGTTGCATATGCTGCGGCGTGACTTGCCTCAGGCGCGACGCGGAAAGGGCGAAGCGCTCAACGCGGGTTATCGCTACATCGACGTCATTGCCGAGCGGGAGGGCACGGTTTCCCAGACTGTCGTGGGCATCATCGACGGTGACGGGCGCGGCAGCGCGGGGCTGCTCACTGAGGTGGCGGCGATGCTGCGCAGCCGCGGCGTCGGTGCGGTGCAGTGCCGGGTGCGAATCCACAATAGACACCGGTTGCTGGCGTTTTTGCAGGACTTGGAATTCGGCGCGATCGCGGATGCTTCGCAGTCGTTGCGGGACGTGCTCGGCAGTGTCGGGATGGGCGGCAACGGGCAGTTCACGCGACTGTCGGTATTGCGGAAGTTCGGGCCGTCTCCGTGGAGCGATTGTCTGGTCGAGGATCTTGAGCTGGGCCTGCGGCTGCACCTGGCCGGAGTGCGGATCCGGTACACGCAACGGGCTTGGGTGACCCAGCAGGGGCTGGAAGACGCGCGCCGCCTGCTTCGGCAGCGGACCCGGTGGGCGCAAGGGAATCTTCAGTGCTCACGGCATTTGCGCAGTCTCGCGACCTCTCGATTCATTGCCGGGACCGGATTGTTCGACTTCCTGGTCTATCTGGTCGTGCCGTGGCTGACTGTTCCGCTGTCGTTGATCGCCGCGGCGCTGCTGGTGATCGTGCCCGCGGCGTTGCTGACCGGGAACACGTTCGGCGGTTTGGTCGCGGAGACCGGGAACCTGGCGCAGGCGGTGGCGTGGTGGCTGGCTGCCTTGCTGCTGCCCGGGATCATGTGGGCGATCGTCTACTTTGTCCGGTTGCGCGACGAACCCCTGCACCGCGCGTTGCTGGCCGGATTGTGCTATCCGGCGTTCCTGTTGCTCGGCGTGCTGGCGACGTGGCGGGCGGTGTTCCGGATCGTCCTGAAACGGAACGTGTGGGCGAAAACGGAAAGGCTGGCAGAGTTGCCAGCCTGACCGTCCTCAGAGAGTGCGCAGCAGTCGCACGGGGTTTTCGATGCAGTCGGCGACGAACCGGAGGAAGCCGCCCGCGGTGCCGCCGTCGCAGACGCGGTGATCGAACGCCAGTGTCAGCTCGGTGATCTTGCGCGCGGTGACCTGACCGTCCACAATCCACGGCCGGTCGATGATGCGGCCGACGCCGAGGATCGCCACCTCCGGGTAGTTGATGATGGCGGCCGAACCGTCCACTCCGAACACACCGTAGTTGTTCACGGTGAACGTGCCGCCGGTGAGGTCGGCCGGGGCGAGGCGTCCGGCGCGGGCCTGTTCGGTGCGGTCGGCGAGCGCGGCGGAGAGGTCTTCCAGGGTGTGCTGGTGCGCGTTCTGGACGACCGGGACGACCAGACCGCGGTCGGTCTGCGCGGCGAAGCCGAGGTGCACGGCGGACGGGATGACGATCTCGTCGCCTTCCAGATGCGCGTTCAGTTCGGGGAACCGGCGCAGTCCCGCGACGGCGAACCGGCCGATGAGCGCGAGCAGGCTGATCTTCGGGGCGTGCGGATCGCTGTTGAGCGCGGCGCGCAACTGCAGCAGTTCGGTCGCGTCGACATCCACCCAGACGGTCGCCTCGGGGATTTCGCGGCGGGAGCGGGCGAGTTTGTCGGCGACGGTTTTGCGCAGGCCGCGCAGGGGGATTCGCTGCTCGTCCGAGGTCGAGGCCGGGGCCGCTGGGGTCTCGGTGGCGGCGATCGCGCGCTCGACGTCGGCGCGGCTCACGATGCCGCCGGTGCCGGTCCCAATGAGGGCGTGAAGGTCTACTCCGGACTCGCGGGCGAGGCGACGGACCAGCGGCGACACGACGCGAATACGGTCCGAAGTGGACTTCGGTGCGGGAGCTGGTGCGGTCGCCGGTGCCTTGCTGCCGCGCGGCCGTCGCGCGCGCCGAGTGCGCGTTTGGCTGGTGCCGTATCCGATCAGCACGTTCCCGCTGCCCTCCGGCGTCACGACGCCGGGTTCGGTGAAGTCCGCGGCACTGTCCACTGTGATCAACGGGCTGCCGACGGTCAGCACTTCGCCCGCTGCTCCGTGCAGCGTCGCGACCCGGCCCGCGAACGGCACCGGAACCTCGACGCTCGCCTTCGCGGTCTCGACCTCCACGACGGTCTGGTCCACGGTGACGGTGTCGCCGACCTGGACGTGCCACGCGACGATCTCCGCCTCGGTCAAGCCTTCGCCAAGGTCCGGCAGTTTAAAGACGGCCATCACTTCTCCCCGTCGAGCGGTGCCGCGTCGTCCCACTGGAGGCGTTCGATCGCGTCCAGGATCCGGTCGACGCCCGGCAGGTGGTGCTGTTCCAGATTCGGTGCGGGATAAGGAATGTCGAATCCGGCGACGCGCAGCACCGGCGCTTCCAGGTAATGGAAACAGTGCTCGGAAAGCTGCGCGGCGACTTCGGCCCCGTAACCGCAGAATCGGCTCGCCTCGTGCACCACGATCGCGCGACCGGTGCGCCGCACGGACGCGGCGACTGTTTCCAGATCGAATGGCGCGAGGCTGCGAAGATCGATTACCTCGGCGTCGTAGCCTTCTTCGGCGGCCGCTTCGGCAGCTTCGAGCGTGGTGCCGAGTGCGCCGCCGTAGGAAATGAGGGTGACGTCGCTGCCCGCGCGGCGAATCACCGCTTTGTCGAGACCGGGCGAACGGCGTTGCGGGTCAACGGTTTCCTTTTCCCAATACCGGCGCTTGGGTTCCAGGAAAATGACCGGGTCCGGGCTGTTGATCGCTTCGCGCAGCAGGGTGTAGGCGTCGCCCGGCGTGGCCGGAGTGACGACGCGCAGGCCGGCCGTGTGCGTGTAGTAGACCTCGGACGAGTCGCAGTGGTGCTCGACGCCGCCGATGCCGCCGCCGTAGGGCACGCGGATCACCACGGGCAGTTCGACCTGGCCCTTGGTGCGGTTGCGGAGTTTGGCGAGGTGGCTGGTGATCTGCTCGAACGCGGGGTAGGCGAACGCGTCGAACTGCATCTCGATCACCGGGCGCAGGCCGTTCATCGCCATCCCGATCGCGGTGCCGACGATGCCCGATTCGGCGAGCGGCGAGTCGAAGACGCGAGCGTCGCCGAAGCGCGCGGCGAGTCCGTCGGTGACGCGGAAGACGCCGCCGAGAGTGCCGACGTCCTCGCCGAAGACGAGCACGCGTTCGTCCTCGGCCAGTGCATCGGCGAGCGCGCGGTTGAGTGCCCCGGCGAGGGACAGCGTTGTGTCGAGAGTCGCGGTCATGCCTGGTCCTCGGTGTTCTCGTGCGCCAGTTCGGCGGCCTGCTGGCGCAACGCGGCGGTCGGTTCGGCGTAGACGTGCCGGAAGAGGTCCGCCGGGTCGAGCTCGGTGTCGACGTTCATCCGCTCGCGCAGCACCGCTGCTTCCTCCTCGGCGCGCGCGTCGATCTCCTGCTGCGTCTTGTCGTCGAGGAGGCCACGGTCGGTGAGGTACTGCTTGAGGCGGCTGATCGGATCGCGCGTGAGCCACTGCTCCACTTCGGCCTTCTCGCGGTAGCGCGTCGCGTCGTCGGCGTTGGTGTGCGACTCCATGCGATAGGTGACAGCTTCGATGAGCGTCGGTCCTTCGCCAGCCGCGGCGCGTGCGACAGCCTGCTCGACGGCAGCGTGTACGGCGGCAGCGTCGTTGCCGTCAACGAGCACGGAGGGCATGCCGTAGCCGACGCCCTTGTACGCGAGCGAAGGAGCGGCGGTCTGCTTCTCGAGCGGGACGCTGATGGCGTAGCCGTTGTTCTGTACGAGGAAGACCACCGGTGCCTTCCAGACAGCGGCAAAGTTCAGCGCTTCGTGCGTGTCGCCTTCGCTGGTGGCACCGTCGCCGACGAGAACGAGCGAGACCGTGTCCTCGCCCTTCACGCGCGCTGCGTGCGCGAAGCCGACCGCGTGCAGCGTGTTGGTAGCGAGAGGCGTGCACTGCGGGGCGACGTTGGCGCGGTACGGGTCGTAGCCGCAGTGCCAGTCGCCGCGCAGCAGCGTGAGCACTTCGACCGGGTCGACGCCGCGCGCGACGACGGCCATCGAGTCGCGGTAGGTGGGGAAAAGCCAGTCCTGCGGACGAAGCGCGAGGATCGAGCCGATCTCGGCGGCCTCCTGTCCGCGTGCCGACGGGTACACCGCGAGCCGGCCCTGTTTGGTGAGCGCGGTGGCCTGGGTGTCGAAGCGGCGTCCGGAAACCATGCCGCGGTAGAGGCGGAGGAGGACGTCGTCCGCGGGCATCGCGAGCGCCGGGTCGGGCGCGGGCGTGCCGTCGGCGGTCACGAGGCCGAGCGGCTCGTCGCTGGGCAGGAAACAGGACGCGGCAGTGCGTTCCGTAGTGGTCACCGACAGCTCCCATCGACAAAGACGAGTAGACCCTGATACTCGCTGTCAGGCGATCAGGGATCCAGACTTGACGGAGAACTGTGGAATGATGGCCTGGTTGACAGGTTGTGGTTGGACGATTGGCTTGCGAGGTGGCGCGGATGTCCCAGCCGGGTGGACAAATGGCAGCGGCGCTGGACGAGGTCGACTTGAAACTGATCGCCGAGCTGAAGAAAGACGGTCGCGCCTCGATGCGCGCCCTCGCCGAACGCGCGCACATTTCGCGGGCCGGTTGCTACACGCGGGTGGAGCGGCTGCACCGCGAGGGCGTGATCACGGGGTACGCGGCGGTCACCGATCCGCGCCGGATGGGGCAGGGTTTGGCGGCGTACGTGTACTTGAAGGTCACGCAGAACTCGTGGCGCACGGTGAGCGCGGAGCTCAAGCACATCCCGGAAATCGAACACGGCGGCCTGGTGTCCGGGGACAACGATCTGATCCTGTTCGTGCGGACCCGTGACGCGGACAGCCTGCGGGACTTGGTGTTCGAACGGTTGCAGAACATGCCGGACGTGCTCTCGACGCACACCGTGCTGGTCTTCGACGAGCTGTGAGCCTTCGTCAGGCCGGTTTCACCAGGTAGACGGCGAGCTGGTAGACCCCGGTGGCTTCGAACGGCATCGGCGTGCGGCGGTACCCGGCGCGTTCGTAGAGGGCGATGTTGCGTTCGCTGGACGCTCCGGTGAAGAGGACGAACTGCTTCGTCTCCGGCGGAGCGTGCCGCTCGGCGTGTTCGAGGAGCAACCGCCCGAGGCCGCGCCCGGCGAGGTCCGGAGCGACCATCAAACGGCCGATCTCCCAGCCGCCGTCCTCGACGGTGCGGGCGCGGACTGCCCCGACGAGCCGGTGTCCCTGCCGGACGATCCAGCTGCGCCAGGTCTTGATCGCCTCGCGGACCTCGGCGAGGTCCTCCCTCAGCGCGGGATGCTCCAGGGTGTTGTTGAGCAGGGCTTCCTGCACCCAGCAACACCGCTGGAGCACCATCAGCTCGGCGGCGTCGTCGGGGGTCGCGGGGAGCAGGGTCGCGCCGGGGAGGGTTTCGAGGTCCACCTGTTCTGTTCTAGCACCGGTTCAGGGGAGTCGGGGGTCACGAGCCAAGAACGAACTCCGTGCCGAACGGATCCTTGATGGTCACCATGCGTCCGTAGGGGCTGTCCTGTGCCTCGACGACCTCGCCGCCGTGCTCGACCGCCCGTGCGCCTGCCGCGTCGGCGTCGGTGGCGAGGAACAGGGTGCCCCAGGTCGGTGCCGCGGCGGACGGGTCGCCGAAGACGCCGCCGATTTCGTGGCCGTCCGGGCGGCGGAGGAAGGTGAAGTCGACGCCGGGCAGGTCGTCGTTGCCGTCGAGGGTGAAGGCGAAGACCTCGCAGTAGAAGTCGCGGGCTGGTTTGGCGGCTGGCGTGACGAGGTCGTTGCGCAGCAGAGTGCTGGGTTCGTTGACGAGCCGGGCACCGGGGAGCTCGCGGCCTTGCCAGAGCCCGAACCGCGCGCCGCCCGGATCCTCCGCGACGGCGATACGGGCGTGCTCTCCGTCGTCGTGGGGTTGGTCAAGGAGCTTGCCTCCCGCGGTGGTGACGGCTTTGGCGGTGCTGTCGCAGTCGTCGGTCGCGAAGTAGACGGTCCAGGCCGGTCGAGGGTCGGCTCCTTGGCGCAGGCCAGCGACGGGTAGGTCACGCAGCAGGCAGTGGTCGCCGTCGAAGGTCCAGCTGAGGACCGCGCCGTAGAAGCGTTGCGCGCGGTCCAGGTCTGGCACGGCGAGGTCGATCCAGGTCGGGGTGCCGAGCGGCTGGTTGCGGTCGACGGTGCTCATCGGGGTCCCTTCGTCGGTGATAGCGGCGACGCTAGGGCCGATCGCGGACAGCTGCGGTCCTCGACCGCTCACCATGTGGGAGGCAGTGGCCGGGCCCGGCCCGGGACACGCATTCTGGACGGGCACCCCGGATCTGGAATGGCAGGCGAGAATGAGCACGTCCCCGCTCGAAAACCCCGCTTGGGCCGCGCTGAGCGGCCCGCACGCTTCGTTCGCGGAGCAGAAGGGGCAGGTGCTGCGGTATCCGGTGGATGTCTCTCCGTTCCTCGCCGTGCCCGACCAGCCGGACGAACACGTGTGGCACGACATCGCCGACCTCGTCGGACCGGGCTCGTCGACGGTCGTGGTCGGGAAGGTCGGGACGCCGCCGCCCGCGGGCTGGACGGTGGAGTCCGAGATCGCCGGTGTGCAGATGGACGGTTCGGCCGCCCCCGCTGCCGCCGACCCGGAAGCGGTGCGCCTGACCGAGGCGGACGTGCCGGAAATGCTCGACCTGGTGTCGCGGACGAAGCCCGGCCCGTTCCTGCCCCGGACGATCGCCCTGGGTGCCTACCTGGGCATCCGCCGCGACGGTGCACTGGTGGCGATGGCGGGCGAGCGGCTGCACGCGCCGGGATGGACCGAGATCAGCGCGGTGTGCACCGACCCGGCGTTCCAAGGGCAGGGCTTGGCGGCCCGGCTGGTCCTCGCGGTGGCCGCGGGGATCCGGGAACGCGGCGAGCGGCCGTTCCTCCACGCGGCCGGGACGAACACCGGCGCGATCCGGTTGTACGAGAAGCTGGGGTTCCGGCTTGCTCGCGAGATGCAGTTCGGCGTTTACCGGGCTCCCTCGCTGTAGTCGGCGGTTCCGGCAGGCGGTGCAGTTGGTCGCGGTGGCCGACCTGCACCAGGTTGGCGTGCGTGACGCCAGCCATCGCTGACGGCTCTTCGGCGAAGGCTCCTTTCGGCCTAGGGGCGGACCTGACTGTCCATTGTGGATCTAGGGGGAGTTAGGGGTCGTTGCGCGCGGTGGGCGCGGTTACCGTGGGTCGGCGAAGAAGGATCCGTGGCCGGGTCGTCCCGGCGCAGACGTCGGAAAGGCGGTGGGACGACATGACGGGTAGCGCGAATTCCGACGAGGACAGCTGGTTTCGCCGCTTCCACACGTCGCCCGAGGCGAAGGCAAGGCTGGTGTGCTTGCCGCACGCCGGAGGTTCGGCTCCGTTCTACTTCCCGGTTTCGCGGGCGCTGACGCCGGACATCGAGGTGCTGGCGGTGCAGTACCCGGGCCGCCAGGACCGGCGGCACGAACCGTTCCTGACCACCGTCGACGCGCTGGCCGACCGGATCGCCGAGCTGCTGCGCGGCCGCGACGACCTGCCGCTCGCGCTGTTCGGGCACAGCATGGGCGCGATGATCGCCTTCGAGGTGACCCGGCGGCTGGAGGCCGCGGGCACCGAGGTGCACACGCTTTTCGTCTCCGGGCGCCGGGCACCGACGCGGCTTCGCAACGAGAACGTGCACACCCGCACCGACGACGGCGTGATCGACGAACTGCGCCGGTTGAGCGGCACCGAAATGGACCTGCTCGGCGACGACGACGTCGTGCGGATGATCCTTCCCGTGGTGCGCAACGACTATCGCGCCGTGGAGACCTACCAGTACCAGCCGGGCGCGCCGCTGGCCGCCCCGGTGGTCGCGTTCACCGGCACCGCCGACCCGGTCGCCTCGGTGGACGAGGTCCGGTCGTGGAGCGAGCACACTTCGGCGGGCTTCGAGCTGGTCCCGCTCGCCGGCGGGCATTTCTTCCTGACCCGGCACCAGGACGTGATTCTCCAGCACTTGACCGATCGGCTTGTCGACAAGGGGCGTGCACATGTCTGAGGCACTGGCGGTCGGATTTGACAGCAAGCTCGAGGAACTGCGGGAGATCAAGGAGGCCGCGCGCCGCGGTCCGGACGACGCCGCGACCGCTCGGCAGCACGACCGCGGCAAGCTGACCGCGCACGAGCGCATCGAACTGCTTCTCGACCCAGGTTCGTTCACCGAGATCGAGTCGTTGCGCCGGCACCGCGCGACGGCTTTCGGTCTCGAACACCGCAAACCGTACTCGGACGGCGTGGTGTGCGGCTGGGGAACGGTGTACGGAC
Source organism: Amycolatopsis sp. La24 (assembly GCF_029087445.1). Lineage (NCBI taxonomy): Bacteria > Bacillati > Actinomycetota > Actinomycetes > Pseudonocardiales > Pseudonocardiaceae > Amycolatopsis > Amycolatopsis sp. La24. Next base: position 99,786 of record NZ_JARACH010000003.1, read on the forward strand.
GCACGGTTTTCGTGTACGCCCACGACTTCCGCATTTTCGGCGGCGCGCTCGGCGAGGCGCACGCGCAGAAGATCCACAAGGTGATGGACCTCGCCGCGACGGCCGGGGCTCCGTTGGTGTCGCTGAACGATGGGGCCGGTGCGCGGATTCAGGAGGGCGTGACGGCGCTCGCCGGGTACGGCGGGATTTTCCAGCGCAACACCCGGTCTTCGGGAGTCATCCCGCAGATCTCGGTGATGCTCGGCCCGTGCGCGGGCGGTGCCGCTTATTCGCCCGCGTTGACGGATTTCGTCTTTATGGTGCGCGAAACGTCGCAGATGTTCATCACCGGCCCGGACGTGGTGCACGCGGTGACCGGCGAGGAGATCACCCAGAACGGTCTCGGCGGCGCGGACGTGCACGCCTCGACATCGGGGGTCGCCGCGTTCGTTTACGACGACGAACCCAGCTGTCTCGAGGACGTGCGGTATCTGATTTCGTTGCTGCCGTCCAACAACAACGAGGTGCCGCCGGTTGAGCCGACGGCCGATCCGGTGGATCGCCGCACGGACAAGCTGCTTGAGGTGGTGCCGACGGACGCGGCCCGCGCGTACGACATGTGTGCGGTGATCGAGGAAATCGTCGACGACGGCGAGTTTCTCCAGGTGCACGCCGGTTGGGCGACGAACGTGGTGTGTGCCTTGGCGCGGCTCGACGGGCACGTGGTCGGGATCGTGGCGAACCAGCCGGCGACTCTCGCCGGGGTGCTCGACATCGAGGCGAGCGAGAAGGCCGCGCGGTTCGTGCAAACCTGCGACGCGTTCAACATTCCGCTGGTGACGCTGGTCGACGTGCCGGGTTTCCTGCCCGGGGTGGACCAGGAACACGGCGGCATCATCCGGCACGGTGCGAAGCTGCTGTACTCCTACTGCAACGCGACGGTGCCGCGAGTGCAGGTGATCCTGCGCAAGGCCTATGGCGGCGCGTACATCGTGATGGACTCGCGGTCGATCGGCGCGGACGTTTCGCTCGCGTGGCCGACGAACGAGATCGCGGTGATGGGTGCCGAGGGCGCGGCCAACGTGATATTCCGGCGCGAGATCAACGCTGCCGACGACCCGGATGCGGTGCGGCGGCAGAAGATCAAGGAGTACAAGACCGAGCTGATGCACCCGTACTACGCGGCTGAACGCGGACTGGTGGACGACGTGATCGAGCCCGGCCGGACGCGGGAGATGCTGATCCGGTCGCTGTCGATGTTGCGGGCCAAGCACGCCGACGTTCCGGCGCGCAAGCACGGGAACCCGCCGATGTGATGGCGGCCCGGGTCGCGCGGTTAGGGACGGGGGATGTGATGGGGGCGGCGGAGTTGGAGGTTCTCGCCTCGGTTGGCGAGTCGGACGGTGCGCGGAGTGGGGCCGGCGGGGTGTCGGGTGGTTCTGGTTCGGCTGCCGGGACGCACGGTGAATGGTGCGAGGGGACGGCAGGGGACGCAGGTGTGGCCAGGATGAAGCTTCCTGCGGCGTCGTCGGGAGCTGCTGGTTTGGGGGTTGCTTCTGCGCGTGATGAGCGGCGTGCTGCGGTGGCGGCGTCTGCGGATGTGGCTGCCGGGGGGCGCGATGGACGGCGTGCGGCAGCGGCTGACCGGGAAGCTGCTGGGGTGCGCGATGGACGGCGTGCTGCGGTGGCAGCGGCTGCAGGCGTGGCTGGCGGGGAAGCTGCTGGGGCGCACGGTGAACGGCGCGCTGCGGCGGTAGTGCCCGCAGTACGTGTGGTGCGTGGGAATCCGGATGACGTTGAAGTGGCTGCGTTGATGGTGGCGTTGGCCGCTGTCGGTCAGGCTGCGGGGGCTGGGTGCGCGGAAATTGCTGTGCCGTCACCTCGGCGACCGTTGGCAAGGTTTGTTCCGGCGACGAGCTGGCGGGCGCGGTAGCTCGGCCCGTCCAGGGCGTGAGGGAGCGAGGCCCGTATCGGCGCAGGGCGATGCGGGCTTTTCGCAGTACCGCGGCTCCGGTTTCGGCGGCTGTGCGTAATGCGGGTCTTCGAAACAGTCGGGCCGGGCGAGAAGCCGATCTCGAAGGCACGAGCAATCGGTGGCGCGTGGCAGAAGTGCGCGTGGCAGAAGCGCCCGCACCAGCAGTGCGAGTGCCAGAAGCCTTGCGCCACAACAGAATAACTACTTCGTCCACAACGGACGACAGGGGAACAGGTCCAAGATCCATATCCCCAAGTTACCGCCGCCGGTCGAACATCTGCACGGTATCGATCCGGTGAATCAGGCGTGCACTGCGGTGCTGTCGAGGTAGGTCAGGACGGCGCGGATGCGGCGGTTCTGGTCCCGGCTGGCTTCCAGGCCGAGCTTCGCGAAGATGTTGCTGATGTGGTTTTCCACTGCTCCCTGAGTCACCACCAAGGCCTTGGCGATGGCTGTGTTCGACAGGCCTTGTGCCATCTGGGCGAGCACCTCGGTTTCGCGCGCCGTCAACGCCTCCAACGGATCCCGGCTGCGGGAAAGCATTTGGGCGACCACGTCCGGGTCGATGGCTGAGCCGCCGTCGGCGACGCGGCGGACTGCTTCCAGGAAGTCCGCTACGTCGGCGACTCGTTCCTTCAGCAGGTAGCCGACGCCGGAGGTGCCTTCCGCGATCAGGTCTACCGCATAGCTTCCTTCGACGTACTGCGACACTACCAGCACCGGCAGGCCGGGGATTTCCTTGCGGGCGGCCAAAGCCGCGCGCAGGCCCTCGTCGGTGAAGGTCGGGGGCATGCGGACGTCGGCGATCACCAGGTCGGGGCGGTGGTCTCGGATGGCCACCAGCAGATCGTCGCCGTTGTCGACCGCGGCGGCGGTTTCGATGCCTACGTCCGCGAGCAGGCTTTGCACCCCGGCGCGCAACAGTACCGAGTCTTCCGCGATCACGACGCGCATTCTTCTTGCCTCCACAACAGGATTCACCAGCGGACGGGCAGATCGGCTCGCACGACGGTGGGGCCGCCGGCGGGGCTGACGACGGTGAGCACGCCGTCGATCGTGGCGGCGCGGTCGGCCAATCCGGCCAAGCCGCCGCCGGGGCGCATCGACGCGCCGCCGTGGCCGTTGTCGGTGATCTCGACGACCACGGTGTCGTCGTCACGGGTCACTCGCACGGACGCGCGGTCGGCGCCGGAATGTTTGGTCACGTTGGTGAGCGTTTCGCTCACGATGAAATAAGTCGTCGTCTCGACGGGTGCGGGCGGACGGGGTTGTACGGTAACCTCGACCTCAATAGGGATAGGCATTCTTGCGGTAAGAGAAGACAACGCCGCGTCCAGGCCGCGATCCTGGAGCACCGGCGGGTAGATGCCGCGCGCGAGGTCACGCAACTCCGAGACAGCGAGTTTGGCGTCGGCGTGTGCGGCTCCGATGAGTTCGCGGACCGCGGTCGGGTCGTCGAGGTCGAGTTTGAGCTGGGCGCGGCCCAGGCTCATCGCGACGGACACCAGCCGCTGCTGCGCGCCGTCGTGCAGGTCTCGTTCGATCCGGCGTCGTTCGGCCTCCACCGCGTCGACTCCGCGCGCTCGCGAGTTCTGCAGCTGCTGCGTGCGCGCTTCCAGTTGCGCGGTGCGGTTCGGGCCGAGGAACGACGTCGCCAGTTCGCCGTGCACGGCCCCGATGCGCGGTGCCACGAAAATACCGAAAGGAGGTACTGCGATGGATACGACGCCCGCCACGAATTCCACGATGCCCAACGGAAAAGCGATGAGCACGAACGCGAACTCGTGCCAGGTGGCGGCGTCGAGCAACCGGGCTTGCCACACCGCGAGCATGCCCGGTCCGGCCGGCTGCCGGCGGACCGGTTCGGCGACGGTGACGCCGAGCATCTGGCGTGCCCAGCGTCGTTCGAAGGCGCAATACGAGCGCATCAGCGAGGTCGCGACCAGCAGGACGGGGATGCCGATCCAGAGCATCGTCGTCGCGACGCCGACCAGCATGGTCACCAGGATCAGCACGAACGCGACGAGCCGGATCGGGAGGCTCAGCACGAGAAACCCGATCGCCCGCATGGTCGGCGGCCGCGTCACGGGCATAGCGCCATCCGTTCCAGTTCCGGTACGAGGTCGTCGAGAGTGGGTGTCGCGAGCATCTCGTCGCGCACCTCGAGCGCACATTCGCGAAAGGACGGTTCTTCCAGCAATCGGCACACTCCCGCCCGGACCCTCGAAGGGGTTGCGTTCTCGAGGTCCACCAGCAAACCGTTGCCGCGCTTCGCCTGCGCAACCGCTGAGCAGCGTTCGCTCCACGTGGTGCCTGGGATGACCAGCTGCGGGACGCCGTTGACCGCCGCGTTGCTGATCGTCGCGCCGTCGCCCTGGTGCACAACAGCGGAGCACGTGGCGAGGAGTTCGTTCATCGGCGCGGAATCGACCGCGCGGACGTTTTCCGGGATCGCGGGCACGGACGCGAGCTGGCTTGCGTCCGCCGTGGCGATCACCTCGATGTCGAGGTCGGCGAGGCCGTCCAGCAGGTCTCCGATGGAGGGCTGCTCGATGCCGGGGGTCTGGCAGTCCGAGCTGCCGAGAGTGAGCAGCACCCGCGGCCGTGTCGGTTGCTCCAGCATCCACGAGGGGAGGGGCATCGGCTTGTCCTGCGGCACGAACCGGGCCGGGAGGTAGTCGACGTCCACGCCGTCGTACCGCAGATACGACGGATGGCAGTCGATGGTCCGCACGCCGTAGCGCAGGGTTTCGTCGTAGTCCGCGCCGAATCGGCCGACCGCGGCGGACATCCACGTCACGAATGGGTCCGGCGATGTGTCGGAGGTGTTTTCGGGGCGGCTGGCTCCGCGATCGCGGTACTGCGCGCCGAGGCGGGCGGTCTGGTCGGCGGCGTCGATCATCCGCAGGTGCGGCACCCCGAGCGCGTGCGCGACGATCGGTGCGGCGTAGACCACCGGGTCCCACACCACGAGGTCCGGCTGCCAGTGGCGGGCGAAGAGCACGAGTTCGTCGAGCAGCGAATCCGGCGTGGTCCAGCGGAACACGTCGACCCAATGCTCGTACACGTTGCGCACGTACTCGTCGGTGTAGCACTCGGGACGGCTTTCGGAGATCCGGAAGTCGCCCTGCCTCGCGGTGTTGCCGTCGACCTGGAGCCTGCGGTGCCGGGCGAGGTCGAGTTCGTCGCCGAACCACATGGCGTCCAGCCCGGTCTCGGCGAACGACGCGACCTCGCGCGGGTTGCGCTGCCCGACGAAGCGCACCTCGTGCCCGGCCGCGGCTAGCGCCCAGCCCACCGGAGCCATGCTGTACACGCGCGCCTTCGTCGGGAGGACCATCAGCATCACGCGCATCGCGGCGGCTCCCGGGATTCGTAGGTGCGGCGGGACAACGGAAACGGTAGGGCCGGCGCACGGCCCCGCCCACCCGGTAGGGGACCCCTGAATCCGGCGCGGGGAGCGCGGATTTGGCTCGGCTTTAGATGCCCCTTAGGGGCTGGTGGCGCGCGGGCTCCGGCGGATAGACAGGTAACCGGATCCGGCCGCGCTGCGCCGGAGAAGGACGAGGGAGGCGAACGAGGTGATGAGCATGGCCGTGGCGCCCACCGCGAAAGGCTGGGTCCCGTTCGGCGAGCACCGCACCTGGTACCGGGTCACCGGGCAACCGGGAGGGGCGGCTCCCGCCGTGGTCGTGGTGCACGGCGGGCCGGGCAGCACCCACGACTACCTGCTGAGCCTGACCGAGCTCGCCGAGCACGGATTCCCGGTCGTGCACTACGACCAGCTCGGCAGCGGCGGATCGAGCAGGCTGCCGGACGCCGATCCCGGATTCTGGAACCCGGAGCTGTTCGGCGACGAGCTGGACAACCTGGTGCACCGGCTCGGCATCGAGGACAACTACGTCCTCTATGGACAGTCCTGGGGCGGGCTGGTCGTCGCGCGGCACGCCGCGGAGCGTCCGGACGGCTTGCGCGGGCTGGTGATCGCCAACTCGCCGGCGTCGTACGAGCTGTGGCGCAGCGAAATGGACCGGCTGCGCGCGCTGCTCCCGCCCGGTGTCGACGAGGGCCTGCGGGCGCACGAAGCGGCCGGCACGACGGACACGCAGGAGTACTTCGACCTCATGCGCGTCTTCTACGACCGGCACGTCTGCCGCGTGCTGCCGTGGCCCGCCGACTATCTCGCGTCGTTCATGGAGATGGCCGACAACAACACCGTCTACTCGGTGATGAACGGCCCGAGCGAGTTCACCGTCACCGGCACGCTCGCGGACTACTCGGTGATCGACCGCCTCGACGACATCGAGGCGCCGACCCTGCTCATTTCCGGCGCGCACGACGAGGCCACCCCGGCCACCGTGCAGCCGTACTACGACCGGATCCACGACGTGCGCTGGGAGATCCTCCCGGAATCGAGCCACGTCCCCCATCTCGAGGAACCGCAGCGGTTCCGCGAAATCCTGCTGGGATTCCTGCAGGAAGTCCATTCCCCCGCCGAAAGAGAGGTCGCCAGTCATGGATGACGCCAGCCAGGCCGGATCGGCGGTCGTGTTCCCCGGGATGAGCCCGTGCCGGTTCGTCGACTTCGGCAAGTTCCTGCTCATCAACCCGTTCGCGCGCAGGCTCATCAAGGACGCCGACGACCGGCTGGGCTACTCGCTGGTCGACCGCTTCCGCGAGGCCGAGGGCGACTACTCCGAGTACGCCCAGGTCGGGTTCATGCTCACCTGCGTCGCGCTCGCCGAGTGGGCCGAACAGGAGTACGGGATGAGCCCGGACTACTGCACCGGCCCGAGTTTCGGGGAGAAGCCCGCCAGCGTGTACGCCGGTTCGCTGACTTTCCCGGACGCGGTGTGGATGACCGCGAAGCTCGCGCAGTGCCTCGACGAGTTCTTCGCGACCGAGCACACCGACGTCGTCACGCACTCGTTCGTCCGCACGCCGGAAGAGAAACTGCGCGACGCGCTGACCGAACTGGACGGGCGCGGCGAATGGTCGGACATCTCCTGCTACATCGACCACGACTTCTACATGGTCTCGGTGCGGGAGCGGAACCTCGACTGGCTCAAGCAGACCGTGCGGGGCATGGGCGGGCTGTCGCTGTACACGATGCGTCCTCCGCTGCATTCGCGCGCGTTCGGCGCATTGCGGCGCAAGGCCGAGGACGAGGTGCTCGGCGGCCTCGACTTCCATGATCCCCTCCTTCCGATCATCGCCGACCAGGACGGTTCGGTGCTGCGGACCGGCGAGCAGGTCCGCACGATGCTGCTGGACAGCATCGTCGAGCCGCTGCGCTGGCCGGACGTCGTCTCGTCGCTCGAGCAGCTCGGCGTGCGCAAGCTGTGGGTGGCCGGGCCGGACACGCTGTTCGGCCGTGTCCGCGCCACCACCAGCCGGTTCGAGGTGACCACGGTGAACCCGCGGCTCGCGCTGCAGCCGCGGCGGCGCGGCGCGGGTCCCTCGCGGGTCAGCTAGCCGGCTGCAGCTTCGACAGCGTCGTCCAGAGGCGTCCGGGATTCTCGAACGTCTCCAGGTTCAGCGCGTCGTCGGAGAACCGGACGTTGTACTTCTCCTCCAGCACCGCCAGCAGTTCCACCGTGGCGAGCGAGTCGAGGCCGTACTCCTTGAGCGGGGTCTCGGCGGTCAGCGCCTCGTCGGCGGGCAGGAACGGAAGGTACGGGCGGAGGGCTTCGTCGAAAGAGCTGTCCCACATGGCTACTCCGGTGGCTGGGTCGGGCACTTCACCGGGCAGGGAAACCGACCGCCCGGTTCGGTTTTGAACCTTACCCCGCGCCGCCGCTTCCGGGCGACGCACCGGCACCCCTATTACCGATCCGGCCGAAAGCCGCCCGACCCCCGACCCGGCACGGAACCGTTGCCGCGAAGCCACGAGGCCGTGACTGTGGTCGGGTCAGCAGCGATCGGCACAGCAACGCGGAGGACCACGATGGACACGACGACCACCTCGGGACTGCATGCGCGGTTTCTGCGCGGGCTGGCCCGTTCCGAGTCCCGGCCGGCGGTCAGCGTCGGCGGGCAGACGCTGACCTACGGCGAACTGCACGAGCGGGCGCTGCTATGGGGCGGCGCGCTGGCAGAGACCGGCGCCCGCACGGTAGGGGTGCTGGCCGGCAAGGGCGTCACCGCCTACGCCGGGATTCTGGCCGGGTTGTACGCGGGGGCGACGGTCGTCCCGCTGCGGCCGGACTTCCCGGCGGCCCGGACCGCGCAGATGGTCGAGGCGGCGGAGGTGGACGCGCTCATCGCCGACGAACGCGGCCTGACCGTGGCTCCGCCGGTGAAGACGCTGCTGGCTCCGGAGGCCGGTCAGAAGGGATTGCTTCAGCCGAAAACCGCGCTCAGCGAGCCCATGGCCGTGCGGCCGGAGGACTCCGCGTACATCCTGTTCACCTCGGGCTCCACGGGTCGGCCGAAGGGCGTCCGGATCGGCCACGGCTCCACCGAGCACTACTTCGGCCTGCTGGACGTGCGGTACGACTTCACCCCGGACGACGTCTTCTCCCAGACGTTCGACCTGAACTTCGACTGCGCCATGTTCGACCTCTTCTGCGCGTGGGGCGCGGGCGCGGAAGCGGTGGTCCTGCCGGGAGCGGCGTACCGCAACGTGCCGGCGTTCGTGGAGGAGCGCGGCCTTACCGTGTGGTTCTCCACGCCGAGCGCGATCGATCTGGTCCGCCGCACCGGACGGCTCACCCCAGCTGCGATGCCCGGTTTGCGGTGGAGCTTCTTCGCCGGGGAAGCATTGACCGTCCGCGACACCGCGGACTGGCGGGCGGCGGCGGGCAATTCCGTGACCGAGAACCTTTACGGGCCCACGGAGCTCACCGTCACCGTTGCCGGGTACCGGTGGGACGACGAGGAAACCCCGCGGATCGCGGTGAACGGCGTGGTGCCGATCGGCGCGGTGCACGAGGGGCACGAGTACGTGCTCATCGACGAGAACGAGGCGGGAGAGGGCGAGCTCGCCATCGCCGGACCGCAGCTGACGCCGGGCTACCTCGACCCGGCGGACGAGAAGGGCCGGTTCCTCGACCGTGACGGGCAGCGATTCTACCGCACCGGCGACCGGGTGCGGCGGCTCGGCGGCGGCGACCTGGCGTACCTGGGGCGGCTTGACTCGCAGGTGCAGGTGCTCGGCTGGCGCGTGGAGCTCACCGAGGTGGAGCACGCGCTGGAGACGTGCGGGGTGCAGGCAGTGGCGCTCGGCGTCCAAGGGGACAGCGGGACGGAGCTGTTCGTCTTCTACACCGGTCCGCGGCGGCCGGTGATCGAACTGGTGCGGGCGCTGCGGGCGGTGCTGCCCGAGGGCGTGATCCCGCGGCGGTACGAGCACGTCGAGGAGTTCCCGTTGAATTCCAACCGGAAGATCGACCGGAAGACGCTCGCCGCGCGGGCTGCGGAGCTGCTGAGTCCGGTGCCCGCGGGCTGACGGAGTTTGTAACGGAATCCTGGCGACCCGGGACTGTGTGGTACGCCCCACTCGCAGATCCGGCCAAGGGATGGTTCCTATGCTCCGCTACCGGTTGTTCGTCGAGGTCAACGACGCGCGCAGAGACGTGGAGAAGAAAGCCTCGGAGCAGCTGCACTCATGGTTGCGGGAAAAGAATCTGGACGCTGACGCGCTGCGAGAAGGCACCGAGGTGGCGCTGGCCGATCATGCGACGGGGAGTTTGGACCATTCGGTGCGTGCCGACGGATCGCGTTCCTTGCGGTCGGTGATCAAAGAACACAACTCAGGAGGACACTGGAGGACTCAGCTGACGATCGATGTGCCTGGTCATGCCCGGTCGAAGCCATGGCTGTGGCTCGATCTGGACGGTCCCGGCCACATCGAGGCGGGCATTCCACGGCTCGCACGTTCGTTGCTGGAGGTATTCGATGCGAACGCGGGTGGCGTCCGGCATGGTGAGGCACAGCCGATCTGGGATGCGGACGAGATTGCCGACCTGGTTGACGCAGTACGCGACCCAAGTCGCAGAACGCTGGTGTTCGTCGCAGGATCAGATCCGAGGCTGCCATTCGGCCAATGGCTCGATCACGTCCGTAACCTTCTCCGTGACTGCGTTGGACTTGCAGGCGGATACGTTCTTTCGCCGGACGCCACCGCCGCGTTCAACAAGGCGGTAGGCGAGGGACACCGGGTCGACCCCTGGTGTGTTCGCACCTTCCGACCGGGTGTGCTGCTGGACGACAGCGAGGATGGTCGGCGGCATCGCGTGCTCGGCATGGACCGGATCGTTGCCGACCCGGTTCACCGACTTGCTCGTATGCTGGGACGGAGAGCCCGGGAGGCGGCGTTGGAAACGCCGCTGCCGACCGCGGCGGTCAGGGTCGATCGGATCTTTGCGCAGATCATCAACGCAAGCCTGATTGCTCCGCTCGACAAGTTGCCTGATGAGGTACCTGCGGCGCGAGTCGACGAGACCGTGCAGAGGCATATCGATCCGGTGGCGGGAGTACTGAGCCAAATCCTCGGAGGCGACGTCACCGTCGAGCGTGTCCTGGAACTGGGGAATCTAGCCGAGGCGGCCCGTGCCGCTCACGCGTCCCGGTCAGCTATCGAGGCGAGGCTCTCGGGATATGAGGCGGAACTCGAGTCCGTTCGGCAAGCTCATCAGGAGCTGCGGAAACAACTTGAAGATACGCAGTTCGACTTCGCCGATGTGGAGGAGGAGCGTGCTGCGGCGCAAACCGAAGCACGTCGGCTCCAAAGGCTGTTGTCGCGTGTGGCGAAGCCGGACGACATCTGGACTACCCCTGCGGTGGTTACTGAGCGCCGACCGCAGGATTACGAGGAGCTTGTCGATCTCATCATGGGATCAGAGTTGGTCCAGTTCACCGGGAACTACGAGACCGTACGTGACCTTGATCGGTACGACACTGGGGCGTGGGCGGGCAAGATCTGGGATGTCTTCGGCACGCTAGACGACTACGTCCAAGCCATCACAGACGGTAGCTTCTCCGGCAGCGTCCAACACTATCTCGCGCACACTCCGCCTGGCTGCCGGACCTTTTCGATAGCACGTCACGCCGCGGACGAGAGCGACGCAGTCAAGTCGACGGACAAGCTGCGAAGGGAACGCATCTTTCCTGTGCCGTGTGCTGTCGACGCCAGCGAGAGGATCTTCATGGGCGCTCACTTCAAGATCGCTCAGTTCGGCCAGATCAGCCCCAGACTTCACTATTACAACGATGTCCACCGGACGGGCAAGGTGTACGTCGGCTACATCGGACCCCATTTGCGAAATTTGCAGACCAACTGACGCACTCGCGCACGAGGCGCACCCGGGAGCGGGAACGACTCTCATCGCTCTGCATTGAGGCCCGGCAGAGTGCCAGCTAGGGGCCGTTAGGGGTGTGGATCACCGGCTGCGCGCAGATAACTTTCCGGACGTCGGGGGAGCGATCCCGCGCAGGCACGGTGATTCTACGAATCCTTTCGGGAGTGGCAGTCGTGAACGAATCCGGTTCTCTCGTCCATGCCCTGCTCGACGCGGCGGCGGCCAGTGCGCCGGACGCCGCCGCGGTGCGCGACCGGGCGGGGGTGTGGACGTATGCCGAGCTGGCCGCTTGGAGTCACGCGGTGGAGGCGGTCCTTGCGCGGCGCGGGGTCGGGCGCGGCGATCGCGTCGTGGTGCAGTTGCCGACGGATCGGGCGCTGGTCGCGCTCTTCCACGGGACTTCGCGGCGGGGCGCGGTGTTCGTGCCGATCAACCCGGCGATGAAGCAGTTCCACTTCGATTCCGTCGTCGAGAACGCCGAGCCGGTGCTGATTCTCCAGCCGGACGAGTTCGCTCCACTGTGGACGGAAGTCGAAGAAGCTCACCGCGAGCAGACCCGCGTCGAGCCGACTGAGGTCGATCTGGACGACGTCGCGGTGCTCGTGTACACCTCCGGCAGCACGGCCGCGCCCAAGGGCGTCATCGGGCCGCACCGGCAGGTTACCTTCGCGGCGGGCGCGATCCAGGCGGTGCTCGGCTACCGCCAGGACGACGTCGTCTTCTGCCGGTTCCCGATGTCCTGGGACTACGGCCTGTACAAAGTCCTTCTCTCGACGCTCGGCCGCAGCGAGATCGTGCTCGCCGACGCCGAATCCGATCTTCGCTTGCTGCAACGGATGCGCGAGGTCGGCGCGACGGTCGTCCCGATCGTGCCTTCGCTCGCCACGATGATCGCCACCCTCGCCGAGCGGGAGCAGGGCGAATCGGCTCCGGTGCGGCTGTTCACCAACACCGGTGCGGCGCTGCCGGACTCGACCATCGCGAAGCTCCGCGCCGCTTTCCCCGGCGTCCGCGTCGTCCGCCAGTTCGGGCAGACCGAGTGCAAGCGGATCACCGTCATGCCTCCCGAGGAGGACACCGAGCGTCCGGGTTCGTCGGGTCTTCCGCTGCCCGGCACGACCGTGCACATCCTCGCTGCCGACGGAACTCCGTTGCCCGCTGGGGAAATCGGCGAGATCGTGGCCGCCGGGCCGCACGTGATGCCCGGCTACTGGCGCGCTCCGGAGCTGTCGGCGCGAGCGTTCCGCCGCGACGAGGCCACCGGCGAGCTCCGCCTGCACACCGGCGACTACGGCCGGCTCGACGAGGACGGCTACCTCTACTTCGAGGGCCGCCGCGACGACATGTTCAAGCGCAAGGGAATCCGGATGTCCACGTTGGAGATCGAAGCGGCCGCGATGGACATCCCCGGCGTGCGCGCGGCGGGCGCGATCCCGCCGAGCGAGACCCGGGACCTGGCGATCTGCGTGGAGAGCGACCTGCCGCCGACCACGGTGCTCAAGGAACTGGCGCAGCGGCTCGAGCCGCAGAAGGTGCCCGCGCTGTGCCACGTCGTGGACGAGTTCCCGCTCACCGCGCACGGCAAGAACGCGACGAAGGAACTCGCCCTGCTGGTGGAAGGTGCCCGCAAATGAGCAAGTACGACGAGCTGGCCGCACGGTTCGGCACGCCGGCTTACGTGTACGACCTTGACGTGACCGCGCAGTCGCGCGATCAGCTGTTCGGCCTGCTGCCAGAGGGGTTCGCGGTCTATTACGCGCTGAAAGCCAACCCGCATCCGGAGATCGCCCGCGAACTCCGCGAGGGCGGCTGCCGCGCGGAGATCAGCTCGACCGGCGAGCTGGCCAACGCGCTGACCGCCGGGTTCGCGCCGGAGGACATCCTCTACACCGGCCCGGGCAAGACTGACGGCGAGCTGGACGCGGCGATCACCGCGGGTGTCCGGCTGTTCTCCGTGGAATCGCTGACTGACCTGCAGCATGTCGGTGCGGCGGCGGAGCGCCAGGACACCGTCGCGCGGTGCCTGCTGCGGATCAACACCACGCAGGGCAGTGCGTCGACCGGGATCCGGATGATGGGCCGCCCTTCGCAATTCGGCGTCGACGCGGAGACCTTGCCCGAGCTGATGCCGCTGTTCAAGGCGGTCGCCGGGGCGAAGATCGTCGGCGCGCACTTCTTCACCATGAGCAACGCCCAGGACGAGGACGCGCTGCTCGGCGAGTACGAGTTCGTGCTGCAGTCGGCCGCGCAGCTGCGTCAGGAGACGGGGCTGCCGCTGGAACTGCTCGACATCGGCGGCGGGTTCTCGTCGCCGTACGCGGTTCCCGGCGAGCGCACCGACTATCCGAAGCTGCGCAACGGTTTGGAACAGCTTCTCGACCTCTACCTGCCGGAATGGCGCGGCGGCGAGGTCGAGCTGGCCTGCGAATCCGGCCGTTATCTGTCCGGCACGTGCGGGACGCTGCTGGCCGGGGTCGTGAACGTGAAGGAGAGCCGGGGCCACCGGTTCGTCATTCTCGACGCCGGGATCAACGTGGTCGGCGGGCTTTCCGGGATCGGCCGTCTGCTGCCCGCCGCGGTCGGCGTCGACCAGGTCGGGGACAACCCGGGGCAGCTCGTCGGTCCACTGTGTACTCCCGGTGACTCGCTTTCGAAGGCCGCGAGGCTGCCCGAGCTGTCCGCTGGAGATCTGCTGACCGTGCCGAATGTCGGTGCGTACGGCGTCACCGCGAGCCTGATCAGCTTCCTCGGCCGCCCCGCGCCTACCGAAGTCGTGGTCCGCGGCGACGAGGTCATCTCGGTGTCGCGATTGGATTATCAGCGAGCTTACGAGGTGTCGCCATGAGCGAGGAAGTCCACGCGTACAGCGGCAGCGTCATCGAAGAACCCGCCGGGCGCACGGTGATCGTGAGCAGCATGGCGTCGGACTCGCACACCTGGAACCTGGTCTACCTCGAACTTCTCGTGGCGGAACTCGGCTTCGACGTGGTGAACCTCGGTGCGTGCGTGCCGGACGAGCTGCTGGAGTCCGAATGCGTCAGCCGCCGTCCGGCGATGCTGGTGCTGAGCAGCGTCAATGGGCACGGCTACCAGGACGGGCTGCGGGTCGTGCAGCGGCTTCGCGCACAGCCGGAGCTGCGCCGGCTGCCGATCGTCATCGGCGGGAAGCTCGGCACCGGCGGTCCGCTTTCGGACGAGCAGACCGCGGAACTGCTGTTCGCCGGGTTCGACGGAGTCTTCGACGAGCAGAACGCCGCCGCCTTCCGGCATTTCGCGGCCACGCTTCCCGGCGGCGTCAGCCAGTTGGAGGAGGCGTGAGCTTCGAGCGGTTCGTCGCGCAGCGGCACGCGGCCGGGGAACTGGTCGTGCAGCCGCGCATGGGCTTCGACAGTCCGGCCGCGATGCGCGCCGGTCTGGTCGCGACGAAACAGGCGAACGCCGCGACCGTCGGCACGCTCACGCTCGACAGCTACACCCGCGTCCGCGACACCGATTCCGCGGCACACGCGTTGCGCAACGGAATCCCGCTCAATGGCTACCCGATCGTCAACCATCCGCCCGAGGTGACCCGGGCGATGCTCGACGGCCTCGAGGGCCCGGACTTCCCGGTGCAGGTCCGGCACGGTTCCGCGCGGCCGGTGGACATCTTCCGCGCGATGATCGCCGCCGGTCTGCACGCCACCGAGGGTGGACCGATTTCCTACTGCCTGCCCTACAGCCGTACGCCGCTCGACGAGTCCGTGCGGAATTGGGCGTATTGCTGCGATCTGCTGGTCGACGCCGAACATCCGGGCGGCCGTCCGCATCTGGAGACGTTCGGCGGCTGCATGCTGGGACAGCTGTGTCCGCCGAGCGAGTTGGTGGCGATCAGTGTCCTGGAGGCGTTGTTCTTCTACCGCAAGGGCGTGCGCAGCATCTCGGTGAGCTACGCGCAGCAGACGAATCTGCACCAGGACCGCGAAGCCGTCGCAGCGCTGCGCCGGTTGTGCGCCGAGCTGTTGCCGGAAGCGACCTGGCACGTGGTGATCTACGCGTACATGGGCCTCTTCCCGCGCACGCCCGACGGCGCGATGCTGTTGCTGGGCAAGGCCGCTGAGCTGGCGATGAGCACTGATTCGGAGCGGTTGATCGTGAAGACCGCCGCCGAAGCGCACCGCATCCCGACCGTCGAGGAGAACGTGACCGCGCTCGAACACGCGGCTGCGTCGGCGAGGGGGATCAAAGCCATTGTGGACGAGGACAACCAGGTCTACCGCGAGGCCTACGCCCTGGTCGACGCGGTGCTGAACAGTCACGCAGATCTCGACCGCGCGCTCGTGGTCGCCTTCAAACGCGGTCTGCTCGACGTGCCGTACTGCCTGCATCCGGACAACGCGGGACAGGCGCGCAGCACGCTCGACGCGGACGGCAGGCTCGGCTGGTCCGAGCTCGGTTCGCTGCCGTTGCGCGGGATCGCAGAACGCGCGCCGAGCGGCCGGATCACCTCGTCGACGTTGATGTCGGCGCTTTCCTACGTCCAGCACACCCATGACACCCAGGCATTGGAGCAGCCGATGACCGCGATCGGAGGGGAACCGCGATGAGCACTCGCCGGACTGTCCGGGCGTATCCGTTCGACATGCACGAGACGTCCGTTTCCGAGACCTACCACCAGTTGCAGCGCGACGAGCCGATGAGCCGGGTCCAGATGCCGTTCGGCGAACAGGCTTGGCTGGCGACGAAGTACGCCGACGTCAAGCTGGTGACCGCCGACCCGCGGTTCAGCCGCGAACTGGCACAGGGTCTCGACCAGCCGCGGATGCGTCGCCAGCAGATGGGCGACGGCATCATGGGGATGGACCCGCCGGACCACACCCGCCTGCGCCGCCTGGTGATGAAGGCGTTCACCGCGCGCCGGCTGGAGGCGATGCGCGAGAGCGTCCGCACCCTGGTGCACCAGCTGATCGACGAGATGATCGAGAAGGGCGGGCCCGGCGACCTCGTCGAGGATCTTGCCCGGCCGCTGCCGGTGACGGTGATCTGCAAGCTGCTCGGCGTGCCGAAGGAAGACCACTCGATCTTCAGCGAGTGGACTCAGGCGCTGGTCGGCGATGCCACGGCGAAGGGCGATGTGCTCGACGTTTACGGCGACAAGCTGGACAACTATGTGGCCCAGTTGGTCGCGCAGCGCCGTGAGGAGCCGACCGACGACCTGCTCGGCGCGCTCGTCTATGCCCGTGACGCCGGTGACAAGCTCACTGAGAACGAGCTGATCGCGATCGCGGGCGCGGGGCTGCTCACTGGTGGCGTGGAGACGGTTTCCACGGCGCTGCCGAGCTTCATTTTCACCCTGCTGACCCAACCGGAACTGCTCGCGCAACTGCGGGCGCAGCCGGAGATCATGCCGACCGCGGTGGAAGAACTGCTGCGGTGGGTGCCGATCAACACCGCCGCGATGTTCGCGCGTTACGCCACCGAGGACATCCGGATCGGCGACGTCGTGGTGCGGACGGGCGACCCGGTGCTGCCCGCGCTGCACGCGGCGAACCGCGACCCGGAGGTCTTCGCGAATCCGGACGTCATCGACCTGACCCGCAGCCCGAACCCGCACGTCGCGTTCGGGCACGGCCCGCACCACTGCATCGGCGCGCAGCTGGCGCGACTCGAACTGCAGGAGGGGCTGAAAGCGATTCTGGAGCGGTTCCCGGAATTGCGGCTCGCGGACGGGCGCGAGGGCGTGAAATGGGAGTACGGGGTGATCGTGCGCGGCCCGTCGCTGCTGCGCGTCGCCTGGTGATTTTCCGCCCCTAACAACGTTTTCTGGGGATCCGGCGCGGCCCGAGTCCGGCCTACGATCCGATCGACGACCCATGAATGCTGCCTGGCTACCGCGGTGGAGTGCGCAATGCGTGAGAGTGACAAGAATCGGGAATCCGGCTTCGCGGAGCGGCTGACGCTTCTGCCGCCGGCGGACCGCGCGGGGTTCCTCGCCGACGTGGTCCACGACGCGACGCGGGCGGCGCTGCAGGCCGCGCTGCCTGAGGTTCCGGCCGTCCTCGACCCGGAGAAAGCGTTCTCCGACCACGGTTTCGACTCGCTCGCGGCGGTGGAGCTGCACGCGCAGCTCACCGACGCGACCGGGCTGGAACTGCCGGTGACGCTGGCCTTCGACTATCCGACCCCGGCCGCGGTCGCCCGGTTCCTGCACGCCGAGGTGTTCGGCGCGGAGGAGTCCGTCGCGGCGCTGGCCGGCGGTGCGGCGGACGACGAGCCGGTCGCCATCGTCGGCATCGGCTGCCGCTACCCGGGCGGCGCGGTGTCGCCGGAAGCGTTGTGGCAGCTGGTCGCCGACGAGGTGCACACCATCTCCGGCTTCCCGACCGACCGCGGCTGGGACCTCGACAGCCTGTATGACCCGGACCCCGACAAGCCGGGCAGCAGCTACGTCACCTCCGGCGGATTCCTGCCCGGCGCCGGGGACTTCGACGCCGGGTTCTTCGGCATCGCGCCGCGCGAAGCGTCCGCGATGGACCCGCAGCAGCGGCTCGTGCTGGAGACCGCGTGGGAAGCGTTGGAGCGGGCCAAGATCGACCCGTCCACGCTGCGCGGCACCCCGGCGGGCGTGTACATCGGCGCGGAGGCGCAGGAGTACGGACCGCGGCTGCACGAAGCTCCCGACGGTCTCGACGGCTACATGCTCACCGGCAACGCGCCCAGCGTCGTCTCCGGTCGGGTCGCTTACGCGCTCGGTCTGGAAGGGCCGACGCTGACCGTCGACACCGCTTGCTCCGGTTCGCTGGTCGCGCTGCACTTGGCGGTGCAGGCGTTGCGGCGCGGGGAAACTCAGCTCGCGCTGGCCGGTGGCGTCGCGGTGATGGGAGCGCCGGGCACGTTCACTGCCTTCAGCCGTCAGCGTGGTCTCGCGGAAGACGGCCGGTGCAAGGCTTTCGCCGCCGCCGCGGACGGCACGGGGTTCGCCGAGGGCGTCGGTGTCCTGGTGCTGGAACGGCTTTCCGACGCAGTCGCGAATGGACACACGGTGCTCGCCGTGGTCCGCGGGTCGGCGATCAACTCCGATGGCGCGTCGAACGGCCTTACTGCGCCGAACGGTCCGTCGCAGCAGCGGGTGATCAAGCGTGCGCTGGCTGACGCTGGTCTGGAAGCGTCCGATGTGGACGCTGTTGAGGCACACGGAACCGGCACCCGGCTCGGCGACCCGATCGAGGCGCAGGCGCTGCTGTCCGCCTACGGTCAGGACCGCGAGACGCCGCTGCTGCTCGGGTCGATCAAGTCGAACATCGGCCACACGCAGGCCGCGGCGGGTGTCGCGGGCGTGATCAAGATGGTCGAGGCGATGCGGCACGGCGTGCTGCCGAAGACGCTGCACGTGGACGAGCCGACGCCGCACGTCGACTGGACCGCGGGTTCCGTCGAGCTGCTGACCGAGCAGCGGGAATGGCCCGCGAGCGAACGTCCGCGCCGTGCTGGCGTTTCGTCGTTCGGCGTCAGCGGGACCAATGCGCACGTCATCATCGAGCAGGCTCCGGCCGTCGAGACCGTGGAAACCACCAGCGATGAGCTGCCGGTCGTGCCGCTCGTTGTCTCGGCGCGCAGCGAGGAAGCGCTGAAGGCGCAGGCTGCCGCACTGGTGTCCACTGTGGAATCCAGCAATCTGACTGACCTCGGCTTCTCGCTCGCCACCACTCGCGCCGCGCACGACCAGCGCGCCGTGGTCGTTGCGGAGAATGTCGCCGACGCTGTGCGCGGGTTGCAGGCGCTGGCGGCGGGGGAGCAGGACCCGAACGTCGTCCTCGGCGAACGCACTCCGGGCAAGCTCGCGATGCTGTTCACCGGACAGGGTTCGCAGCGCCTCGCGATGGGGCGTGAGCTGTACCTGGCGTACCCGAAGTTCGCCGAGGTCTTCGACGAGGCTGTCGATCACCTCGACGTGCAGATGGAAACCCCGCTGCGCGATGTCCTTTTCGGCGACAACGCCGAGGAACTTAACGAGACGCAGTACACGCAGTGCGCGCTGTTCGCGGTCGAGGTCGCGCTGGCGCGGCTGCTCGAATCGTGGGGCGTGAGGCCGGACATCCTGCTCGGCCACTCGATCGGCGAACTGGCCGCCGCGCACATCGCGGGCGTGTGGTCGCTCGCCGACGCGTGCCTGGTCGTCGCCGCTCGCGGACGGCTTATGCAGGCGCTGCCGGAAGGCGGGTCGATGGTCGCCATCGCGGCGACCGAGGACGAGGTCCAGCCGCTGCTGGGCGACCAGGTCAGCCTGGCCGCGGTGAACGGTCCGACGTCGGTCGTCGTCTCCGGCGAGCGCGAAGCGGTGGAAGCCGTCGTGTCGGTGTTCCGCATGCAGGGCCGCAAGATCAGCGAGCTGCGCGTGTCGCACGCGTTCCACTCGCCGCTGATGGAGCCGATGCTGGCCGAGTTCCGCGAGATTCTCGAGGTGGTCGAGTACGCGGCCCCGGCGATCCCGGTCGTCTCGAACGTGACCGGCCGCATCGCGACCGCTGAAGAACTTTGCTCGCCGGGGTACTGGCTGTGGCACGTCCGCCGCGCGGTGCGGTTCGCCGACGGGGTCCAGGCCCTGGTCGACGCGGGAGTGACGACCGCGATCGAGGTCGGTCCGGACACCGTGCTGTCCGCGATGGCCGCGGGCACCAGCGACGCCATCGCGTTCACTCCCGCGCAGCGCCGCGACCGGCCCGAGGCCGCCACTCTCGCGACCGCGCTCGGCCGCCTGCACACCCGTGGCGTGGCGATCGACTGGACCGCGTTCTTCGGCGAGGCGCAGATTGTCGACTTGCCGACGTATGCCTTCCAGCACAAGCACTACTGGCTCACCGCGCCGACCGGCCACGGCGACGCGGCGGACCTCGGCCAGCTGGCTTCCGGGCACCCGCTGCTCGCCGCCGAGATCGGCTTGGCCGGCGACGACGGCCTGGTCCTCACCGGTCGCGTCGCACTCCGGACGCACCCGTGGCTGGCTGACCACGCGATCGCCGGTACCCCGGTCCTGCCGGGTACCGCGTTCGTCGAGATGGCGTTGCACGCCGCCGCGCAGGTCGGCTACGGAGTGGTTGACGAGCTGACGCTACAGGCCCCGCTCGCGCTGCCGGAGACCGGTGGTGTCGCGCTGCAGACGCTGGTCGGCCCGGACGTCGACGGCCGCCGCACGATCGAGTTCCACTCCCGTCCCGACCACGACGCCGACGCGGCCTGGACTCGGCACGCCGTCGGTGTCCTCGCCGCCGGCCCGGTGGTCGAGCCCGCGCCGCGCAGCGAATGGCCGCCTGCCGGTGCCGAAGTGGTCGCGACGAACGAGCTGTACACCGAACTGGCCGAGCAGGGTTACGGCTATGGCCCGCTGTTCCAGGGCCTGCGCACCGCGTGGAAGCGCGACGACGTCGTGTTCGCCGAGGTCGCGCTGCCTGCGACTGGTCGCGACGCGGCGTTCGGCGTCCACCCGGCGCTGCTCGACGCGGTCCTGCACGCCACCGACTTCGCCCCGGGCGAGGCGCGCGAGCCGGACGAGATCCGGCTGCCGTTCGCGTGGACCGGTGTGCGGCTGCACGCTTCGGGCGCGACCGAGGTCCGGGTGCGGATCACGTCCCCGGCCACCGGCGGCGTCTCGATCGACGTGACGGACGTGGCCGGTACGCCGGTGCTGTCCGTCGAGTCGTTCCGCTCGCGGCCGGTCCGCGAGGCCGACCTCGGCACCCAGGCACGCGACCTGCTGTACACCGTCGAATGGACCCCGGTCACCGTCACGGCCGAGTTGCCGTCGCTGGCTTCGCTGGGTTCGATCAGCGGTTTCGACGTTCCGGTGGTCGACTCGCTGGTGTCGCTGGTCGAGGTGCCCGAAGTCGTGCTGCTGCCGGTTTCCGTGCCGGGCAACAACATCGCCGCCGCTGCCAAGCAGACCGCGCACCGCGTCCGGACTGTGCTGCAGCAGTGGCTGGAAGGCGACCGCTACGCCGGTGCGCGCTTGGTTGTCCTGACGCGCGGCTCGCTGGCCGACTCCGCCGTCCGCGGGCTGGTGCGTTCGGCGCAGGCTGAGCACCCCGGTCGCGTGGTCCTGGTCGAGGGCACGGCCACGGCGGCGACCCTGGCCACCGCGCTCGGCTCGGGCGAGCCGGAACTGCGCATCGACGGCGACACGGTCTCGGCCGGTCGGATGGTCCGGCTCGTGGCCGAGGCCGGGGAGTCGACCTGGCATTCGGACGGCACCGTGCTGATCACCGGCGGTACCGGCGGTCTCGGTGCGCAGGTCGCGAAGCACCTCGTTACGAAGCACGGCGTCCGCAGCCTGCTGCTGCTCAGCCGTCGCGGGCTTGACGCGCCGGGCGCGGCTGAGCTGGTCGAAGAGCTGGCCGAGCTGGGTGCCACCGCGAAGGTGGTCGCCTCGGACGTCAGCAAGAAGCGCTCCCTGTCGGCGGCGATCAAGAAGGCCGAGCACCCGCTGTCGGCCGTCGTGCACACCGCTGGCGTGCTCGACAACGCGATGATCGGCTCGCTGACCGCCGAGCAGCTCGACGCGGTGCTGGCCCCGAAGCTCGACGCGGCGTGGGCGCTGCACGAGCTGACCGCGGAGCTGGACCTGTCGGCGTTCGTCCTGTTCTCCTCCTCGGCGGGGCTCGCCGACGGTGCCGGACAAGCGAACTACGCCGCTGGCAACACCTTCCTCGACGCACTGGCCGAGCACCGGCACGCCGCTGGCTTGCCCGCGACGTCGCTGGCGTGGGGGCTGTGGGCTCCCGACGCCGGTCAGGCGATCGGCATGGGCGCGACACTGTCCGAAGTGGACCGCAACCGCATCGCGCGGCTCGGGCTGGCTCCACTGACCGTGTCGGAAAGCCTTGCCGCACTTGACGCTGCGCTCGGCACCGGTGTTCCGACGGTGGTCCCGACCCGCGTTGACCGCGCTGCCCTGCGGTCGCGTGGCGAGGACGTTCCGGCCGTGCTGCGCGGGCTCGTACCCGCCGGCCGCCGCCGGATCGCGGTCGCCAGTGGGGAGGTCACGCCCGAGCAGCAGTTCGCCGAGCGGTTCGCGCACCTCGCCGAGGCCGACCGCGACCGCGCGCTGCTCGACCTGGTCCGCACGCACGTCGCGGCCGTTCTCGGCCACGACAGCGCGGACGCGATCAGCCCGGCCCGCCCGTTCGGCGAGATCGGCTTCGACTCGCTGGCCGCGGTGGAACTGCGCAACATCCTCGACTCGGTCACCGGCATGCGGCTGCCCGCGACGCTGGTGTTCGACTACCCGACGCCGCGCGCGCTCGCCGAGTACCTGGCGTCGCGGCTGGCCGGGCTGGCTCCGACTCGCACGATCACTCCGGTGACCACGGTGGACCCGGAGGAGCCGATCGCCATCGTCGGCATCGCCTGCCGCTACCCGGGTGGCGTCGAAACGCCGGAAGACCTGTGGCGGCTCGTGTCCGAGGGCGAGGAAGCGCTGTCCGGTTTCCCGGTCGACCGCGGCTGGAACGTCGACTCGCTGTACGACCCGGAGCCCGGCAAGCCCGGCCACTCCTACGTCAAGCACGGCGCCTTCCTGCACGACGCGGCCGAGTTCGACGCGGACTTCTTCGAGATCAGCCCGCGCGAGGCGGCGGCGATGGACCCGCAGCAGCGGCTGCTGCTGGAGGTGTCCTGGGAAGCGTTTGAGCGCGCCGGAATCGACCCGGTCGGCCTGCGCGGCAGCGCGACCGGTGTGTTCGCCGGCGTGATGTACCACGACTGGGGCACCCGCCTCGGCACGGTTTCCGACGACATCGCGGGCTACCTCGGCAACGGCAGCCTCGCGAGCGTCGTGTCCGGTCGCGTGTCGTACGCGCTGGGGCTGGAAGGCCCGACGGTCACCGTGGACACCGCGTGCTCGTCGTCGCTGGTCGCGCTGCACTGGGCGGTGCAGGCGCTGCGTCGCGGCGAGTGCACGCTGGCGCTGGCCGGCGGTGTCACCGTGATGTCCACTCCGGACACTTTCATCGACTTCAGCCGTCAGCGCGGGCTTTCCGCCGACGGCCGGTGCAAGGCGTTCGCCGAAGCGGCGGACGGCACCGGCTGGGGCGAAGGCGCGGGCATGCTGCTCGTCGAGCGGCTGTCTGACGCACGTCGCAACGGGCACCCGGTGCTCGCGGTTCTGCGCGGCTCCGCGGTGAACCACGACGGCGCGTCGAACGGCCTTACCGCACCGAACGGTCCTTCGCAGCAGCGGGTGATCGCCAAGGCGCTGGCTGACGCTGGTCTGCAGCCGTCCGAAGTGGACGCTGTCGAGGGCCACGGCACCGGCACCACGCTGGGCGACCCGATCGAGGCGCAGGCGCTGCTGGCCACCTACGGTCAGGACCGTTCCGAGGACCAGCCGCTGTGGCTCGGGTCCATCAAGTCGAACATCGGCCACACGCAGGCCGCGGCGGGTGTCGCGGGCATCATCAAGATGGTCATGGCGATGCAGCACGGCCAGTTGCCGCAGACGCTGCACGTCGACCGTCCGTCCACTGTGGTCGATTGGGAGACCGGCGCGGTCCGGCTGCTGACCGAGTCGCGCGAGTGGCAGGCCGATCGGCCGCGCCGCGCCGCGGTGTCGTCGTTCGGCATCAGCGGCACGAACGCGCACGTCATTCTGGAGCAGGCGCCGGCGATCCCGGTCGAGCGGCCTTCGGAGACGCAGACGATCGTTCCGGTCGCGCTGTCCGGCCGGTCCGCCGCCGCGGTGCGCGGACAGGCGGCGCGGCTGCGTTCTTGGCTGGCTGAAGGCGTTTCTGTCGCGGAGATCGCGCGTTCGCTGGCGGCGACGCGTGCCTCGCTCGAACACCGCGCGGTGGTGGTCGCCGAGACCGCCGGAGAACTCGCCGACGGACTCGACGCGCTGGCCGGCGGAGACGCGCCGACCGGTCAGGTGGTGGACGGAAAGCTCGCCTTCCTGTTCTCCGGACAGGGCGCGCAGCGAGTAGGCATGGGACGCGAGCTTTACGACGCGTACCCGGCCTTCGCGACCGCCTTCGACGCGGTGTGCGCGGCAATCGACCCGTTGGTCGACGTGCCGCTGCGGGACGTCGTGTTCGGCACCACCGAGCTCGCTGACCGCGGCCTGCTGGACCAGACGCAGTACACCCAGACCGGGCTGTTCGCGGTCGAGGTCGCGCTGTTCCGGCTCGCCGAGTCGTGGGGCTTCCGGCCCGACGCGCTCGCCGGGCACTCGATCGGCGAGCTGGCCGCGGCCCACGTCTCGGGCGTGCTTTCCCTTGCGGACGCGGCGAAACTGGTCGCCGCACGCGGCAGGTTGATGGGTGCGCTGAACGACCGTCGCGGTGCGATGGTCTCGCTCGCCGCGACCGAAGAGGCGGTCCGGGAACTGCTGCGCGGCCACGAGAACGAGGTCAGCATCGCAGCGGTGAATGGCCCGGCCGCCGTGGTCGTCTCGGGCGACGCGGACGTGGTCGCCGAGATCGAGCGAGCGGCCAGCGATGTCCAAACGCGACGGTTGCGCGTGAGCCATGCGTTCCACTCGCCGTTGATGACGCCGATGCTCGACGAGTTCCGCGAGATCGCCGCCGGGCTGACCTACGAGGCGCCGAAGGTCCCGATTGTCTCCACGGTCACCGGAAAACTCGCCACCGACGATGAGCTGCGTTCGCCGGAGTACTGGGTCAATCATGTCCGCGAGACCGTCCGATTCGGTGCCGCGGTCACGACGCTGGCGGAGAGCGGCGTCCAGACGTTCCTGGAGATCGGGCCGGACAGCGTGCTGTCCGCGCTCGGCCAGCAGAGCGTCGACGCGGAGTTCGTCCCGTTTGGACGGCGCGACCAGGACGAGGTGCGCACCGCGCTCACCGCGGCCGGTCGCCTGCACATCCGCGGCGCGGTGAAGCTCGGCCCGCTGCTGGGTGACGGTCCGGTCCGGCTCGACCTGCCGACGTATGCCTTCCAGCACAAGCGTTACTGGCTCGACGCGACACCGTCCGGCGATGTCACTTCGGTCGGTCAGCAGCCGCTGGCGCACCCGATGCTGGGCGCGGTCGTGGCACTGTCCGGTTCGGACACCACTGTCCTCACTGGACGGTTGTCCGCCTCGTCGGTGCCGTGGGTCGCCGACCACGTGGTGAAGGGCGCGATCCTGGTGCCCGGCACCGGATTCGTCGAGCTGGCGGTCGCCGCCGGTGACCAGGTGGGCCACCCGACGGTGGAGGAGCTGACGCTGCAAGCGCCGCTCGTCCTGTCGCCGGACGGCGCGGTCGCGCTGCAGGTCGTGGTCGGCCCCGCGAATGGTGACCGCCGCCCGGTCACCGTGTTCTCCCGCCTGGTCGAATCGGACGGCGACTGGACCCAGCACGCGCTGGGCACGCTGTCTGCGGCTGCCCGGCCGGAACCCGCTGGCCTCACCGAATGGCCGCCGGCGGGTGCGACCCCGATCCCGGTCGAAGGCGCGTACGAGCGGTTGAACGAGCGCGGCTACGGCTACGGCCCGGCGTTCCAGGGGCTCACCGCCGCGTGGCGACGGGGCAACGAGGTGTTCGCCGAGGTCGCGCTGCCGGAACCGGCCGCGTCCACGGCGGGTTCCTACGGACTGCACCCGGCGCTGCTCGACACCGCGATGCACGCCGACCTCCTCGGCGACCCGAGCGGTTCGACGCTGCTTCCGTTCGTGTGGAACGGCGTCACGCTGCACGCGGTCGGCGCTTCGGTGCTGCGGGTGCGGATCGTGCGGCTGGACGGCGACGAACTGTCCTCGATCGAGGTCGCGGACGGCGAAGGCAACCCGGTCGCTTCGGTGGAATCGCTGGTCTCGCGGCCGGTGCGGACTGAACTGGCCGCGCAGGCGGAGACCACGGACGGTTCGCTGCTCAAGATCGGCTGGCAGTCCGTGCCGGTCCCGGCCGCGGAGCCGGGCGACGTCGTCGCGATCGGCCGTGGCCGAGTCGGCGTGGCTGCCACCTACAGCGGGTTCGCGGACCTGCTCGGAGCGGTGGACCGCGGCGAGCCGGTGCCCGGCCTCGTGACGCTCTCGGTGCCTGCCGCGGAGGGTGCGGTGCCGGAAGCGGCACGGGCCAACGCGACCTGGCTGCTCGCCGAGATTCAGGCGTGGCTGGCCGAAGCGCGGCTGACCGACACGAAGCTCGCCGTCATCACGCAGTCGGCGGTTCCGGCCGGTGAGTCCACTGTGGACGTCGCGCACGGCCTGCTGTGGGGCCTCGCCCGGGCGGCGCAAGCCGAGCACCAGGGACGCGTGTTCCTGATCGACGCGGATGCGGATACGAAGGTCGAGACGATCGCCGCGGTGGTCGCCTCGGGCGAGCCGGAGTCGGCGATTCGCGCTGGCTCGGTGCTCGCTCCGCGCTACACCCGCACCGAATCGACCGGCACCACGGCGTGGGACGGCACCGTCCTGATCACCGGTGGCACCGGCGGTCTCGGCAGCCTGCTGGCGCGTTACCTGGTGGCCGAGCACGGGGTGCAGAGCCTGGTGCTCACCAGCCGTCGCGGGCTTGACGCACCGGGTGCCGCGCAGCTGGCCGAAGAGCTGACCGACCTGGGCGCGACCGTCCAGGTGGCGGCCTGCGACGTTGCCGACCGCGAGGCGGTCGAGCAGCTGATCAACGGCCTGCCGGACCTCGGCGCGGTGGTGCACGCCGCCGGTACCGCCGACAGCGGCGTCTTCGACTCGCTCACCGCGGAGCAGCTCGCCGCGGTGCTGCGACCGAAGGTCGACGCGGCCTGGCACCTGCACGAGCTGACCGCCGACCGGCAACTGTCCGCGTTCGTCATGTTCTCCTCGGCGGGCGGCCAGGTGCTGCCGGCCGGACAGGCGAACTACGCGGCGGCCAACGCGTTCCTCGACGGGCTCGCCGAACACCGGCGCGCGGCCGGGCTTCCGGCCACCGCACTGGCCTGGGGTCTGTGGGCAGAGAACACCGGGCTCGGCGGCGACCTCGCCGAAGCCGACCTCGCCCGGATGGCCCGCCTCGGCCTGCCCGCGGTGACCGCCGAGCAGGGGCTCGCCCTGTTCGACGCCGCCGTGGCCACCGAAGACGCGGTCATCGCGCCGCTTCGAGTGGACGTTCCGGCACTGCGGGCGCGTACCGACGAACTGCCCGCGCTGCTGCGTGGTTTCGTGCCGCCGAAGGCGCGTCGCGTGGCGAAGGCGGCCAAGGCGGCGGACAACGCGCTCGCCGACGAACTGGCCGCGCTGGTCGAAAGCGAACGGGACCGGGTGCTGCTCGACCTCGTCCGCACGCAGGTGGCCACCGTGCTCGGCTACGCGGACAAGTCCGAAGTGGACGGAACGCGGGCGTTCAAGGAGCTGGGCTTCGATTCGCTCGCCGCGGTCGAACTCCGCAACCTGCTCGGCACCGCGACCGGCCTCACGCTGCCCGCGACGCTGATCTTCGACCACCCGACCGCCAAGGCCGTCGCGGACTTCGTCAAGGGCAAGCTCCTCGGCGCGGTCGCGAAGACCCCGGCGACGACGGCCCGGACGAACGCGTCGATGCAGGAACCGATCGCGATCGTCGGCATGGCCTGCCGCTATCCCGGCGGCGTCCGGTCGCCGGAGGACCTGTGGCAGCTGCTGGTCGACGAGGTCGACGCGGTCTCCGGCTTCCCGACCAACCGCGGCTGGGACATCGAAGGCATCTACGACCCGGAACGCGGCAAACGCGGCAAGACCTATGCCAACCAGGGCGGCTTCCTGCACGACGCGGCGGAGTTCGACCCGGCGTTCTTCGGCATCGGACCGCGCGAGGCGATGGCGATGGACCCGCAGCAGCGGCTCCTGCTGGAAACCGCGTGGGAGGCCATCGAACGCGCCGGGATCGACCCGACCGTGCTCCGCGGCAGCCTGACCGGCGTCTTCACCGGCGCGATGTACGACGACTACGGCAGCCGCGCCCCGGGCGCTCCGGCCGACGTCGCCGCCTACATCCCGAACGGCAGCTCCGGCGCGGTCGTCTCCGGCCGCATCTCCTACCTGCTCGGCCTCGAGGGCCCGAGCATGACGGTCGACACCGCGTGCTCGTCCTCGCTGGTCACGCTGCACCTCGCGGTGCAGGCGCTGCGGGCGGGGGAGTGCGGACTGGCGCTGGCCGGCGGTGTCACGGTGCTGTCGCAGTCGGATCTGTTTGTCGACTCGAGCCGCCAGGGCGTGCTCTCGCCCAACGGACGGTCGAAGTCGTTCTCCGCGGCTTCCGACGGTGTCGGCTGGGCTGAAGGCGCGGGTCTGCTCCTGCTGGAGCGGCTGTCCGACGCGCAGCGCAACGGGCACGAGGTGCTCGCGGTGGTCCGCTCCAGCGCGGTCAACCAGGACGGTGCGTCCAACGGTCTGACCGCCCCGAACGGCCCGTCGCAGGAACGCGTGATCCACGCGGCCCTCGCCGCCGGTGGCCTGCAGCCGTCCGATGTGGACGCTGTCGAGGCGCACGGTTCGGGCACGAAGCTGGGCGACCCGATCGAAGCGCAGGCGTTGCTGGCCACCTACGGCCAGGACCGCGACCGGCCGCTGTACCTGGGTTCGGTGAAGTCGAACATCGGGCACGCGCAGGCGTCCGGTGGTGCGGCTGGCGTGATGAAGGTCGTGCAGGCGTTGCGGCACAACATGTTGCCGAAGACGATGCACGTCGACGCGCCGTCGCCGGTCGTCGACTGGACCACGGGCAACATCGAGCTGCTCACCGAACCGCGGCCGTGGGTGCGCAACGGTCACCCGCGTCGCGCCGGCGTCTCGTCCTTCGGCATCAGCGGCACCAACGCGCACATCATCATCGAGGAGGCACCGCCCGCTCCGGCCGTCGAAACCCGGCGCACCGCACCGGAACTCCCGGCGATCCCGTTGCCGCTGGCCGGTTCAGTCGCGTCGGCGCTCGCCGACCAGGCCGCCCGGCTGGCCGCGCACCTGCGGGCCAACCCGGACGTCAGCCTGACCGACATCGGCTACTCGCTGGCCACCGGTCGCGCCGCGCTCGACCACCGCGCGGTGGTCCTGGCGGCCGACCGCGAAGCGGCGCTCAAGGCGCTCGACGGACTGGCCGACGGCCGGACCCCGGCGGGCACCGTGGCCGGAACGGTCAGCGCGGCCGACCTGACGGCGTTCCTGTTCACCGGACAGGGCGCGCAGCAGCCGGGCATGGGACGCGGGCTGTACGAGGCGTTCCCGGCCTTCGCCGGAGCGTTCGACGAGATCTGCGGACTCTTCGACGCCGAGCTGGAAACCCCGCTCAAGCAGGTGATCTGGGAAGACTCGCCGCTGCTCAACCAGACCGCGTACACGCAATGCGCGCTGTTCGCGATCGAGGTCGCGCTGTACCGGCTGGTCGAGTCCTGGGGTGTGACGCCGGATTACGTCGCCGGGCACTCGATCGGCGAACTCGCCGCGGCACATGTCTCCGGAGTGTTCTCGCTGGCCGATGCCTGCTCGCTGGTCGCCGCTCGCGGCCGGCTCATGCAGGCGCTGCCGGCCGGAGGCACGATGGCGGCGATCGCCGCCACTGAGGACGAGGTGCGCGCTTCGCTGCCTGACGGGGTCGACATCGCGGCGGTGAACGGGCCGCGTTCGGTGGTCATCTCGGGTCCGGAAGCGGCGGTGCTCGCTGCCATGGCGACCTTCTCCGACGCTGGTCGCCGGACGAAGCAGCTGGTCGTGTCGCACGCGTTCCACTCGTCGCTGATGGAGCCGATGCTGACCGAGTTCTCGGTGGTGGCGGAGAAGCTCACCTACTCCGCGCCGTCGATCCCGGTGGTGTCGAACGTGACCGGCAAGATCGCGACCGCCGCCGAGCTGTGCTCGCCGCAGTACTGGGTGGGCCACGTGCGGGAGGCCGTCCGGTTCGCCGACGGCGTCAGCACGTTGCTCGCCTCGGGCGTGACCCGGTTCGTTGAACTGGGTCCGGACGCAGTGCTCACCGGGATGGCCCGCGAATGCGACACCGCGGTCGCCGACCGGCCGGACCGGGTCGTCCAGGTGCCCGCGATGCGCCGCGGCCGGGCCGAGGTGCCGACCGTGTTCACCGCGCTGGCCACGCTGTTCTCCCGGGGCGGGAAGATCGACTGGAAGGCGCTGTTCGCCGGCCAGGGTGCGTTCACTGTGGACCTGCCGACCTACGCGTTCCAGAACAAGTCGTACTGGCTCGACGCGACTAAGCCGACTGGTGACGTCACCACTTTGGGCGCCCAGTCCGCCGGACACCCCCTGCTGGGTGCGCTGGTGGAACTGCCCGATGGCGGCGCGGTGCTGACCGGACGGCTGTCGGTCGCGACGCAGCCGTGGCTCGCCGACCACGTGGTGATGGGGCGGACGATGCTGCCCGGCACCGCGTACGTCGAGCTGGCGATGCACGCCGGCGACCAGGTCGGTTGCGACCTGCTGGAGGAGCTGACGCAGCAGGCACCGTTGTTGCTGCCTGAGGACGGGGTCGACCTGCGCGTGGTCATCAGCGCGCCGGACGGCAGCGGTCGCCGGGAGCTGTCGGTGCACTCGCGGACCGAGGCGGGCTGGGTTCAGCACGCGGCGGGCACGTTGGCCAATGGCGCGGCTGCGGACTTCTCGCTGAGCGAGTGGCCGCCGT
Source organism: Amycolatopsis sp. La24 (assembly GCF_029087445.1). Lineage (NCBI taxonomy): Bacteria > Bacillati > Actinomycetota > Actinomycetes > Pseudonocardiales > Pseudonocardiaceae > Amycolatopsis > Amycolatopsis sp. La24. The sequence continues at coordinate 130,592 of NZ_JARACH010000003.1, forward strand.
CCGGTGCCGAATCGGTTGACCTGACCGGGTTGTACGACGACCTGGCCGACCTCGGTTTCGGTTACGGGCCGACGTTCCGCAACCTGCGGGCGATCTGGCTGCGCGAAGGCGAGGTGTACGCCGAGGTCGCACTGCCGGAAGGCACCGCGGCGAACGACTTCGGCCTCCACCCGGGCCTGCTCGACTCGGCGCTCGGCGCGACGGACTTCCTGATCCCTGGCGGTCCGAAGGCGTTGACCGAGACGACGATCCCGTTCGCGTGGAACTCGGTGTCGCTCCAGGCCAGCGGCGCGACCGCGCTGCGGGTGCGGGTGCGGAAGACCGAGAGCGGTTCGTCGCTCGACCTGGCTGACGCCGCTGGTGCTCCGGTCGCGCAGATCGCTTCGCTGGTCACGCGGCCGGTGTCGGAAGGCCAGCTCGGCACGAAGGTGCCGGACTCGCTGTACCGGATCGAATGGCAGCCCGCTTCGGGCGTGCGGCTCGTGCCCTCGCTGGACGGCTGGGCTGTGCTCGGCACCGACGATCTCGGCCTGGGCGTGCCGCTGAAAGCCGAGCCGGTCGATGCGGAGGTGCTGGTGTTGCCGGTCGGCTCCGGTACCGGTTCTGTTCCGGCGCAGGTGCACCAGATCGTGCAGGACACGTTGCGGCACTTGCAGAACTGGCTTTCGGTCGGGGACGGCAAGCTGGTCGTGGTCACTCGCGACGAGCTGGTGCAAGCTCCGGTGTGGGGTCTGGTGCGGGCCGCGCAGGCGGAGAACCCGGGCCGGATCCAGATCGTGGACCTCGACGCTTCGCCCGCGTCGGCTCGGGCACTGCCCGCGGTCGTCGCCTCCGGCGAACCCGAAGCCCGGTTGCGGAACGGCGAGGTGCGCGTGCCGCGGCTGACCCGGGTCACCGAGGTTGGCGAGCCGGTCGAATGGGACCCGAACGGCACGGTGCTGATCACCGGCGGCGCAGGCCTGCTCGGCGGACTGCTGGCCCGGCACCTGGTCGCACGCGGTGCCCGTGACCTGGTCCTGACCAGCCGCCGCGGTCTCGACGCGGCGGGTGCGCGGGAACTGGTCGACGAACTGGCCGGCGAGGGCGCGAAGGTGACTGTCGCCGCGTGCGACGTCACCGACCGGGACGCGCTGGCGAAACTGCTCGACACGCTGCCGCGGCTGACCGCCGTGGTGCACGCGGCCGGGCAGATGGACAGCGCGGTGCTGAGTGCCTTGACGCCGGAGCAGGTCGAGAACGTGTTGCGGCCCAAGGTCGACGCGGCCTGGCACCTGCACGAGCTGACGGCAACTCGGGACCTGGCGGCGTTCGTCCTGTACTCCTCAGCGGGCGGTCTGCTGCTCGCCGCCGGACAGGCGAACTACGCGGCGGGCAACGTGTTCCTGGACGCGCTGGCCGAGCACCGGTCTTCCCTCGGCCTCCCGGCGACGTCGCTCGCGTGGGGCCCGTGGGAAGGCACCGACGGCGAAGTGGACCTGGCACACATCGCCCGGTCCGGGGTCGCGGAACTGTCGGCGGCTGAGGGTCTGGAACTGTTCGATGCCGCGTTGGCTGCTTCGTCGGCGGCGTTGGTGCCGGTGAAGCTCGACCTCAAGGACGCGGACCGCGCTTCGGCCCTGCTGAAGGGCCTCGCCACTGCCGCCCCGCGGCGGGCAGCGGTTGCCTCGTCGGCGTCGGCAGCGCCGGAGGCCGGGTTCGCTGACAAGCTCGCCACGCTCCCGACGGACGAGCGAGACTCGGCGGCGCTGGAGTTGGTGCGCGAACACACGGCGGCGGTTCTCGGGTATGACGACGCTTCAGCGGTCGGGGTGGAGAAGGGCTTCACCGACTTGGGCATCGATTCGCTAGCCGCGCTGGAGCTCCGCAACCGGCTCGGTGCTGCGACTGGCCTGCGGCTGCCTGCGACGTTGATCTTCGACTACCCGAGTCCGTTGCCGCTGGCTCGGCACCTGTTGGAGGAGCTGGCACCTGCTGCTGCGGAGGAGGTCGTCGAAGAACTGAACGGCACTGATGAGGCGGCGGCTGCGGTTGCTTCGATGGATCTGGCCGATCTAGTCCGGTCTGCGATGGGTGGTGCCGAGGAGTCGGGTGAGTCTCAGTGATCGGTAGGTGCGCTTCTTTGGTTGGGCCGGTTGTCGCCTTGCGGTGGCTGGTTGGGGCGGATAGCTAACGGTTCTGTGTGGGCAGTTAGTGCTGGTTGTCTGGCAGCCCGTGTCGATCGCGATGATCGGCACGGGCTGCTGGCGTTCCTGGCGGGGTGCGACACGCCTGGTTTGGGGCGACCTGCCTGGCCCACTCGAACGAAGGCGGTTTCCTTTGCGCGGCTCTCGATTCCGAGCCGGAGTTCATCGACATTAGCCAGCGTGCGCCGGATCCAGCCATTCTCCGACGGGCAACACGTGTGGACGTCGTCCGGCGTACGTGCGGAACTCGTTCTTCGGGTCAGAAACCTCGACGTAGCTCGCGACCTTGTCCGGCTGCTCCGCCTCGTAATGCATTGGGACCGCGTACTAGGCACCGAGGATTTCCGCGGCTGCGGCGGCCTGCGTCGGGTCCATCGCGGCGGGCAGCGGGCTCGGCGGCTGGAGGTGCAGCGCGTCGACCACCGCGTCGTTGGCGGGCAGGAACGCCGCGTCGAACGGGCTGAACCGGCGTGCGATGAGCCACCAGAAACCGTGGAACATCGTGTCGCCGCCGTGGAAAACGCGTTGTCCGTCGGCCTCGACTGCCCAGTTCAGCTGCGGGTCGCCCAATCCGTCGACGGCCGTGACGGGGAACGGCTGCGTGCGGTCTGCGCCAACTCGGTGGCCTGCCTGGAAGAACCACTGCTTCCCGGCGGCTGCCTGATGACTGCGGCGCTCACCGAATACGGCGGCCGTCCCGGCCGCGGGTCCGTGAGGCGGTGGCCGAGGTGTGGTCGCGCTGGCGGGAACAGCTGCGCGCCGACTTGACCACGGCGGTGGCGAGCGGTGAGCTGCCGGGCGGGTTCGATGTCGATGAGGCGCTGTTCGAGATCGTCGCTGCCGGGCTGGCGTTGAACGCTGCCACGTAGCTCCAGCACCACCGGGCGGCTGCGGGCCGGGCGCGCCGTGCGGTTGAACGGGCTCTCGACCAGTCCTGACTGGCTGGCTGTTCGCTTCGCTTCGGGGATGTGACCGCGTTCCAGCTGCCGGGCTAGTCCGGGGTTTCCCGGTGCCGGGGCGTGCTGGGGCGCTTCGGCCGAGTGCGTCGCGTGGTGCGTTGTGCAGTGCGGCCGAGGGTTTGGTTCGGTCGGAGGGCTGGGGTGCGGATGTCGGCCCAGGCAGGGGAGTGCTGCTGGGGGATCGGTCCGCGGGTGTCACGGGCCGGCTCAGGCCTCGCCGGTTACGACTCGGTGGCCATGCCCAGGGAGCACAGGGAGCCGGCCAGGGCGATCAGGTCGTAGCGGGTGTCGTCTTCGTTCGTGTGCCACAGGGCGGAGAGGGTGCTTGCTGCCCGGTCGACGTCGCCGTTGTGCTGTTTCAGGGCGATCCACATCGCGGCGGCTACCGGCTCGCACTCGATGTGGCGGTGGGAGGTGCGGCAGGTCAGTTCCAGGTGGCCGTTGGAGAGCATGCGCTGGGTGACGCCGGGGGCGGTGGTGATTGCCATCATGATGGCCTCCTGGTTGAGAGGGGGTGTTTCCTTGATGTACCTAGTTTCTCGGAAGCGGTCGGCCGGGACCATGGGGTGTGCTCCTGAAGCTTCCCTGGGGTTTACCCACCCTTATCCCCGGTAGATCCCTGGTTGTCAGCGGGTCAGGGTTGTGGTGAGTGCGGGCGCGTCAGGGGCACCCGGGCCTGGTGGGCGGGTGGGGGTGGTGGCTTCATCGCCCTCGCACGCGGGCTCATGCCGTGGCTCGCAAGGGGGTGGGCGGCGGGTTGTGGGCGGTGTTGCGGAGCGGTTTCTGCTCCGGGTCGAGGAGGGACGGCGGGATCCAGTGGACGGTGCCGTCGTGGAGGGCGATTTTCCAGCCGCTGTGGTGGAGGAGACGGTGGTGGCGTTCGCAGCACGAGGCCAGGTTGTCCAGGTCGGTGGGGCCGCCGTGGGCCCAGTGGACGATGTGGTGCGGGGTGGTCCACTTTGGACCGCGGTCGCAGCCGGGGAAGGTGCAGCCGCGGTCGCGGATTGCCAGGGCTCGGCGCTGGGCGTTCGTGGCGGTGCGGGCGGAGCGGCCCAGGTCGAGGACCTGGCCTTCGGTGCCCAGGACCGCGGGGTAGACCTTGGCGTCGCACAGGATTCGGCGCAGGTCGGCGGCGGACAGCACGGATTCGTCTCCTGCCACGACCGTTTTCGCCGTGCCCTGCAGGGTTTCCAAGTCGACCGTCACCGTTGCGACTGCTCGTTCGCCGGCTTTGGCGGGCAGGTCGGGGGTGCGGGCAGCCAGGTCGACGATCGCGGCGAGGGCATCGCCGTGGCGTTCGGCTGGGGTGCGGGGGTCGGGGGTGTCGGGTGCGGACGCGGGGTCCGGTGCGGCCAGGGGGACCAGCAGTTGTTCGATCAGGGTGCCGGTTTCGTGGTCTACGTTGCCGCTGAAGCGGAAACGGCCGCTCTGGGTCCACTGCCAGCGGAATTCCCGCCAGGGGCGGGCGGCTTCCTCGGGCCGCGAGTCCGAGTCGGGAACCGAGTCCGGGTCAAGGTCGTGGTCCACATCAGGGGAGGCGGGATCGCTGTCCCAGTAGATCTTCAGCCGGGTCGCGGCGCGGCGGACGATGCTGGGGTTGGCCTGCGTCGCGAGGGTCACCAGGGTGTCTTCGGCGACGGTGTAGTCCTCGGGGGTCAGCCACCTCGGGGCGGCGGCGAGGAATTCGGCGATGACCGCCGCGTGCTGGGCGGTGATTTCACCCGCGGACAGGGCTTTCCAGGTCAGCGGGAGGGTGCCGGTGGCTTGGGCGAGCCGGGAGCGGGCCTCGCGCGCGGTTACGTGCAGGATCGTCGCCAGGTACGACGACGTCGAGGTGTAGCCCTCGGGCAGGGCGCCGCGCGAGTGCAGTTCCCGGATCGTCTCCAGTTGCGCGGCGTAGGCGATGTTCTGCTGTCGTTGGGTGGTCAGGAGTCTGGTGGTCAGGTCCCGGTCTGACAATTGCCAGGCGGGGAGCGTCGCAGTCGTGCTCACCCCACAATTCAATCGAACGCGCGTTCGATTACGCTATCGCTCGAAGTGGTCAACCCGTACTGTCGACACAGCGCATACAAGATCACTTTCCGGAGCCAAAGCCCTGTCGCAGCAGCGGAAATCTGCCACTCGCCCCCAGGTGAAGGCCAACAGAAGCCAGAGCAAAAGCGACGCTTGGTAATCGTGATCACCTGATTGAGTGACTTTAGATCGCGGTTGGCTGGGCTTAGGGGGCGGCTGCGACCGTGGTACCCGCAGGAAGATGACCGTTGGGTCGAGGAGCTTGCGATGGGCGTGAACTGGGGGCAGAACCGCCGCACCGAGCCGAATGAAGCAGTGTCCCTTCTCGAGGGCTTGCTGATCGAATGCGATGCGGGGGCCGGAGACACGGTATTGGTCGGCGGAGGACCGGCCAGCGGGAAAACGCAAGTGCAGAACCAAGTGGTGGCGCGAGCCCGTGAGCTGGGCGTTCTCACGCTCACCGCGGCGGGAGCGGCCGACGAGTGCGACGTTGACGGAGGTGTGCTCGACCAACTGCTGGCCAGCCCGGCATTGCCGCGCGAAACGCTGGCGGCGGCGGACGGCGAGGATCGGATCGCCGCGTTGTGCAGTGCCTTGCACCGGTTGGCGCGAGAGCGGTCGCTGCTGATCGCGGTCGACGATCTGCAGCACGTGGACGAGACGTCGGCGCGGTTGTTGCTGCGGTTGCAGCGGCGGGCGCGGTCGGCGGGGATGTTGCTGGTGCTGACGCAGCCGGACGGCTGGTATTCCGGTGAGGGCATGACCTTCGCCGCGCAGCCGCACCGGTACGTGCATCTCACGCCGTTCACCGTGGAGGCGATCGCGCAGCTGGTCCCGGACCACGGCGAAGCTGAGCGGATCCATGGGCTGAGCGCGGGAAATCCGTTGCTGGTCAGCGCGTTGGTCGACGCCCGCCGTAGCTCGGTGGACGACGGACCGGCGTATTCCGATGCGGTGCAACGGCTTCTGCATCGCTACGGTTCGCCGCTGCGGGAGGTGGCGACAGCGATCGCGGTGCTGGACACCGACGTCACGACGGACGCGGTCGCGACAGTCGCGGGAGTGGACCCGGTCGAGGCGGAGACCTCCGCGGGGTTGCTCGTGGAGACCGGGCTGGTCGACGGCGTGCGGTTCCGGCAGCAGCCGGCCGCGGCGGCGGTTGTCGGCGGGTTGCGCGGGTCGGAGAAGGTGCAGCTGCATATCCGGGCTGCAGAGGTGAAGCACGCACGCGGGTTGCCCGCACCGGAGGTCGCACGGCATCTCGTGGCGGCGGGCGAAGCTCAGGCGGAGTGGGCGTTGCCGGTGCTGGTCGCGGCGGCGGAGCAGGTGATGCTCGGCGACGATGTCGACTTCGCTACCCGTTGCCTGCAACTGGCGGCATCGACGACCACCGCGTCGTGGGAGCAGCAGATGATCTCCCAGATGCTGGCCAAGATCACCTGGCGGGTCAACCCGGCGGCGGCCGCTCCGCATCTCGCGGCGTTGTGCGAAGGGGCTTCGCTCGACCAGTCCGACCGGATCGCGGTGGTGCGCCAGTCGTTGTGGTTCGGCGACCGGGAAACCTTCGAATCCGCGCTGGTCCGGCTGGGCGACGACCTCGAGCCGCTGCACCCGCGGACGGCTGCCGAGCTGACCCTTGCCGCGCATTGGCATTACGGCACGGCTCCGGAGTTGTCGGTCGACGCCTCGGATCCCTGGATGCGCACCGCGAAAACGCTCGCGTCGGTCTGGCAGGTCGGTGGCAGCGAAGAGACTTCGGTATGCGCGGAGCGAATTCTCCAGAACTGCCGGCTCTCCGACACGTCACTGGAAGCGCTCTCCACCGCGATTCTCGCCCTGGCGTACGACGGCAAGGCGGACCGAGCGGAAGGCTGGTGCACCTCGCTCGCCGAGGAGGCGGAGTACCGCGGCGCGGTGACGTGGAAGGCGATGCTCGACGCAATCGGCGCGGGTCTTCTGTTGCGTCGCGGTGAGCCCGCCAGCGCGGCGGAGGCGGCGAGCCGTGCGCTCGCGCTGCTTGACGAACCGAACTGGGGCGTAGCGATCACGTATCCGCTCGCCACGATGCTGACCGCGCACACCGCGGCAGGCGCGTTCAAGGCCGCGGCTGGGGTTTTGCGCCACGCGCTGCCGGAATCGGTGTTCACGACGCTCGGCGGGGTGCGGTTCCTCCGGGCGCGCGGGCAGTTCCATCTGGCCACGAACCGGGGGCTCTCCGCGGTGAGCGATTTCCAGCAATGCCAGCGCATTCTCCGCGAAAACGACCTGGACCTGCCTGCTGTCGCACCGTGGCGGACCGACCTCGCCGAGGCGAACCTCCGGCTGCGCAATCCGACCCTGGCGGTCGAGCTGGCGAAACAGCAGCTGGCGGACACGACGGACTCGTTCTCGCAGGCGGTGGCGCTGCGGGTGCTGGCGTTCGCGGGCGACGCCGGCGCGCGGTCTGGCTTGCTGAACCGGGCGGCGGAGGCGTTCAAGGAATCCGGCGACCGGCTCGAACTGGCCCGCACCGTCCGCGCGATCAACCAGCTCGGCCAGCGCGCGGAACGTTCGGCAGGCCTGGTGAAGCCGGTGCAGGTGCCGCGACAGCCGTTGCGCCCGCTCGCGCCTCGCCCGGTGGCGTCGAGACCGGAGCCGCCGCGCGCGGATCCGGAGGGACCTGCGGCGACCGCGTTGAGCGACGCGGAATTGCGGGTCGCGGAACTCGCCGCACACGGGCGGACCAACCGCCAGATCGCGGAAACGCTCTACATCACGGTGTCCACTGTGGAACAACACCTGACCAGGGTGTACCGGAAACTCGGCGTAGCCGGGCGGCGGGGGCTGGCGGGCGAACTGGCCGGTGCCGGACAGTGACCGAAAAGCTGACGGAAAGCGTGCCGGAGAGCCTGACCGAATGCGGGGCGAGAGTGCTGACCGAGGTCGAGTTGCGGGTCGCGGAACTGGCCGCACAGGGCACTCCGGTCGGAGTGATCGCGGAGGTACTGGGAGTGTCCGCGAACACCGCCGCCAGCCACCTTGCCGCCGTCTACGTCAAGCTCCGGAACGCGTGAAGGGCCTCTCGCGCGAGATCCGCGAGAGGCCCTTCACCGGGGGCGGGAACGGGTCAGGATCGGCGGTCGGCGACCACCGCGGCGATGATGTCGTCCAGCGAGCGCGTCGGCACGAAGCCGATCTGGTTGTACGCGCGGGTGCAGTCGGGAATGCGGCGCTGCATGTCCTCGTATCCGTCGCCGTACGCCTCCTCGTACGGCACCTTCGTGATGGTGCTGCTCGAACCGGTCGCGCCGATCACGCGCTCGGCCAGCTGGGAGATGGTGGTCTGCTCGTTGCTGCCGAGGTTGAACACCTTGCCGTACGCGGAATCGTCGGCGAGCAGGTCCGCCAGCGCGGGCACGACGTCGTGCACGTGGCAGAAGCAGCGGGTCTGCTGCCCGTCGCCGAACACGGTGATCGGCTCGCCCGCCAGGGCCTGGGTGACGAAGCGGGGGATCACCATGCCGTAGCGGCCGGTCTGGCGCGGGCCGACGGTGTTGAACGGCCGCACAATCACCGTGCGCAGGCCGTGCTCGACGGCGTACAGGTGGGCGAACGTCTCGTCCAGCGCCTTCGCCTCGGCGTAGGACCAACGGTTCTTCAACGGCGACCCGATGATCCGGTCGTCGTCCTCGCGCAGGCCGTCCGCGGTGTTCTTGCCGTAGATCTCGCTCGTCGACGCGACCAGGATCGGCACGTCGTGCCGCAGCGCCGCGTCGAGCATGTTCTCGGTGCCGTGCAGGTTGGTGCGGAGGCTGTCCATCGTCTTGTCGAGGATGGTGAACACGCCGACCGCGGCGGCGAGGTGGAAGATCGCGTCGATGCCCGCCATGCACGATTCGACCGCGTTCGGGTCGGTGATCGAGCCGCGCACGAACTGGAAACCGGGGTGCCCGGCGACGCCGGCGAGGTTGTCCAGGGTGCCGGTGCTGAGGTTGTCCAGCGCGACGACCTCGTCGCCGCGGGCCAGGAGGTGTTCGGTGAGGTGGGAGCCGATGAACCCGGCGCCTCCGGTGATGAGGTAACGCACGTCAGTGTCCCTTTCTCAGTTCGTGAAGAGCGCGGGGTCGAGGCGGTAGGTGGCGTCGATGACGGTCGGGCAGTCGGCGAGCCATTCGTAGTCGTGGCCCGGTTGGATGGTGTGGATGAGCGCGACGTCCCAGTCCTCGCCGTCGGGCTCGGGGACGGTGTCGAGCGAACCGCCGGTCACGCGGACGTTCGGGACCAGCGGGTCGTAGTAGCCGACCTTCGCGCCCTTCGCGGCGAGCAGGTCGATGATGTCGAGCGCGGACGACGAGCGCACGTCCTGCACACCAGGCTTGTAGGTCACGCCGACCACCAGCACGCGCGTACCCGCCATGCCCTTGCCTTCGCGCGACAGTGTGTTCAGTACGCGGTCGACAACCTGCTTCGGCCGCTCCGCGATGGCGTGCATCGCCTGGGTCACCAGCGGTGCGTTGCTCTGTGTCGCGCGCAGCTGCCACAGCAGGTAGTGCGGGTCGCAGGGGATGCAGTGTCCGCCGACGCCGGGTCCGGGGTGGAACGCCATGAAGCCGTACGGCTTGCTGGCCGCCGCGTCGATGACCTCGATCGGGTCGATCGCGAAGCCGTCGCTGATCTCCGCGAACTCGTTGGCCAGCGCGATGTTCACCGCGCGGAAGGTGTTCTCGTACAGCTTGGTCATCTCGGCCGCTTCCGGCGAGCTGACGCAGTGCACGCTCGGGGTCAGCACGTTGATCACGCGCTGCGCCATCGCCGTGCACACCGGGGTCACGCCGCCGAGCACGCGCGGCGTTTCGGCCTGGGTGTGCGTGACGTTGCCCGGGTCGATGCGCTCGGGGCTGGACGCCACGAACAGGTCGCGGCCGATGGTGAATCCCTTGGCCACCAGCGGTTTCACCAGCAGCCGGTTCGAGGTGCCGACGTAGCTGGTCGAGGTGAGGATGAACGTCTGGCCGCGGCGGGCGTTCGCGACCAGCGCCGCGCACGCCGCCTCCAGCGGGCCGAGGTCGGGCATCAGGTACTCGTCGAGCCCGGTCGGCACGCAGACCAGCACCGCGTCCGCGTCGGCCATCCGCGCGGAATCCGTGGTGAGCTGGAAGTCCTCCTGGTGCACGGCTTTCTCGAGCCTGCGGTGATCGGCTTCGATGAGGTCGACCTCGCCCGAGCGGATCGAGTCGAGCCGGTTCTGCGACAGGTCGATGCCGATCACGCCGACGCCGCCGGCGTGCAGGCCGAGCGCGGTCGGCAGGCCGACGTAGCCCATCCCGATCACGGCGACCGACGTCAGCTCGTTCCGTTCGGCGATGGTCTCGAATTCAGCGACAGTACTGGTCATTCCTGGTCACCCGTTTCTGGATGGGCAGTGGAAAAGCGAGCGGGAAAAGCGGAGGGAAAACCGGTCATCGGACGGAACGGACGATTTCGAAGGCTTCGGCGAGCCCAGCGCTGACCTGTGAGCCGCGGTATTCGGCCAAGGCGCGGACGCCGCGTTCGCTGCGCGGGTTCGGCCACGGTTCGAGTTCTTTGCCGTAGGCGCGCAGGGCTTCGATTTTGCGCTCGAGGTGGCTTTCGTCGAGAAGCTGCCAGCAGTTCGGCCGGAAGGTGACCGGCAGCCCGGAGGCTTCTCCGACGTCCGTGGCGGAGCGGATCTCGAAGGTGCGGACTTCGCGCACCGGGCCCTTGCCCGGCCGGCCGGCGACTCGCGCGGCGCGGCTGACGAGGGCGTGGTCGGTGCTCAGGTCGCACATGCTGGTGGCGAAGATGGTGTCCGGCTCGAATTCGCGGACCTCGCGTTCGACGACCTGGTTGAGCGCGAGGTGGCTGACGGTGTCGAGCCGGTTGTCGCCGAATTCGTGGACTCGCACGCGTTCGATGCCCAGTGTTTTGGCGGCGAGTTCGATCGCGTCGGTGCGGTTGGTGACTTCGGCGCCGGCGGCCGAACGCGAACCGTCGTCGTTGGTGAGAATGCAAAGCGAAATGGAGACGCCTTCGTCGGCGAGCCGGGCGATGGTCCCGCCCGCGCCGAGCGTTTCGTCGTCGCCGTGGGCTCCCACCACCAGCAGCCTGCGTGTCAACGTGTGCATAAGATTCCCCAGTCCTTGTCCGGGCGGTGAAACCCCCAGCGGAAACGAGCCGTGCGAAATGGCTTGGAACGCAAGAAAAATTTGACATCCGGCGGTGCTTGCGACAACCCCTAAAGACCGTCTAAAGCGGACCTTGGCCGCGCGGGAGGACAGGCGCGGCAAGCGCGTTAGGGGTGGGCCGGCGCGACGTCGGAAGGTGGTCGCTTTACCAGCGCACGGGAAGGTCGGCGCGCACGACGGTAGGCCCGCCCGCCGGGCTGACCACGGTGAGCACGCCGTCGATGGTGCCTGCCCGGTCGGCGAGGCCGGCCAATCCGCCGCCGGGGCGCACGGACGCGCCGCCGTGCCCGTTGTCGATGATCTCGACGACCACCGTGTCGTCGTCGCGGGTCACTCGCACCGACGCGCGGTCCGCGCCCGCGTGTTTGGCGATATTGGCGAGGGTTTCACTGACGATGAAGTACGTCGTGGTCTCCACGGGCGCGGGCGGCCGGGGTTCCACCGTCACCTCGACGTCCACGTGGATCGGCATCCGCGCGGTCAAGGCGGACAACGCGGCGTCCAGGCCGCGGTCCTGCAGCACCGGGGAGTAGATCCCCCGGGCGAGGTCGCGCAGCTCGGACACGGCGAGTTTCGCGTCCGTATGGGCCGCGCCAACCAGTTCGCGCACGGCGGCGGGATCGTCAAGCTTTAGCTGCGCCCGGCCCAGGCTCATCGCCACCGCGACCAGTCGCTGCTGCGCCCCGTCGTGCAGGTCGCGTTCGATGCGCTTGCGCTCGGCCTCTACGGCGTCGACGCCGCGGGCCCGCGAGTCCTTCAACTGCCGGGAGCGGGCCTCCAGCTGCGCCGTCCGGTCCGGTCCGAGCATCGACAGCGCCAACGCGCCGTGCATCGCGCCGATCCGCGGGGCCACGAAGATGCCGAACGGCGGCACGGCGACGGACACTATCCCGGCCACGAATTCCACGATGCCCAGCGGGAACGCGAGCAAGGCGTAGAGCAGTTCGCGCCACGTGGCCGGGTCCACGAGCCGGGTCTGCCACGTCAGCAGCAGCCCGGCGCCGTGCGGATGCCGGCGGGGCGGCGGGACGTCGACGCCGAGCATGACGCGCACCCAGCGGCGTTCCGCGCGGGCCAGGCCGCGGGCCGTCGAGGTCGCGGTGATCAGGATCGGGATGCCGATCCACAGCATGGTGGTGGCGATGCCGAGCAAGGTCGTGGCGAGCACGAGCACGAACGCGACGACGCGGAGGGGGAAACTCGCGATGAGGAAGCCGATAGTGCGGACGACGCGGGGCCGCTGCGTCACCGGCATCGAGCGATCCGCTCCAGTTCCGGCACGAGGTCGTTGAGGGTCGGCGTCGCCAGCATCTCGTCCCGGACCTCGAGCGAGCACTCGCGGAACGACGGTTCCTCCAGCAACCGCTGGAGTCCATTTCGGACGGAGCCCGGCGTGACCTCTTCCAGATCGATCATCAGGCCGTTGCCGCGTTTCACCTGTGCGAGCGCGGAAATCCGCTCGCTCCACGTGGTGCCGGGGATCACCAGCTGCGGGACGCCGTTGACCACCGCGTTGCCGATCGTCGCGCCGCCGCCCTGGTGCACGATGGCCGAGCAGCTCGCGAGGAGTTCGTACATCGGCACGAAGTCCACCGCGCGCACGTTGTCCGGAACCTTGTCGACCGACGCGAGCTGTTCCGCGTTGAGCGTCGCGATCACTTCGACGTCGAGGTCGGCTAGGCCGTCGAGCAGCGCGGAGACCGAGGTCTCCTCTTCGCCGAGCGTCTGCCGGTTGGAGATGCCGAGGGTCAGCATGACGCGCGGGCGCGACGGGGGTTCGACGACCCAGCGCGGCAGCGCCATCGGCTTGTTCAACGGCACGAACCGCGCCGGGAGGTAGTCGACGTCGACGCCGTCGTACCGGAGATAGGACGGGTGGCAGTCGATGGTTTTGACGCCGTAGCGCAGGTTCTCGTCGTAGTCCGCGCCGTAGCGGCCCACCGCGTCCGACATCCATTCCACGAACGGGTCCGGGCTGGTGTCCTCGGGCTTGCTCGCGCGCAGGTCCCGGTACTGCGCGCCGATCCGTGCCGTCTGGTCGGCCGCGTACATCATCCGCAGGTGCGGGACGCCGACCGCCTGCGCGACGATCGGCGCGGTGTAGACCAGCGGGTCCCACACGACGAGGTCCGGCTGCCAGTGCCGGGCGAACCGGACGAGGTCGTTGAGCAGCGGTTCCGGCGAGTTCCAGCGGAAAACGTCGACCCAGCCGTCGTAAACGGTGCGCACGTACTCCTCGGTGTAGCGCTCCGGGCGGCTCTCGGAAAGCTGGTGCTTGCTGTGCGCGGTATCGTCGCCGCCGGCGCTGAGCCGCCGGTGCTCCGCGATGTCGAGGTCCTCGCCGAACCACATCGCGTCGAGGCCGGTTTCGGCGAACGGCAGGACCTCGCGGGGATTGCGCTGGCCGACGAACCGCACCTCGTGCCCGGCTGCCGCCAGCGCCCACCCGACCGGGGCCATGCTGTAGACGTGCGTCCTAGTCGGGAAGACCATCAACATGACTCGCACAACGCACTCTCCGATGCCGGGGTCCGGGAAACACTGCTGGGGAAACGGTAATCGCGGCGGGCCGCTCGGCAGACCCGGCATTACGGCGTTAGGGGCCGTTAGGGGTGGGGATTCGCGGGCAGGCGCGAATAGCTTCGGCGAGGTCGTGGTGCGCGCGGGCGACCCGGCCCGCGACGGCAGGTGCCGAGACCGACGAACGAGGGGACTTCCCAGTGACCGGCCACGAGCAGAACACCGCACCGTCCACCGAGCAGATCGTCGCCGCGCTGCGGCAGTCCATGGTGGACAACGAACGGCTCAAGGCGGACAACCAGAAGCTCGCCGCGGCGATGAACGAGCCGATCGCGATCATCGGGATGGGCTGCCGGTACCCCGGCGGGGTCGCCACGCCCGCGCAGCTCTGGGACCTGGTCGCGGGCGGTGTCGACGCGGTCGGCGAGTTCCCCGAGGACCGCGGCTGGGACACCGAGTCGATCTTCGACCCCGCGGGAAGCCCCGGCACGACGTACTCGAAGGAGGGCGGTTTCCTTTACGATGCCGCCGATTTCGAGCCGGAGTTCTTCGGCATCTCCCCGCGCGAGGCCCGCACGCTCGACCCGCAGCAGCGGGTGGTGCTGGAGACCGCGTGGGAAGCGGTGGAACGCGCCGGGATCGTGCCGTCGACGTTGCGGGGCAGCAAAACCGGCGTCTTCGCCGGCGTGATGTACCACGACTACGGTGCGGGCAGCAGCGACGGCAGCCTGATCTCCGGCCGCATCTCCTACACCCTCGGGCTCGAAGGTCCGTCGGTATCGGTCGACACCGCGTGCTCGTCGTCGCTGGTCGCCTTGCACTGGGCGGCCCAGGCGCTGCGCCGCGGCGAGTGCTCGCTGGCGCTGGCCGGTGGCGTCACCGTGATGGTCACCCCGGACATGTTCGTCTACTTCAGCGAGCAGCAGGGCCTCTCTCCGGACGGCCGCTGCAAGGCGTTCGGCAGCGGCGCGGACGGCGTCGGCTGCTCCGAAGGTGCCGGAATGCTTCTGCTGGAACGGCTTTCCGACGCGCGCCGCAACGGTCACCACGTCCTCGCGGTGCTGCGCGGCAGCGCGGTCAACTCCGACGGCGCGTCCAGCGGCATCACGGTCCCGAACGGGCCAGCGCAGCAGCGGGTGATCCGCGCGGCATTGGCGGACGCCGGGCTGAAATTGTCCGATGTGGACGCTGTCGAAGCACACGGCACCGGCACGAAGCTCGGCGACCCGATCGAGGCGCAGGCGCTGATCGCCACCTACGGCAAGGCGGCCACCGCTGATCGGCCGCTGCACGTCGGGTCGTTCAAGTCGAACGTCGGCCACACGCAGGCCGCGGCGGGCGTCGGCGGCGTGATCAAGATGGTGGAGGCGCTGCGGCGCGGCGTGCTCCCGCGCACGCTGCACGCCGACGAGCCGTCGCCGCACGTCGAATGGACCGACACCGTCTCGCTTCTCCGTGAGCCGACGCCGTGGCCGGAGACCGGGCGGCCGCGTCGCGCGGGCGTTTCGTCGTTCGGCATCAGCGGGACCAACGCGCACGTGATTGTCGAGCAAGGCGACCCGGTGACGCGTTCTTCGGACGACGGGCCGGTGACCTGGCTGTGGTCGGCTAACGACGCGGATGCCCTGCGGGCACAGGCGGGCAAGCTCGCGTCCTCCTCAACCGATGCGTCCACTGTGGACATCGGATTCTCTCTCGCGACCACCCGGACCCAGTACGAGCACCGCGCCGGGATCGTCGCGGCCGACCGGGCCGCCGCGATCCGCGCGCTGACCGAGTACGCGGCGGGCCGCACACCGGCGGGTGTCGTCGAAGGCGTGGCGAGCACCGGGCGCACGGCGTTCCTGTTCACCGGCCAAGGTGCCCAGCGCGCGGGGATGGGCCTGGAGCTGGCCGCGGCCTACCCGGCGTTCGCTGAGGCCTTTGACGCGGTGGCCGCCGAACTGGACAAGCACCTCGACGTGCCGGTGCGGACCGTGCTGGGCTCCGACGAGACCGGGTACACGCAACCGGCGTTGTTCGCCGTCGAGGTCGCGGTGTTCCGGCTGCTCGAATCGTGGGGCGTCACTCCGGATTACCTGCTGGGGCATTCGATCGGCGAGCTGGCCGCGGCGCACGTCGCGGGGGTGCTCTCGCTCGAAGACGCGTGCACGCTCGTGACGGCGAGGGCGCGGCTCATGCAGGCCCTTCCCGCCGGCGGGGCAATGGTCGCCGTCGCGGCGGCTGAGGCCGATGTCGTGCCGCTGCTGACCGAGGGCGTGTCGATCGCCGCCGTCAACGGACCGGCGTCGGTCGTGCTGTCCGGCGACGAGGACGCGGTCCTCGCGGTGGCATCGAACTTCGAGAAGACTTCGCGGCTGAAGGTGTCGCACGCGTTCCACTCGGCGTTGATGGAGCCGATGCTGGCCGATTTCGCTCTCGTCGCACGGAAGCTGACCTATTCCGAGCCCGCGATCCCGATCGTCTCGACGGTTTCGCCGGACGCCGATCTGACTTCACCGGAGTACTGGGTGAACCAGGTGCGTGACGCGGTCCGGTTCGCCGACGGCGTCCGCACGCTGCTTGACGCCGGTGTCACGACGTTCGTCGAGGTCGGCCCGTCGGCTGTGCTCACCGCGATGGGCCAGCTGTGTCTTGGCGCGGACGACCGAGCGACGTTCGTCCCGGTGCTGCGCAAGGACCGGCCCGAAGGCGAGTCGGCGGCCGCCGCCGTGGCGACGTTGTTCACCACTGTGTCCACTGTGGACTTTTCGGCGTTCTACGCTGGCGGGGCACCGGTCGAACTGCCGACGTATGCCTTCCAGCGCAAGCGTTACTGGCTGGAGAACCCGACCGGGGCCTGCGTCCGCGGGGTCGCCGAGGTCGGGCAGGTCGACGCTGGGCACCCGCTGCTGGGCGCGGTCGTGGCGACCGCCGACACCGGCGGCGTCGTGCTCACCGGGGAGCTTTCGCTGCGCGCGCAGCCGTGGCTCGGCGACCACGTCGTGCAGGGGGTTCCGCTGTTCCCCGGCACGGCTTTCGTCGAACTGGCCGTGCGGGCGGGCGACGAGGTGAATTGCGCGCGGCTCGACGAGCTGACGCTCGCGGTCCCGCTGATCCTGCCCGAACACGGATCCGTCCCGGTCCAGGCGACGGTGGGCGCGGAGGACGAGTCGGGCACCCGCGCGGTGGGCATTTACTCGCGGGCCGCGGACACCGGGGAGTGGACGCACCACGCCAGCGGGAGGGTGTCGCCGACGGCGGACACGCCCGTTGCCGCCGCGGAGTGGCCCCCGGCCGGTGCGGTCGAGATCGACGTGACCAGCCGCTATGACGAACTCGCCGCCCAGGGCTTCGACTACGGGCCGGTCTTCGCCGGGCTCCGCCGGGTCTGGCGCGACGGGAACACTCTCGCCGCCGAAGTCGCGTTGCCGGAGCACACCGACGGTTCGGCCTTCGCGTTGCATCCCGCCCTGCTGGACGCCGCGCTGCACACCATCGGTCTGGCCGGGCTGACGGAGGACAAGCCAGCGTTGCCGTTCGCGTGGAGCGGGGTTTCGCTGCACGCCGCCGGGGCGTCGAGCCTGCGCGTGGTGCTCTCCGCAGACGTCGAGAACACCATTTCGCTCACCGCCACCGATCCCGCTGGCGCGCCGATCGTGACCGTGGGGGCGCTGGCGCTGCGGCCGATCGCCGACGACGCGTTCGCCCGTCCGGCAGCAGGCGACTCGCTGTTCCGGGTGGAATGGCAGCCTTACTCCGGCGATGCCGCTTCCGGCGTTTCGCACGCCGTGCTCGGCGCGGATCCCTTCGGCCTCGGCGGAGAGTCCTATGTGGACCTTGCTACGCTGATCGACGCGGTGGGGACAGGGAAGGCCGCCCCGGACGTGGTGTCCGTGTCGTTCAAGGCACCCGAGGAGGCGTCGCCCGAACTGGCGCGCGAGGCCGCCCACCGGCTGCTGGACCTGGTCCGGACATGGGTCAGTGAACCGGCGCTGGCCGCTTCCCGGCTCGTCGTGGTCGCTTCCCACGCCATCGCGACGCGTCCCGACGAAGACGTCGCCGACCTGGTGCACGCCGCGCTGTGGGGCATCGTCCGGTCGGCCGAGTTGGAGTACCCGGACCGGTCCGCCGCGGTCGACCTCGACGGCAGCGAACCACCGCTGGCCACCGTGCTCGGCGCGATCCAAGCCGGTGAGCCCGGTGTCGCCGTCCGGGACGGGGCAGTGCTGGTGCACCGGCTGGCGAAGTTCGCCCCTGAGACTTCGGCACCGTCGCTGAACCCGGACGGAACGGTGCTCGTCACTGGCGGCACCGGGGCGCTGGGCGCGTTGATCGCGCGGCACCTGGTGACCGAACACGACGTGCGCCACCTGCTGCTGACCAGCCGTCGCGGCGAGGCGGCACCGGGAGCGACGGAGCTCAAGGCGGAACTGGAGGAGCTGGGCGCTTCGGTTTCGCTGGAGGCTTGCGATCTCGCCGACCGGACCGCGGCGGCCGCGCTGGTCGCGGGCGTGCCTGCCGAGCATCCGCTGACCGCGGTCGTGCACACGGCAGGCGTCCTGGACGACGGGGTGCTGCTCGCGCTGACCCCGGAGCGGATGGACGCGGTGCTGCGGCCGAAGCTGGACGCGGCCTGGCACCTGCACGAGCTGACCGCGGAGTTCGACCTGGCCGCGTTCGTGCTGTTCTCCTCCGTCGCGGGCCCGTTCGGTTCGGCCGGGCAGGCGAACTACTCGGCCGGGAACGTGTTCCTCGACGCGCTGGCCCACCACCGGGCGGCGCTCGGGCTGCCCGCGGTGTCGCTGTCGTGGGGCCTGTGGTCCGGCGGCATGGCGGGCGCGCTCGGCGACACCGACCTGGTCCGGATGGCGCGGTCCGGCGTGGCCGGGCTGTCGTTCGGCGACGGGCTCGAGCTGTTCGACGCGACGTTCGGCACCTCGCAGCCGGCGCTGGTGCCGGTCCGGCTCGACCTGGCCGGGCTGCGGTCCGCCGCGGACCGAGTGCCGCCGATGCTGCGCGGCCTGGTGCGCGCGGGCACGCGGCGGCGTGCCGCGGCCGCCGACGACTCGTGGGCCCGGATCGAGGCCCTGCCCGCCGGGGAACGGGAGCGGGCGCTGCTCGACCTCGTGTGCGGCACGGCCGCGGTGGTGCTCGGGCACGACCGCTCGGACGCAATCGACCCGCGCAAGGGATTCATCGAGCTCGGCTTCGATTCCCTGACCGCGATCGAGCTGCGGAACCGGCTGGACGAGCTGTCCGGTCAGCGCCTGCCCGCGACGCTGATCTTCGACTACCCGTCCCCGGGCGCGGTGGCGGGGCTCCTCGGAACGGGCCTGGCGGACCAGCTGTCCATTGTGGACTCTCGGCTGGCCGCTCTCGAATCCGCGTTGCGGGACAACGCCTTGGCCGAGGACGACCGTGACAAGCTGGTCAGCCGCTTGACCGCGTTGCTGGCGGCGTACTCGGCTCCCGAGAAGTCGGCGGACATCGAGAACGCCAGCGCGGAGGACCTCTTCGCGCTCCTGGACGAGGAACTGGACACCAAACCGGTGTGACCCCGCGAGTCCCCGCTGACGCCAAGCCAATGGCGCAGCGGGGACTCGTGTCATGCGGCGGGCAGAGAAGCAGTTCACGACCGCGAGCGGCCGGGGGTGCTCACACCTCGGTGAGAAGTCCGAGGGAGCAGAGGGAACCGGCCAGCGCGATCATGTCGTAGCGGAGGTCCTCGACGTCCGTCTCCCACAGTTCGGCGAGGACGGCACTGGCGCTGTCGATGTCGCCGTTGTGCTGCTTGAGGGCGATCCACATGGCCGCGGCGACGGGTTCGCAGTCCACCTGGCGGCTGCTGCTGACCAGCTCGAGATGCCCGTCGGGGAGCATCCGCTGGGCGACGCCGTGAGCGGGTCTGATGGCCATCATGGCTGCCTCCGAGGGGCGGTGGTCCGGTCTGTTTCCTTGCTGCACCAAGTTTCGCGGACCCGGGCCCTTCCGGCCATGGGGGCGGCACCTGAAAGCGGCCTGGGGTTTACTCCCCCGTCAGCCGCCCGAGATCAGGGGTTGCGGACGCGAGTGCCTCCCCGCGCCAGTCGCGCAAGCGCGCGGCGACAGTCGTGAGCACGCCGTCGAGCTGCGCGTTCAGATAGAAATGCCCGCCCGGCAACACTTTCACCGCGCAGCCGCCGCGGGTGTGGCCACGCCACGCTTCGGCCTCGGCGAGGTCGACCACGGGGTCGTCCGCGCCCAGCAGCACCTGGACCGGGCAGTCCAGCGCGAGCCCGGGCTCGTGGCGGTAGGTCTCGACGGCGGTGTAGTCCCCGCGGACGGCGGGCAGCACCAGGCGCAGCAGTTCGTCGTCGCCGAAAACGGCGCTGCCGGTGCCGCTCATCTCCTTGAGGGCGGCGATCAAACCGTCGTCGCCGAGCTCGTGGACGTCCTCGGGCCGCGGCACCGACGGCGCCGGGCACGCGGACGCGAACAGGCCGAGCGGCCGGGCACCTCGCGCCTCAAGCCGGCAGGCGACCTCGTACCCGAGCGTCGCGCCCATGCTGTGGCCGAACAGGGCCACCGGCCGGTCGATCCACGGGCCGAGGTCGTCGGCGATGACGTCGGCCATCGCCGCGAGGTCGTCGAAACACTGCTCGTCGCGGCGGTCCTGCCTGCCCGGGTACTGCACGGCGATGACGTCGGCGTCGAGTCCGCCTTCAGCGACCGCGCGCGAGAACGGGAAGTAAGCGGTGGCCGACCCGCCCGCGTGCGGCAGGCACACCAGTCGCACCGCGGCGTCGTCGGACGCGTGGAATCGCCGGAGCCATCGGCTCGATTTCTCGTTCAGGGCAGTCACAGTTCAGGAAGTCTCCGGCCCCTTCGCGCGCCCGGCAACCCCTAGCCCGGCGTCGCCGTGCCCGTCCGCCGTGCGGCGATCCAGGCTCGCTCAGGGGGCCGGGCGGCCGGTTAGGGGTGGGTATGCCCTGTTCACCGCTCGTAACGTACGGCGTCAGGTGGGTGCATTGGGCGATCACGGAAAACCCCGCCGAAGCCGTTCCCGGGGACCTCCCGGCAGCCGTGCCCTGGCGAACCGGCCCGCACCGCGCCGACGACCACGCGACTCAGGAGAAGGTCTGAATGAACAAGTCCGACGACAAGCTGGTTCACGCCCTCCGTGCGTCCCTGAAGGAGACCGAGCGTCTTCGCGCGCAGAACAAGAAGCTCAGCGGGGCCGGCCACGAGCCGATCGCGATCGTCGGCATGGCCTGCCGGTTTCCCGGCGGCGTGCGCACGCCGGAGGACCTGTGGCGGCTGCTGGCCGACGGCTCCGACGTCGTCGGCGAATTCCCCACCGATCGCGGCTGGGACACCGACCGCCTCTACGACCCGACCGGCGAGCGGCCGGGAGCCAGCCGCACCCGGCACGGCGGTTTCCTTTACGACGCACCTGAGTTCGATGCCGGGTTCTTCGGGTTCGGCGAGCGGGAAGCGCTCACGATGGACCCGCAGCAGCGCCTGTTGCTGGAGACCACCTGGGAGTCGTTCGAGCGGGCGGGGATCCAGCCCGCGTCGGTGAAGGGCAGCCCGGTCGGGGTGTTCACCGGGGTGATGTACCACAACTACCCCGGCCACTACGGTTCCTCCGCGGTGGTGTCCGGACGGCTCGCCTACGCGTTCGGTCTCGAAGGGCCCACGGTGACCGTGGACACCGCGTGCTCGTCCTCGCTCGTGACTCTCCACATGGCGGTGCAGGCCCTGCGCCAGGGCGAGTGCTCGCTCGCCCTGTCCGGCGGGGTCACGGTGATGGCCTCCCCGCAGACTTTCGCCGAGTTCAGCGTCGACGACACGCTGTCGGTCGACGGCCGGTGCCGTTCGTTCTCCGAGTCCGCGGACGGCATCGGCTGGTCCGAGGGCGCCGGAATGCTGTTGCTGGAACGGCTTTCGGACGCGCGCCGCAACGGCCACCCGGTGCTCGCGGTCGTCCGCGGCAGCGCGGTCAACCAGAACGGCGCCTCGAACGGGATGATGTCGCCGCGCGGCCCGGCCCAGCAGCGGGTGATCCGCCAGGCGCTGGCCAACGCCCAGGTGTCCGGCGACCAGGTCGACCTCGTGGAGGCGCACGGCACGGCGACCCCGCTCGGCGATTCGGTGGAGGCGCAGGCACTGCTGGCCACCTACGGCAAAGAACGGCCGGACGGTCGGCCGCTGCGGCTCGGCTCGATCAAGTCGAACCTCGGGCACACCCAGGCGGCGGCCGGGGTCGCTTCGCTGCTCAAGGTCGTGCTCGCGCTGCGCAACGACCAACTGCCCAAGACGCTGCACGTGGACGAGCCGAACCACCGGGTGGACTGGGCCTCCGGAGGCGTCGAACTGCTCACCGAACCGGCGGACTGGCCGCGCACCGACCGGCCTCGCCTCGCCGCGGTGTCCGGCTTCGGCATGAGCGGCACCAACGCGCACATCATCCTGGAGGAGGCTCCCGAAGACACCGCGGTCGAGCAGCCGGAAACCCCGGCGGGCGGCGCGATCCCGTGGGTGCTGTCCGGCCGGAACCCGGAGTCGCTGCAGGCACAGGCCGCGCGGCTGCTGGAGCACGTTCGCGGCAATCCGGGTCTCGACCCGCTCGACATCGGCTACTCCCTCGCCACCGGCCGGTCGGCGTTCCCGCACCGGGCCGTGGTCACCGGGACCGGCCGCGAGGAACTGCTTCGCGGCCTGACCGCTGTCGCCGAGGGGGAGACCTCCGACGAGGTCGTGCACGGGGTGGCGCGTGGCGAGACGTCGACGGCGTTCCTGTTCTCCGGCACCGCGTCCGACGGTCTCGGCCAAGAGCTGAGCGCCGCGTTCCCCGCGTTCGCCACGGCGTACGAAGAAGCCCGCGCGACGCTGGCCGAGAACGGCACTGCGTTCGCTGTCGAGGTGGCGTTGTTCCGGCTGCTGGAGTCGTGGGGGATTACCCCGGACTTCGTTACCGGGCAAGGAATCGGCGAGCTGACCGCCGCACACGTTTCCGGCGTGCTGTCGCTCGCGGACGCAGCCGGGCTGGTGGCAGCCGCCGACGCCGGACCCGATGCGGTCCGGAAGGCCGCCGATCCATTGACCTACGCGGAGCCGGAGATTCCGATGCTGCCGGGCGGCGGCACGGAGCTGGCGACCGAGGAAGAATTGCGCTCACCGGAGTACTGGGTCCGGCGGCTCGGTGCGAAGGCCCGCTTCGCGGACGGGATCCGCCACCTGGAAGCCCAGGGCGTCAATCGGTTCGTCGAGTTCGGACCCGCGGGCGCGCGGGAAAGCCTGACCGGGAACGCCCTCGTCGTGTCCGCGCCGAGCGGCGACCGGCCCGCGGAAGCCGTGACTGCGATGATCGGAGAGCTGCACGCGCATGGGGTCTCGCCGGATTGGCAGGCCTGCTTCGCCGGCCGCGGCGCACGCCTCGCCGAACTGCCCACGTACGCGTTCCAACGGCAGCGGTACTGGATGCAGTCGGCCAAGATCTACGGCGACCCGGTCTCCCTCGGCCTGGAACCGGTGGACCACCCGCTGCTGGGTGCGGCCACCGTGCTCGCGGACTCCGAGGGCGTCGTGCTGTCCGGACGCGTCTCCGTCAGTACTCACCCCTGGTTGGCCGACCACGCCGTGGGCGGCTCGATCCTCTTCCCCGGCACGGGTTTCGTGGAACTCGCCATCCGGGCGGGGGACCGGGTGGACTGCTCCCGGCTGCGGGAGCTGACCCTGCAGGAGCCGCTGGCGCTGCCCGCGGAAGGCGGCGTCCGGATCCAGGTCAACGTCGCGGCCCCGGACGCGTCCGGGGCGCGCTCATTCGTGATCAGCTCGCGCACCGACGACCTGACCGGCGAAGGAACGTGGACCCGGCACGCCAGCGGGGTGCTGGCCGCCGCGAACGGCGCGGCGTCCTTCGCACCGGCTTCCTGGCCACCCGCCGAAGCCGAGCAGTTGGAACTCGCGGACCTGTATGACGAAATGGCGGACCGCGGCCTGGACTACGGGCCGGTCTTCCGCGGCTTGCGGGTCGCGTGGCGCGGCGCGGACGAGATCTTCGCCGAGGTGAGCCTGCCCGAACGAGCCAAGCGGGACGCGGCGGGCTTCGGCCTGCACCCCGCCGTGCTCGACGCGGCGCTGCACGCGATCGGCCTGGCGAGCGACGCAGAAGGCATCTCGTTCCCGTACACCTGGTCCGGTGTCGAGCTGTTCGCCTCCGGTGCCGCCGCGGCGCGGGTGCGGTTGCGGCGCACGGCGCCGGACACCGTGACACTGGAACTCGCCGACGTGGCGGGGAATCCGGTCGCCTCGGTCGAAGCATTGACGCTGCGGCAGATCTCCGAGGAACAGCTCGCTGCCGTCCGCGCCGCCGCGCCTCGCCGGGAGTCCAGCCGCGCACCGGAACCGGTCGCACGGCGCGCCGCCAGCGCCCCGGAAACCGCTACGCAGGCCAGCGCTGAAGCCGACCCGGATTCCTTGCGGGGCAAGCTGCTCGCGCTTCCCGCCACCGAACGGCTCAAGGCCGTGCGCGGGGTCGTCCTCGCCAACATCGCCGCGGTGCTCGACCAGGACTCGGCGGACCTCATCGACGTCGACCGCGCGTTCAACGACCTCGGCTTCACCTCGCTGCTGGCCGTCGAACTGCGCAACCAGCTCGGCGCGGCCACCGGGTTGTCCCTGCCGCCCACCCTCGTGTTCGATTTCCCGACGGCGGCGGAGCTGGCCGAGCACCTGTACCAGTCGCTGCTCGGCGAGCTGGACGGCAAGCAGGAGACGGTCACGCTGACCTCCATCGCCGGGGACGAGCCGATCGCGATCATCGGCATGGCCTGCCGGTACCCCGGGGAGGTCGCCTCCCCGGAGGAGCTGTGGCAGCTCGCGTCGTCGGGCGGGGACGGGATCTCCGCCTTCCCCGCCAACCGGTCCTGGGACATGGACTACTGGCTCGGCCTGGTCGAGGCGAGCGGGCGGGTGCCGCAGGGCGGGTTCGTCCACGACATCACCGACTTCGACGCGGCCTTCTTCGGGATCGGCCCCAACGAGGCCCCGATGATCGAGCCGCAGCAGCGGATGCTGATGGAGACCTGCTGGGAGGCGCTGGAGCGGGCCGGGATCGACCCGGTTTCGCTCAAGGGCAGCGACACCGGCGTGTTCGCCGGGGTCATGAAGTCCGACTACGACCCCGGGCCCGCCGGCGACATGGAGACCAACGGCCTGTTCCGCAGCACCGGCGTGCTCGGCAGCGTGGTCTCCGGCCGGGTGTCCTACGCGCTCGGCCTGGAGGGGCCGTCGGTCTCGATCGACACGGCCTGCTCGTCGTCCCTGGTGGCGCTGCACTCCGCGAGCCAGGCGCTGAACCAGGGCGACTGCTCGCTCGCGCTGATCGGCGGCGTTTCGGCGCTCACCTCGCCGAGCCCGTTCGCCCACTTCGATTCCGGCGGCACCGCGGCCGACGGCCGGTCCAAGTCGTTCTCCGCGGACGCGGACGGCATCGGCTGGTCCGAAGGCGTCGGCGTCCTCGTGGTCGCGCGGCTTTCGGACGCCGTGCGCGACGGCCGCGAGATCCTCGCGGTGATCCGGTCGAGCGCGGTGGGCCAGGACGGCGCGTCCAACGGGCTGACCGCGCCCAGCGGATCCTCGCAGGAACGCGTGATCCGCAAGGCACTCGCGCTCGGCGGGCTGAAACCGTCCGATGTGGACATTGTCGAGGCATCCGCGACCGGGTCCACCCTCGGCGACCCGATCGAGGCGCGCGCACTGCTGTCGGTCTACGGGCAGGACCGGCCCGGCGACAGTCCGCTCTGGCTGGGCTCGGTCAAGTCGAACATCGGCCACAGCCAAGCCGCTTCCGGGGTCGCCGGCGTCATCAAAATGGTGATGGCGCTGCGGAACGAGCAACTGCCGATGACCCGGTACGCGGACAACCCGACCACGCAGGTCGACTGGTCGGCGGGCCAGGTCCGGCTGCTGGCGGAAACCATCCCGTGGCCGGACGCCGGACGTCCGCGCCGCGCCGGGGTCTCCTCGTTCGGATACAGCGGGACCAACGCGCACGTGATCATCGAGCAGGCGCCCGCACAGGGGAAGGACGAGCCCGCGGCGCCCCAGTCGGATGGGCCGTTGCCGCTGCTGCTTTCCGCGCGCAGCAAGGAAGCCCTGCCGTTGCAGGCGGAGCGACTGCTGTCCCGGCTGACCGCTGACGAACCCGGTCTGGCGGACCTCGCGTACTCGCTGGCTACCTTCCGCGCCCCGGCCCCGCACCGCGCCGTCGTGGTCGGTGCGGACCGGCAGGAACTGCTCGCGGGGCTCGCTGCGCTGGCGAACGACGAATCCGCCGCCACGGTGCTGCGCGGCAGCGTCCGGGCGGGCGCGAAGACGGCGTTCCTGTTCGCGGGCCACGCCGCCGTCCGGCCCGGCAGCGGCAAGGACCTCTGCGCGGCCTTCCCCGCGTTCGCCCGGGAATTCACCGACGTGAGCGAGAAGTTCGGGGCGTACCTGGACCGGCCGCTGCTGGACGTCCTGTTCGCCGAGGAGGGCTCGGTGGACGCGCAACAGCTCGCGCGGACGTCGTTCACGCAGGCGGCGCTGTTCACCGTCCAGGTCGCCCTGTTCCGGCTGCTCGAATTCTGGGGGCAGCGGCCCGACTACGTGCTGGGCCGTTCCGGCGGCGAGGTGGCCGCCGCGCACGTCGCGGGCGTGCTGTCGCTGCCCGACGCGGTCAAACTGGTCGCCAGCCGCGCGCAGCTGCTCGAGGAAATGCCCGGCGGCGCGATGGTCGAGGTCGAAGCGAGCGAGGAGGAAGTGCGTCCGCTGTTGACCGCCCGGCCGCAGGCCGCGCACTCGCCGCGGATGGACGAGGTCCTGGCGGAGCTGGCCGAGATCGCTGGCGAGCTGTCGTACGGCACCCCGCGCGTCCCGGTGGTCTCCACAGTCACCGGAGCGCTGGCCGGGGACGAACTGTCCGAGCCCGCGCACTGGGTCGCCACTTTGCGCGAGCCGGTCCGCTTCCTCGATGCGGTCCGCAGCCTCGAAGCGGCGGGAGTGAACCGGTTCGTGGACCTCGGTCCCGGCGGCGCGCTCGCGCACGATGTGCCGCCGTGCCTGACCGGGCCGGGCGAGGACGTCACCGAACTGCCTGTGCTGCCGGTCGAGCTCGCCGAGACCGCCGCGGTGCTGCGCGCGGCCGGACAGTTGCATGTGGACGGTCTCGCCCTCGACGGCACGCGCCTGTTCGCGGGCCAGCAGGTGCGGCGGGTGCCGGTGCCGCCGTACGCGTTCCACCGCAAGCGGTACTGGCCGGATGTCGACATGGAGGCGATCAGGTCGAGCGGCGACCTGGGCGTCACCGGACTCGAATCGACCGGGCACCCGCTCGTCGGCGCGGCGATGTGGCTGGCGGACTCCGACGGCATCGTGCTCAGCGGCCGGCTCTCCGCCGGGACCCACCCGTGGCTGGCCGAACACACCGTGGGCGGCGAGATCATGGTGCCGGGCGCGGCTTTCGTCGAGATCGCCGTCCGCGCCGGTGACGAAGCGGGCTGCTCGCGGGTCGAGGACCTGGTCGTGCACACGCCGCTCGTGCTGCCCGAGCGCGGGAAGATGCAGGTGCAGGCCGTCGTCGGCGCTCGGGACGAGGACGGCGTGCGGTCGCTGACGGTGTATTCGCGTCCAGACGACCCGATCGCCGGATGGACCCGGCACGCGACCGGATCGCTGACCGGCGGGAAGGCCCGGCCGGAAGGGCTTGAGGAGTGGCCGCCCGCCGCCGCCGAGCCGGTGCCGGTGCGATACGAGGCACCGGCAGGCGGAGGACTCAGCCACGGCCCCTCGTTCCAGGGGCTGCGCGCGGGCTGGCGTCGGGGCGACGAGGTGTTCGCCGAGGTGAGCCTCGGTCAGGAGACGAGCCAGCAGGCCAGCCGGTTCGGGCTGCACCCGGCTGCGCTGGACGCTGCGATCCAGGCCTTCGGTCTACTGCCTGGCGGCGAGCCGGGACTCGCGGTCGCGTGGGCGGGCGTCGAACTGCACGCCACCTCGGCGGCGAAGCTGCGCGTGCGGATGACCCCGGTCGGCGAGAACGCGGTCGCGGTGACGCTGGCCGACCAGGCGGGCAAGCCGGTCGCCTCGATCGAGGCCGTGACGGTGCGTCCGGTCGCCGAGGTGCGGGAAACCGTTGCCGCACCGGTGGAAGCCGTCAAGGCCGGGCCGGTCCGGGTGCGCCGCGCGGCGAGCACCGGCGTCGCGGCCGACCCGGACGCGCTCCGCAAGCGGCTGGCCGGGCAAACCCAGGCGCAGCGCGAGAAAATCCTCCTGGAGGTCGTGCTCGAGCACACCGCGGCCGTGCTCGGTTACACCGACTCCGCCGAGGTCGACCCGAACCGGCACTTCCTCGAATCGGGCTTCGACTCGGTGACCGCGGTGGGCCTGCGCAACGGCCTCAACGAGGCCATTGGGCTGAGCGTGTCCCCGACGGTCATCTTCGACCACCAGAACCCGATGGCGCTGACCGTCCACTTGCTGTCCGAATTGGACGGTGCGGGCGGCGCTTCGCCGGAGGACCCGGCTTCCGACGGGCTCAAGCAGATGTTCACCGAAGCGGTCCGTTCCGGACAGACGGAGAACGGGATCGGCTTGCTGAGCGCGGCGGCCCGGCTGCGGAAGTCGTTCCGGTCGTCGGCCGACATCGACCAGCTCCCGGCACCGGTCCGGATGGCCGAAGGACCGAAGCAGCCGCACCTGCTGTGCCTGTCCACCCCGGCGGCGATGGGCGGCGCGTACCAGTACGCGCGGTTCGCCGCGCACTTCCGCGGCGTGCGGACGCTGTCGGCGTTGCCGATGCCGGGATTCCTGGCGGGCGAGCTGCTGCCCGAGTCGGCCGAGGCCATCGTGGACGTGCTCACCGAGAGCGTCCGCAAGGCCGTGGGCGACGAGCCGTTCGCGTTGCTGGGCTACTCGTCCGCGGGGATCTTCGCGCACGCCATCGCGGGCAGGCTGGAGGAATCGGGCACCGGCCCGGCCGCGGTCGTCCTGCTGGACACCTACGCGGCCGGCGGCGAGGACATGCAGCGCAGCGACCAGGAGGAACGGGACGAGGCCACCCTCGGCCTGGTCTCCGGACTGCTCGCGAACGAGGACCGGTACGGACCGTACGACCGGACCAAGCTGACCGCGCTCGCCAAGTACCTGGAGGTGCTTCCCGAGGTCACCCTGCCCAAGATCGCGGCGCCGAGCCTGCTGGTGCGCCCGGAGGACCGGTTCGACGCGGGCGAGGCCGTGACCGGGGACTCGGAGGCGTGGCGGACGGCCTGGAGCCTGTCCGACGACACCGCGGTCGTCCCGGGCGATCACTTCAGCCTGGTCGAGAGCAGTTCGGAGACGACGGCGCACGCCGTCGAGGAGTGGCTCGGCTCGCGGTAGCCGCGTAACTCAGGCGGCGGAGGTGCCCCGTTCGGCGGGGTGCCTCCGCCGTTTCCGCGCGCGAAAACGGCGCTGCACGCCGAGCGTCACCGGAGCCCGACCCGATCGTGCCCAGCTGCCGCCTTCCGCTCCGCAGCGCCCTTCGAGTAAACTGTGCAAGCCCTACACTAATCAAGCTGAGAGGCTACGGGAATGGTCGTGGCGGCATCCAAGCCCGCGCCGGAACGCGTTCTGGCCGAAGGTCCGCTGTCGTGAACGCGACCCGCCGGTTCGCGGGCCGGGTCACCGAGCTGGACCGGAAACTGGCGGCCACCGAGATCGAGCACGCCCGCTCGCAAGGCGAGTACGACGTCGCCGAGGCGGCCCGGCGGCTGGCGCGCGTCCAAACCGCGACCACGCAAGCCGCGCTGCGGGTCGCGGTCGCCGGACAGACCGGGGACGTCATCCCGCCCGCGCTCGAGGCGGCGCCGCGGGTCGCGATCGCGCTGTGGCTGCTCGTCAGCGTCGTCCACATCGTGATCTGGCTGCTGGACGGCGTCCTCAACGGGGACTGGGACCCGTCGTGGCTGCTCTGGGTGCTGTTCGGCGGCGGCGTGCTCGCGGGCGGCGTGTGGGCCGCGCGCGAATGGGACCGCCGCCTGCGCGCGGTGTCCGGGGCGGGCGGATAAGGCTGGGCTGTCGACGGCGAAGCACGACCGGGGTGTCCCTGATCGGCTGCGCAATAGGGGTACTGGGGCATCTCCGGCGCGGTTAATCTCGGATCAACCATTCGCGCCGGGCGTGCCCCGGTTTCCTTTTCCTGGAGTGGATTCCATGCGTGTGCTCATGGCCGCCCCGTCTTCGCCCGCCCGGCTGCACAATCTCGCGCCACTCGCGTGGGCATTGCGGACGGCGGGCCATGACGTGAAAATCGCCGGACGCCCTTCGTTCACCGAGGAGATCCTCCGCACCAGTTGCGTGGCGGTCGAGCTGGAAAACGGCACCGAAGAGGCGCTCGCCGAGTCCGCGGCCTTGGCCGAGTTCGCCGAGTTGTGGCGCCCCCAGGTCGTGGTCTCCGACGCCCTCGCCCCGGCGGGAACGGCCGCCGCGCGAGCGGTCGGAGCTGTCGCCGTCCGCGTCCTCGGCGCACTGGACGAGCCGGACTCGGACGACACCGCAGACGTCACTTTGGACACCGTGCCGCCGTCGCTGCGGACCGGTGAAACAGCCGTGCGAGCGGTGCGGCACGTGCCTTACTTCGGTCCCGTGGTGGTGCCGAACTGGTTGCGGCGCAAGGCACGACGCAGTCGCGTGCTGCTTTCCCTCACCGACGAAGCGTTGTTCGGCCCGCTGTTCGACGCGGTCGCGGGAGCGGACTTCGAACTTGTGTGCTCGGCCCGCGTACCGGAGGGGGTCACGCTGCCGGCCAACGCTCGGCTGGTCGACTGCGTGCCGCCGGCCGCGCTGCTGCCGACGTGCGCCGCGGTCATCCACGACGGCGACGCGGCCCTCGCGCTCGCGGCGGCAGCGCACGGCCTGCCCCAGCTTTCCCTTGCCGAATCAGCGATTACCGAGCGCATCGCGGCGGCCGGTGCCGGGAAGGCCGGCTCCAGTGAAGCGGCCCGCACGCTGACGGCCGACGAGGAGCTCGGCCGCGCCGCGAAGGCGTTGCGGGAAGAAATCGCGGCACTGCCCGCCCCGCGCACCGTGGTGGACGAACTGATTCGCTGACCGCACCGCAGAAGTCCGTGAGGGCCGCCTTGAGGGAATGAGTTTCCCGCAGGGCGGCTCTCGCGCATGTCCGCCGGTCGCCGACCCCGGACTCCGTCGGTTAGGGGTGGGACGGGGCACCACATCTGGATAGCGTTTTTCCCGGAATCACCTGGAAATCGCGGCAACTTCCCGAGGCGGTCGATTACGTGAGTGCCAATTTCTGCTTCGCCCGCGCCGGACTGGGGGCAATGACGTGAGCACGGAAAACGAGGGCAAGCTGCTCGGTTACCTCAAGCGCGCCACCGCGGAACTGCGCGAGGCGAAGCAGGCGCTGCGGGACGCGCGGGAGGCCGAGACCGAGCCGATCGCGATCGTCGGCATGGACTGCCGCTACCCCGGCGGCGTCGCCTCCCCGGAGGACCTGTGGGAGCTGGTGGCGACCGGCACCGACGCCATCGGCCCGTTCCCGGCCGACCGCGGCTGGGCGCTCGACGCGCTCTACGACCCTTCGGGCGAGCGGCCCGGCACCACGAACACCCGCGAGGCAGGCTTCCTCTACGACGCCGCCGAGTTCGACCCCGAGTTCTTCGGCATCTCGCCGCGCGAGGCCCGGGCGATGGACGCGCAGCAGCGGCTGCTGCTGCAGACGTCCTGGACCGCGCTGGAGCGGGCCGGCATCGTGCCGGAGACGTTGCGCGGCAGCAACACCGGTGTGTTCGCCGGGGTGATGTACCACGACTACCTCGGCCACGAAGCCGCTGGCAGCGTCGTCTCCGGACGGGTCGCGTACGCGCTCGGGCTGGAGGGCCCGGCGGTGACGGTGGACACCGCGTGCTCGTCCTCGCTCGTCGCGCTGCACTGGGCCGCCCAGGCGCTGCGCCGCGGGGACTGCGCGCTGGCTCTCGTCGGTGGGGTCACCGTGATGGCCACGCCCGGGACGTTCGTGGACTTCGCCGAACAGCGCGGCCTGTCGGACGACGGCCGCTGCAAGGCGTTCGCCGCGAGCGCCGACGGCACCGGCTGGGGCGAGGGTGTCGGCGTGCTCGTTGTCGAGCGGCTGTCCGACGCCCGCAGGCTCGGTCACGACGTGCTCGCCGTGGTGCGCGGCAGCGCGGTCAACTCGGACGGTGCCTCCAGCGGGCTCACCGTCCCCAATGGACCGGCGCAGCAGCGGGTCATCCAGCAGGCGCTCGAATCGGCCGGACTGTCCACCTCGGACGTCGACCTCGTCGAAGGGCACGGCACCGGGACGAAACTGGGCGACCCGATCGAGGCGCAGGCCCTGCTGGCAACCTACGGTCAGCGCTCCGACGCAGCGGGCGAGCCGCTCTGGCTCGGCTCGCTCAAATCGAACATCGGGCACGCGCAGGCCGCGGCCGGTGTCGGCGGCGTGATCAAGGTCGTGCAGGCTATCCGCCACGGCGTGCTGCCGAAGACCCTGCACGTCGACGCGCCCTCGCCGCACGTCGACTGGTCGGCGGGCAAGGTCGAGCTGCTCACCGAGTCCCGTGCGTGGCCCGAAGTGTCTCGGCCGCGGCGTGGCGCGGTGTCGTCGTTCGGCATCAGCGGCACGAACGCCCACGTGATTGTCGAGCAGGCGGAGACTGTCTCGGAGGAGCCGACGACCCCGCCCGCGCTGCCGGTCGTCGCGTGGCCGGTGTCGGCCGACTCGGCGGACACCCTGGCCGCGCAGGCACCGCGGCTCGCCGATACCGCCGGTTCGCTTGCCGACATCGGTTTCTCCCTCGCCACAACGCGTTCGGCGCTGGACCACCGGGCCGTCGTCGTCGGTGCCGACCACACGGAGCTGCTTGCCGGGCTGAACGCGCTCGCCGAGGGTGCCGACGCGCCCGGCGTAGTGCGCGATCGGCGGGGCAACGGCCGCATGGCGTTCCTGTTCACCGGTCAGGGCGCCCAGCGCGCCGCGATGGGCCTGGCGCTCGCCGAGCAGTACCCGGCCTTCGCCGAAGCGCTCGACGCCGTGGCCGCCGAACTGGACCAGCACCTGGACAGTCCACTGAGGACGGTTCTCGAAGACGAGGAAGCACTGCAGCAGACCGGCTTCACACAACCGGCGCTGTTCGCTGTCGAGGTCGCGCTGTTCCGGCTGCTGGAAACCTGGGGCGTGCGGCCGGACTTCCTCCTCGGGCACTCGATCGGAGAGCTGGCCGCGGCGCACGTCGCCGGAATCCTCTCGCTGCGCGACGCCTGCACGCTGGTCGTCGCGCGCGCGAAGCTCATGCAGGCCCTGCCCGCGGGCGGCGCGATGGTCGCGATCCAGGCCACCGAATCCGAGGTGACGCCGTTGCTCACGGACGAGGTGAGCATCGCCGCGATCAACGGCCCGGACGCGCTCGTGGTTTCCGGTACCGAGGAAGGAACCGCCGCGGTCGCCGCGCAGTTCGAGGGTCGCAAGACCTCGAAGCTGCGCGTCTCGCACGCTTTCCACTCGCCGTTGATGGAGCCGATGCTCGCCGAGTTCGCCGCCGTCGCGAGGAAGCTTTCCTATGCCGCGCCTGCGATCCCGATCGTCTCGACGGTCTCGGCCGACGCCGACCTCACGACGCCGGAGTACTGGGTGCACCAGGTCCGCGCGGCCGTCCGGTTCTACGACGGCGTGTGCACGCTGGCTGGCGAAGGCGTCCGGACGTTTGTCGAGATTGGACCGTCCGCGGTGCTCACCGCCGCCGCGCGGACCGCGCTGGACGACGACGCACTCGCCTTCGTCCCGGCTCAGCGCAAGGACCGCGCCGAAGCCCACACCGTCGTCACCGCGCTCGCGACCCTGCACGCCCGGGGGATTCCCGTGGACTGGGCCGCGTTCTACGCGGGTGCCCGCCGGGTCGCGCTACCCACCTACTCGTTCCGCCGCACCCGCTACTGGGCACCCGCCACCATCGCCGCCGGGGACGTCGCGGACCACGGCCAGGAGCCCGCCGGACACCCCGTGCTGAGCGCCGTCGTGCGGGTCCCGGACTCGGACACGCTCGTGCTGACCGGCCGGCTGTCGACCACCACCGCACCGTGGCTCGCCGACCATGTCGTCCTCGGCACGATTCTGTTGCCCGGCACGGCTTTCCTCGAACTCGCCCAGCGCGCCGCCGACGAAGCGGGCTGCTCCCGGATCGAGGAGCTGACGCTGCACGCCCCGCTGACTCTCGCCGAGGGCGCGGGCGCGGCGATCCAGGTTTCGGTGGACGCCGAGGACGAAGGCCGCCGCCGGATCGCCGTCCACTCGCGACCCGACGGCCAGGACGCCTGGATCCGGCACGCCGAGGGGTTCGCCGGCACCGAGGCGGAGCCGCCCTCGTTCGACTTGGCCGAGTGGCCGCCGGCCGGTGCCGTCGAGGTCGAGCTGGCTGACCCGTACGCGCGGCTCGCGGAGCTGGGCTACGACTACGGCACCGCGTTCCAGGGCCTGCGGGCGATGTGGCGCGACGGCGACGACGTGTACGCGGACGTCGTCCTGCCCGACGCTGCCGACGCCGTCGGCTACGGTCTGCACCCGGCGCTGCTCGACGCCGCGATGCACGCCCAGCTGCTCGGCCCGGCGCCCGAGGACGGCGAAGCGAAGCCGATGCTGCCGTTCGCGTTCAGCGGCACCACCCTGCACCGCGCGGGAGCTGCGGCGTTGCGGGTGCACGTCTCGCCGACCAGTTCCGACACCATCACGCTGCGGATCGCCGACGACGCGGGCTCGCCCGTGCTGTCCGTCGAATCCCTTGCCGCGCGGCCGATCTCGCTGGACAAGCTGGCGTCGACCCGGGATTCGCTGTTCCGGGTGGAGTGGGAACCCGCCGGGAACAACGGGAACGCCGCGGGCGCGAAGGTGCTGGAAGTGTCCACTCCGGACGGTCCGCCGCCCGAAGCGGCCCGCACGGTCACGCGACAGGTGCTCACCGCAGTACGGGAACTGCTCGCCGAGGACGGAGAGACCCGCTTGGCCGTGGTCACGCGCGGCGCGGTGTCGGTCGACGGCGAGGACGTCGACCCGGCCCTCGCTCCGGTGTGGGGCCTGGTGCGGGCGGCCGAAGCCGAGAACCCGGGCCGGTTCGCGCTCGTCGACCTCGACGGGAACGGCACCGCCGAAGCCGCCTTGGCCACGGGGGAACCGGAAACCGCCGTCCGCGGCGGCAAGGTTCTCGTGCCGCGCCTGACCCCTGCGTCCCCGCCAGCTGGGGAGCTGAACTGGAACCCGGACGGGACCGTCCTCATCACCGGCGGCACCGGCGGGCTCGGCGCGGTCGTCGCGAAGCACCTGGTGACGCGGCACGGCGTGCGCCGCCTGCTGCTCACCAGCCGCCGGGGTGCCGCCGCGCCCGGCGCGGCCGAACTGCGCGAAGAACTCCGGCGGCTGGGCGGCGAGGTGACGATCGCGAGCTGCGACGTCACCGACGCGGCGTCCGTGCGGTCGCTGCTCGACGCGATCCCGGCCGAGGCGCCGCTGACCGCCGTCCTGCACGCCGCGGGCGTCCCCGCCGCCGGCCGGGTCGAGGCCCTCGCCGACGACGAGCTGGACCGCGTCTTCGCCCCCAAGGTCGACGGCGCGTGGAACCTGCACGAGCTGACCGGCGACCTGGCCGCGTTCATCCTGTTCTCCTCGGCCGCGAGCACCGTCCTCGCCGCAGGCCAGGCCGGGTACGCCGCCGCCAACGCCTACCTGGACGAGCTGGCTCGCCACCGCCAGGCCCAAGGGCTCGCGGCGACAGCACTGGCCTGGGGTGCCTGGGCCGAGGACGGCGGCATGGCAGGCGAACTGGACGAGGCCGACTTCCGCAGGCTGCGCCGCCTCGGCACACCGCCGATGGCCACCGAGGAAGCCCTCGCGCTGCTCGACGCGTGCCTCACCGCCGAGGACGCCGTGCTCGCGCCGGTGAAGCTCGACCTCGCGGCCCTGCGCGCCCGCAGCGACGCTCTTCCGCCGGTCCTGCGCGGGCTCGTGCGGCCCGCGCCGAGCCGCCGCCCGGCCGCCCGCTCCGGAGCCGCGGTCGCCGCCCGGCTGGGCACGCTGCTCGAGTCCGAGCGCGAGGCCTACCTCCTGAACGTGGTGGCCGAGCAGGTCGCGGCGGTGCTGGGCTTCGCCTCGGCCGCGTCCGTCGAGCCCGAGCGGGCCTTCCAGGAAATGGGGTTCGACTCGCTCACCTCGGTCGAGCTGCGCAACCAGCTCGGCGCGCTGACCGGGCTCAAGCTGACCGCGACCATCGTGTTCGACCATCCGACGCCCGCCGCGCTCGCCCGGCGCCTGCACGAGCTGCTCGGCCCGGCCCGCGGCGCCGCGGAGCCGCTGCTGACCGAGATCGACCGCCTGGAAACCCTCCTCGGCGGCGCGGCCGGAACGCTGAACGGCTCGACCGCGAAGGTCGCCGCGCGACTGGACGCACTGGTGCGCAAGTGGACCGACGCGCACGCGGGAGCCGAAACCGAAGCCGGTCTGGACGAGGCCACCGACGACGAGCTGTTTGCCGTGCTGGACGACGAATTGGGCATCTCATGAACGGGCAGACCATGAGCAACGAGGACAAGCTCCGCGACTACCTGAAGCGTGCGACGGCCGATCTCAAGCAGGCCCGCCGCCGGCTGCACGAGCTGGAGGCGCGCGACACCGAGCCGATCGCGATCATCGGCATGAGCTGCCGCTACCCCGGGGGCATCGCGACGCCGGACGACCTGTGGGACGTCGTCGACCAGGGCCGCGACGTGATCGGCGAGTTCCCGGCCGACCGCGGCTGGGACATCGAGGGCGTCTACGACCCGACGCCCGAGCGGCCCGGCAAGACCTACACGCGCCACGGCGGTTTCCTTTACGACGCGGCGAATTTCGACGCGGAGTTCTTCGGCATCAGCCCGCGCGACGCCCGTCGTGCCGACCCGCAGCAGCGGATCCTGCTCGAAGCGTCCTGGGAAGCCATCGAGCGCGCCGGGCTCGACCCGCACGCGCTGAAGGGCAGCCCCACCGGTGTCTTCGCCGGCGTGATGTACCACGACTACAGCGGCGGCAGCCCCGAAGGCAGCCTCGTGTCCGGTCAGGTTTCCTACACGCTCGGTCTCGAAGGACCGTCGGTGTCGGTGGACACCGCGTGCTCGTCCTCGCTGGTGGCGCTCCACATGGCCGCCCAGGGACTGCGTCGCGGAGACTGCTCGCTCGCGCTGGTCAGCGGCGTTGCTGTGATGGGCACGCCCGAGATGTTCGTGGACTTCTCCAGCCGCCGCGGTCTGGCCGCGGACGGCCGCAGCAAGTCGTTCTCCGACGACGCGAACGGCACGTCGTGGGCCGAGGGCGTCGGCGTGCTCGTGCTGGAACGCGTTTCGGAGGCGCGCCGCAACGGGCACCAGATCCTCGCACTGCTGCGCGGTTCCGCGGTGAACCAGGACGGCGCGAGCAATGGCTTCTCCGCTCCCAACGGCCCCTCGCAGGTCCGGGTGATCGAGGCGGCGCTCGCTGACGCCGGACTCTCAGTGTCCGATGTGGACGCTGTCGAGGCACACGGCACCGGAACCGCGTTGGGCGACCCGATCGAAGCGCAGTCGCTGATGGAAACCTACGGCCAGCGCACGACGGGGGAGCCGCTGCTGCTCGGCTCGATCAAGTCGAACATGGGCCACCCGCAGGCCGCCGCCGGCGTCGCCGGGGTGATCAAGATGGTGCAGGCGCTGCGGCACGCCAAGCTGCCGAAGACGCTGCACGTCGGCACCCCGTCGACACACGTCGACTGGACCGCGGGCGCGGTGGAACTGTTGACGGAGCCGCGTGAGTGGCCCGAGGTGAACCGGCCGCGCCGCGGGGCCGTGTCCTCGTTCGGCGTCAGCGGCACCAACGCGCACGTGATCCTGGAGCAGGCACCGAGCCAGGAACGGGAAGAACCGCCCGCGCCGGTGGTCCACCCGCTCGTGCTGTCGGCGAAGACCCCGGCCGCGCTCGCCGCGGCCGCGGGCCGGATCGCGTCCCATGTGGACAGTCACGCCGACGAGCTCGCCGACATCGCGCACACCCTCGCCACCGGACGAGCTCGGCTCGACCACCGCGCGGTAGTTGTCGCGCAGGATGCCAAGCAGGCTGCGGAAGCCCTGCGTGCGCTCGCTGCGGGCGGATCGCGCCCGGACGTCGTCACCGGTACCGCCGACGCACGCGGCAAGACCGTGTTCGTGTTCCCCGGCCAGGGCTCGCAGTGGACCGGAATGGCGACCGCGTTGCTGGAGCAGTCGCCGGTGTTCGCCGAGCGGATGGCCGAGTGCGATGCGGAGCTGCGGAAGTTCGCGGACTGGTCAGTGCTCGCGGTGCTGCGCGGCGAACCCGGCACCCCGCCCGCCGACCGCGTGGACGTGGTGCAGCCGATGCTGTGGGCGGTGATGGTCTCGCTGGCCGCGCTGTGGCGGGCGCACGGCGTGGAGCCGGACATGGTGATCGGCCACTCGCAGGGCGAAATCGCCGCCGCGAGCGTCTCGGGTGCACTGTCCCTTGAGGACGGTGCCCGGGTGGTCGCGTTGCGCAGCAAGGCGATCGGGGACGTCCTCGGCGGCCGGGGCGGCGGGATGCTCGCCGTCGGCCTGCCCGCCTCCGGCCTTGGCTCCCGGCTCGACGCCTGGGACGGCCGGATCTCGGTGGCCGCGGACAACGGCGCCACGTCGGCCGTGCTGTCCGGCGACGGCGCTGCCCTTGACGAGCTGCGCGACCAGTTGGTCGAGGAGGGATTCCGCGCCAAGCGGGTGCCGGTGGACTACGCGTCGCACTCCGCACACGTCGAGCACCTCGCCGACCGCCTGCTGGCCGACCTCGCCCCGATCACCCCCGGCGCGGGGACGGTCGCGATGACCTCCACGGTGACCGAGGAGCCGGTGACCGAGTCCACTATGGACGCCCGGTACTGGTTCACCAACCTGCGCACGACGGTCCGGTTCGCGCCGGTGGTCGCGAAGCTCGCCGAGGCGGGTTACACGCGGTTCATCGAGATCAGCCCGCATCCGGTGCTGGCCATGAGCATCCAGGAGACCTTGGACGAAGGCGGCCACAACGGTTCCGTCACCGGAACCCTGCGCCGCGACGAAGGCGGTCTGACCCGGTTCGCGACCTCGCTCGCCGAGCACTCGGTCCGCGGCGGCGCGGCGGATTGGGCCTCGCTGGTTCCCGGCGCCCAGCTCGTGGAACTGCCGACGTATCCGTTCCAGCACAAGCGTTTCTGGCACGAAGAAGAGGCCGCGGCGGTTCCGGTGACCGGAGCGCAGGTCGCCGACCAGGACTTCTGGCAGGACATCGCCGCGGGCGACGTCGACGCGCTCGCCACCCGGCTCGGCGTCGAAACCGCCCCGCTGGCCGAGGTCGTCCCTGCATTGGCCGCCTGGCACGGCCGCCGCACCGATCTGTCCACAATAGAATCCTGGCGCTACCGAGTCTCCTGGGCACCGGTGAGCGTCGCGGGCGAACTGGCCGGGACCTGGCTGGTCGTCGTCCCCGCCGACGTTCCCGAAGCGACCGAGCTGGCTGATGCACTCGCCGCGCAGGGCGACGTCGTCCGGGTGATCGCGACGGCGGACCGCGCCGAACTGGCCGGGCAGCTCACCGAGGCGACCGCGGTGCGGCCGTTCGACGGCGTGCTGTCGCTGCTCGCGCTCGACACCCGCGAACACGCGGAGCACCCCGCGCTCAGCACCCCGGTCGCCGGCACCGTCGCGCTGCTGCAAGCCTTGCGCGACACCGGGGTTGACGCCCCGGCATGGGTGGTCACTCGTGGTGCGGTCGCGGTGGACGCCTTCTCCGACGCAGACCCGGCCGCCGCGGCGGTGTGGGGACTCGGCACGGTCGTCGCGCTCGACCAGCCCGCCGCTTGGGGCGGCCTGGTCGACGTCGAGGGCCCCGCGGACGCCGCGCGGCTGGCCGCCGTGCTGTCCGGGTCGGACCACGAGGACCAGGTCGCGATCCGGCCGTCCGGGGTGTTCGCCCGGCGCATGGTCCGCGCTCCGCTGCCCGCGACCGACGCGGAGTGGAAGCCGCGGGGAACGGTGCTGGTCACCGGCGGCACGGGCGCGGTCGGCGCGCACGTCGCCCGCTGGCTGGCCGGACGGGGCGCCGAGCACCTCGTGCTCACCAGCCGCCGCGGTCTCGACGCTGAAGGCGCGCGTGAGCTGGTCGAAGAGCTGGCTGGCACCCGCGTCACGGTCGCGGCCTGCGACGTCACCGACAAGCAGGCGCTCGCGGCGCTGCTGGCCGAACACCCGCCGACGGCCGTGGTGCACGCCGCGGGTGTGCTGACCGACGAGCCGGCCCTTGCCGACGTCACGCTCGCGGAGTTCGCCGCCGCCACCCGCGCCAAGATCACCGGCGCGGCACTGCTCGACGAACTGCTGGGCGACACCGAGCTGGACGCGTTCGTGCTGATGTCCTCCGGCGCCGCCGTGTGGGGCACCTCCGGTCAGCCCGCTTACGCCGCGGGCAACGCCTACCTCGACGCGCTCGCCCGCCGTCGCCGCGCCGCGGGACGCACCGCGACCGCGGTCGCGTGGGGCTCATGGGGCGGCGGGGGCATGGTCGACGCCGAAGCAAGCGACCTGCTGCGCCGCATCGGCCTGGCCGAGATGGCTCCGGAACTCGCCGCCGAGGCACTGGGCCAGGCGCTGGACCGCGACGAGACCCACCTGGTGGTCGCCGACATCGACTGGGCCACGTTCGCCCCGGTGTACCAGCTCGCCCGGCCCCGGCCGCTGCTGCGCGCGCTGGCCGAGGTCGCCGAGGAGGAGACCGGCCCGGTCGAGGGCACCGGCGACCTGAAGGGGAAGCTCGCCTCGCTGACGCCCGCCGAACAGCAGCGGACGCTGCTGGAGCTGGTCCGCGGCCAGGTCGCCGTGGTCGCCGGATACGACAACGGCTCGGCGGTCGAACCGGCCCGCGCGTTCAAGGAACTCGGGTTCGACTCGGTCACCGCGGTCGACCTGCGCAACCGGCTCGGGGCCGCCACCGGGCTCAAACTCCCGGCCACCGTCGCGTTCGACCACGTCAACCCGCAGGCGCTCGCCGAACATCTGTGGACCCAGCTGGGCGGCGGCGAAGCGGCGGTCCCGCTGGAGGCGGAACTGGACCGGCTCGAGGCGGTCGCGTCCGCTCTGGACGCCGCGGAGATCGACAGGTCCCGGATCGTCGTCCGCCTGCAGGCGATGGTGACCGCCCTGCACCAGACCCTGGCCGGCACCAAGGCCGCCGACGTCCTGCAAACCGCGACCACGGACGAGCTGTTCGCCCTC
Source organism: Amycolatopsis sp. La24 (assembly GCF_029087445.1). Lineage (NCBI taxonomy): Bacteria > Bacillati > Actinomycetota > Actinomycetes > Pseudonocardiales > Pseudonocardiaceae > Amycolatopsis > Amycolatopsis sp. La24. The sequence goes on from NZ_JARACH010000003.1 coordinate 171,752, forward strand.
ATCGACAACGAGCTCGGCGCCTGAGCGCACCCACCCAGCGACAAGAGGATTCTGGCGATGACTGACGAAAGCAAGCTGGTCGACTACCTGAAGCGGGTGACCGCCAACCTGCAGGAGACGCGTGAGCGGCTTCGCGCGGTCGAGGCGGCGGAGGCCGAGCCGATCGCGATCGTGGCGATGGGCTGCCGGTACCCGGGCGACGTGCGCTCGCCGGAGGACCTCTGGGAGCTGGTGGCCGGCGGCCGGGACGCGATCGGCGCGTTCCCGTCCGACCGCGGCTGGAACCTGGACACGCTGTTCGACGCCGACCCCGACAGCCCGGGCACGAGCTACGTCTCCGAGGGCGGCTTCGTGCACGACGTCGGCGAGTTCGACGCGCCGTTCTTCGGCGTCTCCCCACGCGAGGCACTGGCCATGGACCCGCAGCAGCGGATCGTGCTGGAGCTGGCGTGGGAGACGTTCGAGCGGGCCGGCATCGCGCCGCATTCGCTCGCCAAACAGCAGGTGGGCGTGTTCGTCGGCAGCGGCGACCAGGACTACTACGACGAGCTGCCGCCGTCCGTGCTCGCGGGCGAGGTCGCGGACTACCTGAGCACCGGCAACGCCGCGTCGGTCATTTCCGGCCGGGTCGCCTACGCGCTCGGGTTGGAAGGACCGGCCGTCACGGTCGACACGGCGTGCTCGTCGTCGCTGGTCGCCCTGCACCTCGCCGTGCAGGCGCTGCGGCAGCGCGACTGCGCGCTGGCGCTGGCCGGCGGCGTGATGGTGATGTCGCGGCCGGGTCCGTTCCTGGCGTTCAGCCGTCAGCGCGGGCTCGCCGCGGACGGCCGGTGCAAGGCGTTCTCCGACAGCGCGGACGGCACCGGTTGGGCCGAGGGCGCGGGAACCCTGTTGCTGGAACGGCTTTCCGACGCGCGCCGCAACGGCCACCCGGTCCTCGCTGTCGTGCGTGGCTCTGCGGTGAACTCTGACGGCGCGTCGAATGGTCTCACCGCACCGAACGGTCCTTCGCAGCAGCGGGTGATCCGGCAGGCGCTGGCGAACGCGCAGCTCTCGGCGTCCGATGTGGACGCCGTCGAAGGTCACGGCACCGGCACCACGCTCGGCGATCCCATTGAGGCGCAAGCCTTGCTGGCCACTTACGGCCAGGACCGGGACCGTCCGCTGTGGCTCGGTTCGATCAAGTCGAACATCGGCCACGCGCAGGGCGCGGCTGGTGTCGGCGGGGTGATCAAGATGGTGCAGGCAATGCGCAACGGCCTGCTGCCTCGCACACTCCATGTCACCGAACCGTCCACAGAGGTCGATTGGACCTCCGGCGCGGTCGAACTGCTGACGGAGGAGCGCCCGTGGGCGGCTGGGGAACGCCCGCGGCGCGCGGGTGTGTCGTCGTTCGGCGTCAGCGGCACCAACGCACACGTGATCGTCGAAGAAGCTCCCGCCGTTGAAGCGGAGGAAGTGACGCCGAGCTGGCCGGAAGGCGTTCCGGTTCCGTGGCCGCTCGCCGGGCACGGTGCCGCGGCGCTTAAGGCGCAGGCGGCCCAGCTGCTGTCCGTTGTGGACGGTGCGACCCCGCTCGACCTCGGTTTCTCGCTGGCTACGTCCCGGTCGCCGCTCAGCCACCGCGCCGTCGTGCTCGACGGGAAGGCCGGGGTCGCCGCCCTCGCCGACGGCTCGACGTCACCCGCGCTGGTCACCGGCACCGCCGTCGAGGGGCTCACCGCGTTCCTCTTCTCCGGACAGGGCGCTCAGCGCGCGGGCATGGGCGCCGAGCTGGCCGCCGCGTTCCCGGTGTTCGCCGAGGCACTGGACGAGGTCTTCGCCGCGATCGACCCGCACCTCGACCGTCCACTGAAGACGGTCGTCTTCGAGAACCCGCGGCTGATCAACCAGACCGGCTACACCCAGCCCGCGCTGTTCGCGATCGAGGTGGCGCTGTTCCGGTTGCTGTCGTCGTGGGGCATCAAGCCCGACTTTCTGCTCGGCCACTCGGTCGGCGAGCTGGCCGCCGCGCATGTCGCAGGGGTGCTGTCGCTGACCGACGCCTGTGCTCTCGTCGCGGCCCGGGCGAAGCTCATGCAGGCCTTGCCGACCGGTGGCGCGATGGTCGCCCTGCAGGCGACCGAGGACGAGGTCGCCCCGCAGCTGACCGACGACGTCAGCATCGCCGCGATCAACGGCCCGGACTCGGTGGTGCTTTCCGGCACCGAAGACGCGGTCGCCGCGGTGGTGGCGAAGTTCGAGGGCCGCAAGTCCTCGAAGCTCAAGGTGTCGCACGCGTTCCACTCGCCGCTGATGGAGCCGATGCTGGCAGAGTTCGCCGCCGTCGCCCGCACGCTCACCTACTCGCGGCCCGAAATCCCGGTGGTCTCCAACGTTTCCGGCGCGCTCGCCGGGGCCGAGATCGCCACGCCGGAGTACTGGGTTTCGCACGTCCGCGCCGCGGTCCGGTTCCACGACGGGCTGACCGCGCTGAGCGCACAGGGCGTTTCCCGCTTCGTCGAGGTCGGACCGGACGGCGTGCTTTCCGCGCTCGCCCGGCAGAGCTTCGACGCAGTGGTCGTGCCGGTCCTGCGCAAGGACCGGCCGGAGCCGCAGGCAGCGCTCACGGCGCTTGCCGAACTGTTCGTCAGCGGCCTCGTCCCGGACTGGGCCGCGGTGTTCGCCGGCCGCGGCGCCCAGCGCGTCGACCTGCCGCCGTATGCCTTCCAGCGCAAGCGCTACTGGATCGACGCCCGCGCCAACCGCGACGAGGTGACCGCGGCCGGACTCGCCTCGGCCGGGCACCCGCTGCTCGGCGCCGCCGTCTCCCTCGCCGACACCGACGGCGTGGTGCTCACCGGCCGGCTTTCGGCGGAGACGCACGCGTGGCTGGCCGAGCACCGGCTCGGCGAGGTCATCACCGTGCCCGGCACGGCGTTCCTGGAGCTGGTGGTCCGCGCCGGCGACCAGGTCGGCAGCGGCCGGATCGAAGAACTCACGCTCAGCAGCCCGCTGGTGGTGCCGGAGCGCGGCGGCGTGCAGGTCCAGGTGACCGTCGGCGCGGCGGGGGAGCACGGCGTCCGCTCCGTGACGGTCCACTCGCGCGCGGAAGGTGCCGAGGGCGAGCCGTGGACGCTGCACGCGAGCGGCACGGTCACGCCACCGTCGTACCGCGGCGGGGTGGAGCTGGCCGAGTGGCCGCCCGCCGGTGCGGAGCCGGTCGGGATCGACGGCGTGTACGACGACTTCGCCGACACCGGCCTGACCTACGGACCGCTCTTCCGTTCCCTGCAAGCGGTCTGGCAACGCGACGGCGAGATCTTCGCTGAAGTCGCGCTGCCGGAAGACAGCGATGCTGACCGTTTCGGCCTGCACCCGGCCGCGCTCGACGCGTGCACCCACGCCCTGCGTGTCGCGGGCGGCGGGGACGGCGGCGTCGGCCTGGTTCCGTTCTGCTGGACCGGCGTCGAGCTGCACGCCACCGGTGCGTCCGCGCTGCGCGTGCGGTTCAAGCCGACCACCGAGGACGGCTACGAGATCGCCCTCGCCGACCCGACTGGCGCTCCGGTCGCGACGGTCGCCGAGACGGTGTTCCGCGCCTTCACCGCGCCGGTCGCCGAACAGGCCGCTCCGCTGTACCGGATCGAATGGCAGCGGTCGGCGGAAACCGAATCCACTGTGGACACTGCCGACGTGCAGGTCCTGGAGTGCGTCGGCGAATCCGGCACCGCCGCCGAGACGCACGAACTCACCCACCGCGTCCTGGCCGCCCTTCAGACCTGGCTGGCCGAGGAACACTCCGAGCAAGCCAGGCTCGTGGTGGTCACCCGCGGTGCGGTCCCGGCCGCCGGAGACGTCACCGACCTCGCCGCCTCGGCGGTCTGGGGTCTGGTCCGCTCCGCGCAGGAGGAGAACCCGGACGCCTTCGTCCTGCTCGACCTCGACGCCGAAACCACGCCGGAAGCGGTATTGCCGCAGGTGCTGGCCTCGGGCGAAACGCAGGCGGCGGTCCGGCTCGGCACGGTCCTCGTGCCCCGGCTGGTCCGCACGACGCCCGAGCTGGACCGGCCGTACTTCTGCCCGCACGGCACGGTGCTGGTCACTGGCGCGTCCGGCGCGCTCGGCGGAAAGCTCGCCCGGCACCTGGTCGCCGAGCACGGGGTGCGCAGGCTGCTGCTGCTCAGCCGCCGGATCACGCCCGCGCTCGACCAGTTGGCCGCTGAACTGCGCGAAAGCGAGGTCGACGTCCGGCTGGAGCGCTGCGACGTCGCCGACCGCGAGGCGCTGGCCGGCGTGCTGGCGTCGCTGCCGGAGGAGAACCCGCTCACCGCGGTCGTGCACGCCGCTGGCGTTCTCGACGACGGTGTAGTCACCGCGCTCACCCCGGAGCGGGTCGACGCGGTGCTCGCCCCGAAGGTCGACGGCGCGCTGAACCTGCACGAACTCACCCGCGCGACCGCGCTGTCCGCGTTCGTGCTGTTCTCGTCGGTCTCCGGCGTGCTCGGTGCGCCCGGCCAGGGCAGCTACGCCGCGGCCAACGCGTACCTGGACGCCCTCGCGTCGCACCGCGTCGCGCACGGCCTGCCGGGTCTGTCGCTCGACTGGGGCCTGTGGGGCGAGGTCGGCGGGATGGGCGGCACGCTCACCGAAGAGGAGGTGCAGCGGCTCGCGGCCAGCGGCATCGTGCCACTGTCCACTGCGGACGGTCTGGCGCTGTTCGACCGCGCGCTCGCGGTCCGCAAACCGACCGCCGTCCCGGCCAAGCTCGACCTCCCGGTGCTGCGCAAACTCGACCGGCTCCCGCGCACGCTGGAACAGCTCGTCGGCCGCACCACGCGCCGAGTCGCCGCTGCAGCCGGGTCCACAGTGGACTCCTTCGCCGGACGACTGCTGAGCTTGCCGGAAGAAGACCGGCGCGACGCCGTGCTGGAACTGGTGCGCGGGCACGCCGCGACCGTGCTCGGGTACAGCGGCGCGCACGAAATCGAGTCGTCGGCGCAGTTCTCGTCGCTCGGCTTCGACTCGCTGACCGCGATCGAACTGCGCAACGGCCTCACCGCGGCCACTGGGCAGCGGCTGCCCGCGACCCTGATCTTCGACTACCCGACACCGACCTCGCTGGCTGCGCACCTGCTGGCCGAGCTGGCCGGCACGGCGGTCGAGATCAACACAGTGTCCACTAAGGACAACTCGGACGAGCCGATCGCGATCGTCGGCATGGCCTGCCGCCTGCCCGGCGGTGTCACCTCGCCGGAACAGCTGTGGGAACTGGTCGCCGAGGGCCGCGAAGCGATCGGCGACTTCCCGGCCGACCGCGGCTGGGACGTCGACGGCCTGCTCGACCCGACTGGCCGCCGCCCCGGCACGACGTATGTAGCGCGCGGCGGGTTCGTCTACGACGCGGGCGATTTCGACCCGACGTTCTTCGGCGTCTCGCCGAAGGAAGCGCCGATGATCGACCCGCAGCAGCGGCTGCTGCTCGAAGCCTCGTGGGAGGCACTGGAGCGGTCCGGGATCGACCCGGTTTCGCTCAAGGGCAGCCCGACCGGGGTGTACGCGGGCGTCCAGTACCACGACTACGCGGGTGCGAGCAGCGCTGGATCGATCGTCACCGGCCGGGTGTCCTACTCCCTCGGCCTCGAGGGCCCGGCTGTCTCGGTGGACACGGCGTGCTCGTCGTCGCTGGTCGCGATGCATATGGCGGCGCAGGCGCTGCGCGGCGGGGATTGCTCGCTCGCGCTGGCCGGCGGCGTCACGGTGATGGCGACTCCGGAGACATTCGTGGAGTTCAGCCGCCAAAAGGGGCTGGCCCCGGACGGCCGGTGCAAGGTGTTCTCCGACGACGCCGACGGCACGACCTGGTCCGAAGGCGTCGGCGTCCTCGTCCTGGAGCGCCTCTCCGACGCCCGCGCCAACGGGCACCCGGTGCTCGCGGTCCTCAAGGGCAGCGCGGTGAACCAGGACGGCACCTCGAACGGCCTGACCGCGCCGAACGGTCCCGCGCAGCAGCGGGTGATCCGCGCGGCGCTGGCCGACGCCGGACTGGAACCGTCCGATGTGGACGCCGTCGAAGCGCACGGCACGGGCACGAAGCTGGGCGACCCGATCGAAGTCCAGGCGCTGCTGGCCACTTACGGCACGCAGACCTCGGCGGACCGTCCCTTGTGGATCGGATCGGTGAAGTCGAACATCGGGCACACCCAGGCCGCCGCCGGCGCCGCTGGCGTGATCAAGATGATCGAAGCGATGCGGCACGGCGAACTCCCCGCGACGCTGAACGTGGGCAAGCCGTCGAGCGAGATCGACTGGTCCTCGGGCGCGGTGCGGGTGCTGGCCGAGCCGGTGAAGTGGCTGCCCAACGGCCACACCCGCCGGGCGGGCGTCTCCTCCTTCGGCGTGAGCGGCACCAACGCGCACGTGATCCTGGAGGAAGGCGACCGGCGCGAGGTCACCGCCTCGACTGGTCCGGAGTACGACGGCCCGGTCGCGTGGCCGGTCTCCGGTCGCGGCGCCGCGGCGTTGCGGGCACAGGCCGAGCAACTGATGTCCTATGTGGACGAAGAGCCGGAAGGCAGCCTCGCCGACATCGGCGTCTCGCTGGCCACCACGCGCGGCGCGTTCGACCGCCGGGCCGTGCTGATCGGCAGCCGGTCGCCGCAGTTCGTGCGCGGCCTCGCGGCGCTGGTCGACGAGGAAGAGGCGCGCGGAGTCGTCAGCGGGACCGCCACCGCGGGCGGGCGCACCGCGTTCCTGTTCGCGGGCCAGGGTTCGCAGCGCGCGAAGATGGGGGCACGGCTCGCCGAGCAGTACCCGGCGTTCGCCGCCGCGTACGACGAAGCCTGCGCCGCGGTCGACCGGCACCTGGACCGCCCCATCCGGCCGATCATCGACAGCGGGGAGGGCATCGACGAGACCCGCTATACCCAGCCCGCGCTGTTCGCGCTGGAAGTCGCGCTGTTCCGCCTGGTCCGTGCGTGGGGCGTCAAACCGGACGTGCTCGCCGGGCATTCGATCGGCGAGATCGCGGCGGCCCACTGCGCTGGCGTGCTCTCCCTCGAAGACGCGGCGAAGCTGGTAGTCGCTCGCGGTGCGCTGATGCAGGCGTTGCCGACCGGCGGTGCGATGGTAGCGATCGACGGAACTCCCGAAGCGGTTCGCGAAGCCGCAGGGGACACTGTGGACATTGCCGCGGTGAACGGTCCGACCGCGGTCGTGATCTCCGGCGCTGAAGAAGCGGTTGCCGCAGTGGCGGCGAAGTTCGAGCGCACCAAGAAACTCCGTGTCTCGCACGCGTTCCACTCGCGACTGATGGACCCGATGCTCGGCGAGTTCCGCACTGTCGCGGAAGGACTGTCCTATGCGGACCCGCGGATCCCGGTCATCTCGACGGTCACCGGCGGCCCGGCCGACCTGACCTCGCCGGAGTACTGGGTGAACCAGGTCCGCGCAGGGGTGCAGTTCCGCGACGCGGTCACTCGGGCCGCCGCGGACGGCGTGACCCGGTTCCTGGAGCTGGGCCCGGACACCACGCTCGCCGCGATGGCCGCGGGTTGCTTCGACGAGCAGCCTGAGGCGCTGGCTTCGCTGCTGCACAAGGAGAACGACGAGGCGGTGGCCGCGCTGACCGGTGTCGCGCAGCTGCACGTCAGCGGCGTCGACGTCGACTGGTCCGCGATCTACGAGCCGACCGGCGCCCGTCCGGTGCCGGTGCCGACGTATCCGTTCCAGCGGCAGCGCTTCTGGCTGGAGAGCACCTCCGGTGCGGTCGGCGAGGAAGACCACCCGCTGCTCGGGACGGCACTGGAACTCGCCGACGCCGAAGGGCTGCTGTTCAGCGGGCGGCTTTCGGTGGGCACACACCCGTGGCTGGCCGACCACGTCGTCGGCGGCTCGATCCTGTTCCCCGGCACCGGTTTCGTCGAAATGGCGATCCGGGCAGGCGACGAGGCGGGCTGCCCGCGCTTGGAGGAACTGACCCTGGAGTACCCGCTGGTCGTCCCCGAGCGCTCCGGCGTCCGCGTGCAGTTCGCCCTCGGCGCGGCCGACGGCAGCGGCAGCCGGACGTTCAGCGTGCACTCCCGGCCGGAAGGCGACAGCGCCGCCTGGACGCGGCACGCGATCGGCAAGCTCGCCAAGGCGGGCAAGGCCGGGAAGTTCGAGCTGGCCGAGTGGCCGCCCGCCGGCACCGAGGAGGTCCGGCTGGAGGGCACCTACGAAGAGCTGGCCGCCGACGGGCTCGCCTACGGTCCGGCGTTCCGCGGGCTCGTCGCGGCCTGGAAGCGCGACGGCGAAGCGTTCGCCGAGATCCAGCTCCCGGCCTCGGTGTCCGATGTGGACCGTTACGGCATCCACCCCGCCGTCCTCGACGCCGCACTGCACACCATCGGTGTCTCCGGCGCGGCCGGGGACGAACCGGCGCTGCCGTTCGCCTGGGAAGGCGTCCGGTTGCACGCCGTCGGGGCGACGACGCTGCGGGTCCACGTCCGCCCGGTCGGCTCGGGCGCGGTCTCGCTCGACGTCGCCGACGGTGCCGGGGCTCCGGTCGCATCGGTGGAATCCCTGCTGCTGCGCCCGATGTCGGCCGTACCGCAGGCGGCACCGACTGGCGGTGGTGACGCGCTGTTCCGCGTTGCCTGGGAACAGGCCGACCTCGACGCCGTCGCCGAGGTCACCGACTGGACTGTGCTCGGCCCGGACGCCTTCGGCCTCACCGAAGCGCTGGGCGCCAAGGCAGCCGGGACGGTCGCCGAGGCGAGCGGACTGGTCGTGCTGCCCGCGGGCGGCACCGACGACGTCCACGCCGAACTGCACCGCGTGCTCGGCCTGCTGCAGGACTGGCTCGCCGGGTCCACCGGTTCGCTGATCGTGGCGACCCGGGGCGCGGTGGCCGCCGAAGAGGGGGAGAACCCCGACCCGGCCGGCGCCGCGGTCGCGGGCCTGGTGCGCTCGGCACAGGCCGAACACCCCGGCCGGATCACCCTGGCCGACCTCGGCGCGGGCACCCCGGCCGGCCGGACGCTGGCCGCGGTGTCGGCCTCCGACGAGCCGCAGGTGGCGCTGCGGGCGGGCGCGGTGCTGGTGCCGCGCCTGGTCCGGGCGGCCGACGCGGCAGCGGCCCCGGTATGGGACGCCGAGGGCACCGTGCTCGTCACCGGAGCCACCGGCGCCCTCGGCACGGCCGTGGCGCGGCACCTGGCCACCGAACACGGCGTGCGGAACCTGCTGCTGGTCAGCCGTCGCGGTGCGGACGCACCGGGCGCGGCCGAACTGCGGGACGAACTGTCCGGTCTCGGCGCCGAGGCCACGTTCGCCGCCTGCGACGTGGCCGACCGGGACGCGCTGGCGGCGCTGCTGGCCGGAATCCCGGCCGACGCGCCGCTGCGGGCGGTGGTGCACGCGGCCGGCGTCCTGGACGACGGGGTGCTGACTTCCCTTACGCCGGAACGACTCGACAAGGTCCTGCGCCCGAAGGTCGACGCGGCGGAGGCGTTGCACGAGCTGACCCGCGAGCTGGACCTCACCGCGTTCGTGCTGTTCTCGTCGGCCGCCGGGGTCCTCGGCGCACCGGGGCAGGGCAGCTACGCCGCGGCCAACGCGTTCCTGGACGCACTGGCCGCCCGCCGGCGCACCGAGGGCCTCACCGGCACCTCGCTGGCGTGGGGCCTGTGGAGCGACGGCATGGGCGCGGCGCTGGAAGACGCGGACGCGCACCGCATCGGCGAGACCGGCATCACCGCACTGTCCACTGAGGACGGTCTGCGGCTGCTGGACGCGACGGTCGGCGCGGCGGAGGCGCAACTGGTGCCGATCGCACTGGACACGCGCGTGCTGGCGTCGTCCGGCGGCGACGACCTCCCGGCCGTGCTGCGCGGTCTGGCAGGCACGCCCGGCCGCCGTGCGGCACAGGACACGGCGGAGGACACCGAGTCGCTGGCCAAGAAACTGGCTGGCCTGGCGGCGAACAAGCGCGTCCCGCTGGTGCTGAACCTGGTGCGCACGCACGCCGCGGCGCTGCTGGGCCACGCCGGTCCGGAGGCGGTGGAAGCGGACCGCTCGTTCAACGAGGTCGGCTTCGATTCGTTGTCCGCCACCGGGTTCCGCAACAAGCTCAGCCTCGTCACCGGGCTGAAGCTGCCGGTCAGCCTGATCTTCGACTACCCGACGCCGCGGATCCTTTCCGAGTTCCTCGTCGGCGAACTGGCTCCTGCCGAAGAAGCACCTGCCGAAGAAACCGTTACGGAGCAAGGAGTCCGGGAGGCGCTGGCGGGAATCCCGCTGGAGAAGCTGCGCGCGGCCGGGCTGCTGGACGGGCTGCTGGAGCTGGCCGGCGTGCGCCTTGCCGAAGACCGCGCCGAGGAGCCGGAAGCCGTGGAGGAGGCGTCGATCGACGACCTCGACACGGACGCCCTGATCAGCATGGCGATCGGCGCCGGCGACGACTGAGCGCACCGGGCGCGAGGGGCGGGAACCCCTAACCCGGCAGGCCCCGGCCACTGTTGTCCGGCCCCGCCGGGGTGTGGCCCACTGACAAGACCCGAACGAGGAGAGGTAACCCCATGGTCACCGGCTACGCAATCGAAGCACGGGGGCTGCGCAAGTCCTACGGCGACGTGAAAGTGCTGGAAAGCGTCGACCTGAGCGTGCGGCGCGGCACGATGTTCGCGCTGCTCGGCCCCAACGGCGCCGGGAAGACCACGACGGTGCGGATCCTCAGCACCCTCCTGGACGCCGACGGCGGCACCGTGACCGTCAACGGGCACGACCTCGCCGGGTCCAAGCGGACGGTGCGCGAGCAGATCGGCCTGACCGGACAGGACACCGCGGTCGACGAACTGCTCACCGGCCGCGAGAACCTGGAGATGATGGCCCGGCTGTTCCACCTGCCCGCCGCGCGGGCGAAGGAGCGCGCCACCGAACTGCTCGCGCAGTTCGACCTCGTGGAGGCCGCGGGCCGCCAGGTCAAGACCTACTCCGGCGGCATGCGGCGCAGGCTCGACCTGGCGATCAGCCTGATCACCTCGCCGCCGGTGCTGTTCCTCGACGAGCCGACCACCGGTCTCGACCCGCGCAGCCGCTCGGCGATGTGGGACGCGATCCGCGAACTGCTCACCGGCGGCACCACGATCCTGCTCACCACGCAGTACCTCGAGGAGGCCGACCAGCTCGCCGACCGGATCGCGGTGATCGACAAGGGCCGCGTCGTCGCTGAGGGCACCGCCGCCGAGCTCAAGCGCAAGGTGGGCACTGAGCGGTTGAAGCTCACCTTTGCCACCGCCGCCGACGCGGCGCGCGCGCACGAGGTCGCCGGCGGGGTGCTGACCGGCGAGACGGTCAGCGTCGCGATCGACCAGCCTGCCCAGGTCCGGCAGGTGCTCAACCGGATCGACGACGCGGGCCTCGAAACCACCGGGCTGGAGCTCTCCGAGCCGACCCTCGACGACGTTTTCCACACCCTCACCGGAACCGCGGGAGCGAACTGATGACCCAGACCCTGTCCAGGGAGATCGAGGGGACGCACATCCCCGGCTCCCCGAGCCGCTCGTCGTTCGCGCTCGCCCTGTCCGATTGCCGGGTGCTGGTCGCGCGCAACGTCAAGCACATCGTCCGCAACCCGGAGATGCTGATCCAGGCGTTCTCGCTGCCGATCGTGCTGCTGCTGCTGTTCCGCTTCATGTTCGGCGGCGCGATCAACCTGCCCGGCATGGCCTACGTCGACTACCTGGTGCCCGGACTGGTGGTCGTCAGCATCGGCTTCAACTCGACGACCACCGTGGTCGGCGTGGCCGCTGACCTGACGCAGGGCCTGGTCGAACGGTTCCGCTCGATGCCGATGGCGGGCTCGGCCGTCCTCGTCGGCCACGTCGTCTCCGGCGTGCTGCGCAGCATGCTTTCGCTCGTGGTGATGGTCGTGGTCGGCCTGGCCATCGGATTCCGCCCGGCGGGCGGCGTGCTCGGCTGGCTCGCCGCGACCGGACTGCTGGTGCTGTTCGCCGCCGGCGTGTTCTGGCTCGCCACGCTGGTGGGGTCGATCGCCAAGACCGTCGAGGGAGCGGGCGGCCTCGGCATGATCTTCGTGTTCGTCCCGTACGCCACCAGCGCGCTCGTGCCGACCGGTTCGATGCCGTCGGTGCTGCGGGCCGTCGTCGACAACCAGCCGGTGACCGTGGTGATCGACGCCGTCCGCGGCCTGATGAACGGCACCGCGGTGGCCTCGACGGTGTGGCTGGCGTTCGCCTGGTCGGTCGTCCTCACCGCGGTCGGCGCGTACCTCGCGATCCGGAAGTTCCACCAGCGCGCCCGCGGCTGACCCCCTCGCCGCGGTGGCGAAGGCGGCCCGTGCCCCCGAGCACGGGCCGCCTTTTTCTTGAACCCGAGACGCGGGCTGCGTCAGACCGCCCAGGTTGCTGTGGGCGGCAACCCGGGACCGGCCTAGCTCGTAAAGGCGGGTGAAGCGGTCGGCGTCGAGTTCGCCGTCGGAGATGTGCAGCGAGCAGCCGCCCGGCCTGGCGCCCCCGGCAGCGTACTAAACCGACTCCCCGGTTTCCCCAGTAAAACAGGCCGGTCGGTTTGATTGCTGATCACAGTGCGCCGCACGAAAAAGGGCGACCCCGCACCGCCGGGCCGCCCATTTTCCGAAGCCTCAGACCCCGGACGTCTCCTGCTCCGCGCCGCGCGGATCGAACCGGTGCAGCCGCCGCGGCGGGACCACCGAGTTCAGGATCAACGTCCACATGTACGCCGTGCGCTCGAGCAGGTCGTTGCGGCCGGTCAGCACCTGGGAACTCAGCTGGATCCCGGTGAACGACGCCTGCACGTACACCGCGAGGTCGTACGCGTTGATCTCCTTGCGCACATCGCCCGCCGCCTTCGCCGCGAGCAGGCAGCCGTGGATCGTGTCGATCCACCGCTTGTACGCGGCACCCGCCGGCGCGATGAACGAACCCTGCTCGATGACCAGCCGGACGCTCGCCCGGACCCGCACGTCGGACTGCAGGCTGGCCGCCATCCCCTGGGTCAGGTCGATGACCGTCTGCAGCCCAGGGCGTTCGATCGCCGCGAGCGGCTCCCAGACCGTGAACTGTTCCTCGATCAGCGCGTCGGCCAGGTCTTCCTTCGACTTGAAGTGGAAGTACAGCGCGCCCTTCGTGACGCCCGCTTCGGCCAGGATCTCCGACAGGCTCGCGCCGAGGAAGCCGACGGCGTCGAACCGCGAGGCGGCCGCCTCGAGGATCGCGTTCCGTGTCTGCTCCGCACGCTCTTGGCGAGCCACAGCGGCCCCTCTCGCTTTGGCGGCTCGGTCCACAGCAGACCCCCGCCCAGAAGGACAGTCTACGTCCCGGCGGCCCGGAAAGCCACTAAAAACCGCTCGGTTGGTATGGTTTCAGCGGGGGAGCAGGGGGCTCCGGTCAGGGGAGCAGGGCGGCTATTCCGTCCAGGACTCGTTCCAGCGCGAAGTCTTCGGGCGCGGCGGCCGGCCAGCCGTGGGATTCGGCCAGTTCGGCCAGATGCGGATAGCCGCCTTCGGACAGTCGCGGTTGCAGGAAAGCTCGTACTTCGGCGGAGTATTCGGCGGATTCGGGGGAATCCGGGTCGGCCGCCGTCCGGCGGCGGTCCGCGGTGGCCCGGACGACCGCCGAAACCAGCTCCGCGCACCCCAATGCGTCCACAGTGGACAAATCGGCCCCGGTGAAAATGTCCAGGAGCTGTTCGGTCCAGCGGAGGCGGTGCGGGGTCAGGCTCTCGCGGACGTCCAGCAGCCAGGGGCGGGCGGCGTACCGTTTGGCGGCGGCGTCCGCCCAGGCCCGGACCGCGGAGCGCCACTCCAGGCCCGCGGCGGGTTCCGGGGGCGGGCCGAACCCGGTCTCGGCCAGCAGGATCAGCAGTTCGTCTTTCGAGCTCACGTAGCGGTACAGCGCGTTGGTCGTCAGCCCGAGCGCGGACGCGATGTTCGGCAGCGACGCCGCGGCCAGGCCCTCGGTGTCGGCCAGTTCGACGGCGGCCGCCACCACCGCCTCGACGGTGTGCGACGGCTTCGGCCCGCGACGGGGACGCGGGCCGCCTTGCCATGCCGGGGACAGACCTGGGGGCAGGGCGCGGGGGTCGGGCTCGATCGGCATCTTTCGCTCCGGGACGTCTTTCAGTAAACTGTGCAAGTCTTACACCGATCTGGCCTGGGGGCGAGCCAACGTGAGCGAGACCAATCGATCCGGGGCCGGGAGCGCCGCCGAGGCTGAACGGCGCACCCCTGTTTCGCGACGGCCAGCGCGCTGACCTGGTCCGGCATCGGCGGGAATCCGGACCCGCCGCAACTGCTTCGCGCCCTGTCCGGCGGCACCGTCTGAGCTGCTCCGAGGCCCTGTTGCCGGGGCCTGGGGTTTCCCGATCATCCGGGGTCCGCTAAACTGTGCAAGCCTTACACAATTAATCCCGACTCCGCCGAAGCCGTATTGGGGGGCCTCTCATGTCGGAGAGCACCGAGAAGACCCGTTCGGGGAGCGGATCCGCTCGCCTGATCGTCACGATCGCCTGGGCGGCCGTCCTCGGCGTCCAGTTCGTCATCTGGCTGCTGATGTGCCTCATCAGCATGTCCTTCAAATGGCCGTTCTGGCTGTGGACGCTGGGCGGCGGCGTGATCGTGCTCGGGGTCTGGTGGTCGCTCGACCGCCGCGGTTCCGGAAACGGATCGGAGTGAACGACGTGTCCACCACCACCACTTCCGTGGCAACGCCGGTCCAGCTGGACGCGGTGCACAAGACCTACGGCCGCGGCGAAAGCGCGGTCGAAGCGCTCGCCGGCGTGTCCGTTGCCTTCCCGGCAGGCACTTTCACCGCGGTGATGGGTCCGTCCGGTTCCGGCAAGAGCACGCTGCTGCACTGCGCGGCCGGGCTGGACACGCCGACCTCGGGCACGGTCACGCTCGTCGGGACCGACCTCAAGGGCAAGAACGAAACGAAGCTCACCGAACTGCGCCGCGAGCACGTCGCGTTCATCTTCCAGTCGTTCAACCTGATGCCCGCGCTGAACGTGGAGCAGAACGTCACGCTGCCCACGCTGCTGGCCGGCCGCACGCCGGACAAGGCGTGGGTGGACCAGGTGATCGCGCGCGTCGGGCTGTCCCAGCGCGTGAAACACCGGCCCGGCGAACTGTCCGGCGGGCAGCAGCAGCGCGTCGCGATCGCCCGCGCGCTCGCCGCCCGCCCCGCGGTGGTGTTCGCCGACGAGCCCACCGGCGCGCTCGACACCACCACCGCGCTCGAGGTGCTCGGCCTGATGCGCGAGCTGGTCAGCGCGGGCCAGACGATCGTGATGGTCACGCACGACCCGGTCGCCGCGTCCCACGCGGACAACGTGCTGTTCCTGGTCGACGGCCGGATCGTCACGCAGATGGCGAACCCGAGCGTCGACGCGGTGGCGAGCACCCTGGCGCACCTCGGCGAGCAAGCGAGGAGGCAGCGGTGAGTTCGCGGCGAGTCGTGCTCGCGCTCGCACTGTCGAGCCTCCGGTACCGCGCGGCGGCGTCGCTCGCGTCGTTCATCGCCATCTTCGTCGGCTGCGGTCTGCTGATCGCGTGCGCCGGGCTGTTCGAGACGGCGATCGTGCTGAAGGCGGCCCCGGAACGGCTTTCCGCCGCGCCGCTGGTCGTCGGCGGGTCCGCCGGGTTCAAGCTGCCGGACGAGGAATCGCAGGTCGTCCCGTACGCCGAGCGTGCGGTGCTGCCGGAGGACCAGGTCGCCAAGATTTCCGCGGTGCAGGGCGTCGGACAGGCGGTGCCGGACGTTTCGTTCGCGACCGTGCTGCTGCACGACGGTGCGCCCGAGCCGGGTGCGTCTGTCCTTTCCGGACACGGCTGGGATTCCGCTTCGCTGGGCGGCTACAAGCTGACCGAGGGCGCGGCTCCGAACACGCCGGGCCAGGTCGTGCTCGACGCGGCCACCGCGTCCGCGGCCGGCCTGCGCGCGGGTTCGGCCGTCGACCTGGCAGTGAACGGACAGCGCCAGTCGTTCCAGATTTCCGGCGTCGCACAGCCTTCGCAGGCCGTGCGCGCGCCCGCGTTCTTCTTCTCCGTCGCGGACACCCAGCGGTTCAACCCGCATCCCGGCACCGTCGGGCTCGTGGGCGTGTTCCCGGCCGACGGGATCGACGCGACCGAACTGGCGGGCAAGATCTCCGAGCAGGTTCCGGCGCTGACGGTGCTGACCGGCGACGACCGCGGTTCGGCCGAATTCGTCGGCGTGAGCGGAAGCCAGCTGCCGCTGATCCTGCTCGCGGCGATCTTCGGCGGCATGGTGCTGGTCGTGATGGCGCTCGTCGTTTCCGCGACGATCAGCCTCACCGTCCGGCAGCGGCAGCAGGAACTCGCGCTGCTGCGGGCGACCGGGGCGACGCCGAAACAGGTGCACCGCATGGTCGTCATGGAGACGATGGCGGTCGGCGCGCTCGCCGCGGTGTGCGGGGCGTTCCTGGGCAGCCTGCTCGGGAACTGGATCTTCAGCACCAGCGGTTCGCTCGGCATCGTGCCGGACGAACTCGCCTTCACCCAGGACATCATCGCGTTCGCGGCGGGCATCGTCGTCACGCTCGCGATCACCTTCGGGGCCGCGTGGTTCGCCGCGCTGGCCGCCGCCCGGGCCCGGCCGATCCAGGCACTGGCCGAGGCGGCGATCCCCGGGGCCAAGGTGAACGCGGTGCGCCGCATGGGCGCGCTGATCTGCGGTGCGGCCACTGTGCTGCTGGCTTCGACCACGATCTTCATGCCCGCCGACAGCGCGGCGGCGATCGGCGGTCCGGCGCTGCTCACCGGTGCGATCGGCGTCGCGCTGCTCGGTCCGGAGATCATCGCCTGGGTGGTGGACCGGTTCGGTCCGTTCGTGCGCCGGGTCGCCGGCCGCGACGCCACGCTCGCGGTCATCAACACCCGGGCGCGGGCCGTCGCGTTCGCCGCGGTGCTCACGCCGATCACGCTCGCCAGCGCGGTCGCGCTCGGCAACGTGTATTCCGAGACTACCGCGCAAAAAGCGCAGGTCAACGCCTACGCCGGGCAGTTGCAGGCGGACGCGGTGCTCACCTCGACCGCGGGCGGGTTCTCGCCGGACCAGCTCGCGCAGATCCGCAGCACGCCAGGAGTTTCGACCTCGTCGCCGCTCGTCACCAGTTCCGGCTGGATCGAAGATCCGTACGACGGCAACGGAAGCGACCCGTTGCGGCTGCTGGGCGTCGCCCCGCAGGACCAGGGCGGCACGGTGCTCTCCACCGAGGTCACCGAAGGTTCGCTGACGGCATTGCGCGGGGATTCGGTGGCACTGCCTGCGTCGGTCGCCGACAGTCTCGAGATCAAGGTCGGTGCCAAGATCAAAATGCGGCTCGGCGACGGGGCACAGGTCCCGGTGACCGTGGTCGCCCTGCTGGACAGCCCGTCCAGCTACGCGAGCATGGTGCTGCCCGCGGACCTGCTGGCCGCGCACACCACCAGCGGCCTGCCGTCGCAGGTGCTCGTGCGAGGCGGCGACGCCAGCGCGATCGTGTCGGCACTGTCGGACCGGACGAAGGACTGGCCCGGGGTCTCGGTCGGCGACGACAGCACGCTCGCCGCGAGTTTCCAGGCGAGTGCCGACGTCGAGGCGCTGATCAACTACCTGCTGGCTGTGCTCGCCATCGCGTACGCCGCGATCGCCGCGGTGAACACGCTCTCGGTGGCGGTGCTGGCCCGCCGGCGGGAGTTCGGCGCGCAACGGCTCGCCGGCGCCGACCGCGGGCAGGTGAAGCGGATGCTGTTCGTGGAAGGCGGGATCGTGGCGGTGACCGGGCTCGTGCTCGGCATCGTGATCTCGCTCTTCACCGTGGTGCCGATGGCCCTGACCACCGGCGAGATCATCCCGTCCGGACCGGTCTGGGTGTTCCTCGCCGTGGTGCTCGCGATCTTCCTGATCGTGTGGCCGGCCACCGCGCTCTCGGCGAGGCTGGCGATGCGCCGCAACGCCGTCGAAGCGGTGAAAATGCCCGGCCAGTAACGATTTCTAGGGGTACGCCGGGCCGGTCCGGGGTGGATAGTCTCGAAAGGACTGTCCACCCGGCCCGGCTTTTGCCGTCTCTGGAGCTATCCCATGCGTGTACTCCTGGCCGCGCCGTCCTCGACCGCCCGGCTGCACACCCTGGTGCCGCTGGCCTGGGCGCTGCGGACCGCCGGACACGACGTGAAAATCGCCGGACGCCCCGCGTTTGTCGAGGACATCCTCCGCACCGGCTGCGCCGCGGCCGAGCTCGAAGACGGCGACGCGGAACTAACCGAATCCGCCGCGCTGGTCAAGTTCGCGCGACTGTGGCGGCCCGCTGTAGTCGTGTCGAACGCACTCGCCGGAATCACCGCCGCCCGCGCGGTCGACGCCAAGGCAGTTCGCGTGCTTGGGCCGTCGGACTTCGACGGCACCGCGGACCACACACTCGACGTCGTCCCTCCTTCATTGCGCGACAAGGACTCTCCTGGAACTTCAATACGGCACATTCCGTATTTCGGTCCGGCCGTGATCCCCAACTGGCTGCGTCGCAAGGCATGCCGCCCTCGCATTCTCCTGTCACTGACCGATCCTTCCTGGTATGAGCCAGTCTTCAGCGCACTGTCCGATGTGGACGCCGAGTTCGTCTGCAGAGCGGAATTGCCAGCCGGGCTTACCCTGCCACCGAGCGTGAAACTAGTGGACTCCGCGCCTCCTTCTGCCGTGCTGCCAACCTGCGCGGCGGTGGTGCACGACGGCGACGAGACCTTGGCCCTTGCCGCAGTGGCGTACGGTCTTCCACAGCTGTCGTTGACCGAGTCCGCTTTCGGTACCCGCGTCACCGCGGCGGGCGCGGGGCTTACCGGCTCGGCGGAAGAGCTCTCCCGACTCACCGACGACACACTTCGCGCCGGTGCGGAAGCGTTGCGTGCGGAGGTAGCCGCGTTACCAGCCCCTCGCGCGGTCGTCGCCCCCCTGCTCCCGCTAGGTCCGCTTTAGATCGCTCCGGCACTCTCTGTGGAGTAGAGAGGACCACTGCGTGAAGTGAGGTGGCGGCAATGCCGACCCGGGTGATGGAAAAGCCGGTCGATCCAGTGGCAGCGTGGCTGGCCCCGCTGGCGGACGACCCGGCGGGCGCGGTCGCGTTCCTCTCCGAAGTGACCGACCGCGTGTCGCGGCGCCACGGTTCAGGAAGAGTCCTGGTCCCCGGCGGCGGCCCGGTAGCGGACGCACTGGCCGGCGAAGGCTACGAGGTCCACCTCGAACCCGGCTCGCGCTTCGACACCGGCTACCTGGGCGCGGACGTGCTGTCCCGCCTGCCCGACCAGCGAGACCAGCTGCGCGCGATCGGCCGCTACAGCCGCCTCCTGCGCCCAGGCGGCGCCCTGGTGGTCCAGGGCCGCCACCCGGACCCGGCCTGCTGGACCGCGGACGCTCGCGTACGCGCGGTCGACGACGTCCGGCAAATCGTGCACCTGACTGACGCGTCGCTGCCCTTGCGCTACGTGTGGCCCGCCGAACTGGACCTGATGGCCGAACTGGCGGGCCTGGCCTTGGACCGCCGCTGGGGCGGCTGGTACGGCGAACCAGTCACGGGCGGCGGTTTCGTAGTGTCGGTTTACCGCAGCTGAGGCTCTCGCCCTAGCCCCACAGCACAAAGAACGGCCCGGTCTCCCGCTTGTGGCGGAAGACCGGGCCGAATCCGGCGCGGTCAGGATCAGACCGCGTCCGACATCTCGCCGACAAGAATGCTGTGGTGCAGCTTCCGCAACGAGCTCCCGGGCTCGATCCCCAGCTGCTGCACCAAATTCTGCCGAGCCGAAGCGAACGTCTCCAACGCCTCGGCCCGCCGGTTGGACCGGGCCAGCGCGGTCATCAAATACTCGGTGAACGTCTCCCGCAGCGTGTGCTCCTTGGCCAGCGCGGACAGCTGCCCGACGACCTCGCGATGCCGCCCGATCAACAGCTCGGTCTCCATCAGCAGCTCAAGGCAGCCAAGCCGGCTCTCCTCGAGCAGCGTCGCGTAAGCCTGCACGTCCGGCGAGTCGGCGAATCCGCCGAACGCCGCACCGCGCCAAAGGCTGGTGGCCTCCCGCAGCACCTTCGCCGCCTGCCCGTAGCCGCGGTCCCAATGCAACGTCCGCCCCTGCTCGTAAAGCCGGGTGAACCGGTCGGCATCGAGCTCGCCGATGCCGACGTGCAGCGAATACCCCCGCGGACTGGTGACCACCGGGCTCTCTTCCGCATCCTTGCTCGTGCCGCGCAGCAGTTTCCGCAGCTGCGACACGTACACGTACAGCGCCGCGCTCGCCCGCGCCGGCGGATGTTCGCCCCAGATCTCGCTGATCAGGTGCTCGGCGGTCACGACCTGGTTGTTCTTGGCCAGCAGCACGGACAGCAGGGTCTCGATCTTGCGGGCCCGCGGGGCGCAGACGCCGGGCCGGCCGCTCACTCTGATCTGTCCGAGAATTTCGTAGTTGAGCATGACTGCCCTCCGATGTCTCTCGCGCCGGACCCGTCCGGCGGCGCCCCCAGCGCCGCTGCCTGCCGGTCCGAGCCGGGTCCGTGACAGGACCATAGCAAACCGGGAGGTCGGTTTTCAAGGTAAAACCGGGTGGTTGGTCTGTTCCGGTCGCGACCTGCCGGATACGGCCAGGCAATCGGCCCTGCCGACTAGTAAACCGGGCGGTCGGTATGTCATGATGAGCAGGCCGGGAACCCACGCCGTGCCGTTCCCGGCGCGAGACGATGGGGAAGACGGTGACTAAACAGGCCCGTGCGGAGCTGACCAGGCTCCTGCTGCTGGACGCCGCGGCGACACTGTTTTACCGCGACGGCTACGCGGCCACGAGCATGGTGGACATCGCCCGCGAGGCCGGCGTGACCAAGGGCGGCCTGTACTTCCACTTCTCGTCGAAGGACGAGGTCTGCGACGAGGTGCAGTCGGCGGCCGTCGCGGTGCTGCACGGGCACGTCGCGCGAGCGCGCGGGAGCCGTCCGCATCTGCGCAGGCTGGCCGGCCTGAGCCGCGCGTTGATGGGCTGGCTCGCCGAGGACGCCAAGGTGGGCGCGAGCTTCCGGCTGGCCCGCGAAATGGGCTCGAACGACCCGAGGTTCGTCGCCTTCGTCCGCGCGTGGATGGGCCAGGTGCGCGCGCACATCGCCGCGGCGCACGGGGCAGGGGAGCTGAGTCCGCGCGTCCGCCCGGATCTCGCGGCGCTGCTGGTCGTGGTGACCTGCGTCGGCCTCGAAACGGCGGCGGCGAGCGGCACGATCCCGGCGGGCACGGATCTGGCGAGCACGCTTTCCGAGCTCTGGCGGGTGATCGAGGTGGCGCAGCCCGCGGATTCGTCCGCCGCCGAGGCAACGGGCACCTGAGCGGCCGCGACGTCTACGGGTCGAGAATTCCCTGCGCTGCGCCAGCCAAGCGAACCGCGCGGATCCGCCGAAACCCGTTGCGCGGCAGCACCTTCACTGAGAAGACCGACCGCCCGGTTTCCCCAGTCTTACACCGCGTCGGCGGGAGGAGTCCCGGCCGGATCGAACTTGTGCAGCCGCCGCGGCGGGACCACCGCGTTCAGGATCGTCTGCCACATGAACGTGATCCGCTCGTGCAGGTCGGTCCGCCCGGTCAGCACCTGCGAACTGAGCTGGGTCCCGGTGAACGACGCGACGACATACTGCGCGAGATCGTGCGCGTTGACCTCTTTCCGCACGTCGCCCGCGGCTTTCGCGGCGAGCAGCAGGCCGTGCACGGTGTCGTTCCACTGCTTGTAGGCGTTCGCGGCCGGGGCGACGAACGACCCCTGTTCGATGACCAGCCGGATGCCCGCGCGCACGCGCACGTCGGTGCGCAGGCTGTGGCCCATGTTCTGGGTGAGGTCGATGGCGGTCTGCAGCCCCGGGTTTTCGACGTCGGCCAGCGGGTCCCACACGATGAACTGCTCGCGGATCAACGCGTCCGCCAGTTCTTCCTTGGACTTGAAGTGGAAATACAGCGCGCCCTTCGTCACCCCCGCCTCGGCGAGGATGTCCGACAGGCTCGCACCGAGAAAGCCGACCGCGTCGAACCTGGACGCGGCCGCGTCGAGGATGGCCTTGCGGGTCTGCTCCGCGCGTTCCTGGCGAGCCACTGCGCACACTCCTTTCGGGAAGCCGCGGGCCCGGAACGGCCGCGCAGGCACGCCAGTCTACCTCCGTCCCGGCCATCGGATCCAGAAGAAAAAAACCGGTAGGTAGGTATGGTTTTGTCCGGCCGTATCCGCTAAACATGGTGTGGGGGTACTGGGGAAGTTCTTTTTTCTGGGAGGACCGACATGGTCGGTATGTTGTTAGAGGAGTCTGTCCGAGGAACCTTCATCACCGATGGCGAAAGTTCGCCGGGCGGACGCCCGGTCGACTTCCAGCAGACGATCCCGCGCAATCTCGTGCACCGCGCGGCCGTCTCGGAAGTTTTCGTCACTGATCTGAACATCGTGGGCGAGGGGCAGTTCGAGGTCGGCGCGCAGTGGCCGCGCCGGCACGGCTTCTTCGGCCCGCGCACCGCGGGGTCGCACGACCCCATGCTGTACGCGGAAACCACCCGCCAGGCGTCGCTGCTGATCGCGCACCGCGCCTACGGCGTTTCGCTCGGCAACGCGTTCATCTCCGACTGGAAGACCAGCTCTATCGCCCCCGAAGGGCTGGTCACCGAAGGTCGGCCGATCGACGTGGTGCTGCGGGCGAGCGCGCACGACCCGGTGTTCCGGGGCAAGAATCTCATCGGGATGCGGACCGAGTTCGGCTGCTTCCGCGACGACGAACTGGTCGGCACCGCTTCGGAAACCTGGCGCTGCGTGTCCCCGG
This sequence comes from Amycolatopsis sp. La24, assembly GCF_029087445.1. Taxonomy (NCBI): domain Bacteria; kingdom Bacillati; phylum Actinomycetota; class Actinomycetes; order Pseudonocardiales; family Pseudonocardiaceae; genus Amycolatopsis; species Amycolatopsis sp. La24. Next base: position 194,569 of record NZ_JARACH010000003.1, read on the forward strand.
CGGTCTACCGCCGGCTGCGCGGCGACCATTTCGCGGCGACGCCGTTCCAGGCCCGTGCGCTGCCCACGGTGGCCCCGGCGCTCGTCGGCCGGGACCGGGGGGAGGACGTGCTGGTCGCGGAAACCGCGGTGCCGGGCACCTGGTCGCTGCAGTTCGACCCGGACCATCCGGTGCTGTTCGACCACTCGGTGGACCATGTCCCGGGCATGGTGCTGATCGAGGGCGCGCGGCAGGCGGCGCTGCTGACGCTCGGCGATCCGTACGCGCTTCCGCTGCGTTCGGATTTCGAGTTCTCCGCCTACGTCGAGTTCGATTCCGAATGCCTGCTGGTGGCCGAGGAACTCGAACCGGACGCGGACGGCTGCCGCGTGGTGCGGGTGGTGCTGGAGCAGAAGGGCCGCGCGGCCGCCACCGGCATCCTGGCGATGCGCAGGTCATGACTGCCGGCCTGGGGGCGGACAGTACGACCGGGGACATCCTCGTCACCGGAGCGACCGGGTTCATCGGTTCGGCGGTGCTGCGGGCGTTGCTCGCCCGCGGCGCCGCGGTGCGGGTGCTGGCGCGCGGTGCGGTGCCGGAGTGGATCACGCGATCCGGCGCGCGGATCCACCGAGGCGATCTCACCGACGCCGCCGGGCTGGCCGGGGCGTGCACGGGCGTCGCGACGCTCGTGCACGCCGCGTCCCGGATCGGCGGCACCGAAGAGGAATGCGCCGAGGTCAACGACCGCGGCACGGCTCGGCTGCTCGCGGAGGCGCACCGCGCGGGCACGCGGCGCGTCGTGCACCTCAGCACCTGCGCGGTCTACCGCGACGGCGAGCATCGAGGCGCGCCCGAGGACACGCTCGACCTCGGGCCCGCCTCGGCCACCAGCCGCACCAGGCTGGCCGGAGAACAGCAGGTCCGCGCCGCGGGCGGGATCGTTCTGCGGCCGCACCTGGTGTACGGCGACGGAGACCGGCACGTGGTCCCCGCGCTGGTGAAGTGGCTGCGAGCGGTGCCGGCGTGGGCCGCGGGCGGCATGGCTCGTACGTCAGTGGTGTCGTCGTGGGATCTCGCTGCCGTGCTCAGCGCGTTCGCGCTGGACCCGGCGCTGGGCAGCCCCGGCGAGGTGTTCCACGTGGCCGACCCCGAACCGGTGCGGATGCGCGAGCTGCTCGAAGCCGTCTGCGGCACGCTCGACCTGCCGGTTCCCGATGCGGACCTGCCGCTCGCCGAGCACCGGGCGCGCACGCCGTGGCTCAGCGAGCACCAATGGTCGCTGCTCACCCGGGATCATTGGTACGACAGCGAAAAGGTCTGGAAACTCACCGGAGTGCCGCCGGGACCGGGGCTGCGCGTCCGGTTGGCCCAAGCCCGGAACTGGTATCGGGAAACGCTGGCAATTCCCGCGCCGGTCTGATCGGGGCGAATTCATTCGGCGATAAACGACGGCGGCCCTCCGGAAATTCGTCCCGGACGGCCGCCGCCGTTTCCGCGGAGTTCATTTCGGTGGCGGCGGACCCGGGCGCGGCGCGAAGATGATCGTCATGTCCCGACGCGAGCTCGTCGTGCTGGGTTCGGCGAGCCAGACACCGACCCGGCACCGCAACCACAACGGCTACCTGCTGCGCTTCGACACCGACGGCATCCTCTTCGATCCGGGCGAGGGCACCCAGCGGCAGATGATGTACGCCGGCGCGACGGCGAACGAACTCACGCACCTGTGCGTGACCCACTTCCACGGCGACCACAGCCTCGGCCTCGCCGGCATCATCCAGCGGCTGTCCCTGGACGCCGTCGCGCACCCGGTGCGCTGCCACTACCCGGCGTCCGGCCAGGAGTACTTCGACCGCCTGCGGCACTCGACGTCGTTCCACGAACGCGCCGAACTGGTCCCGCTGCCGATCTCCGCCCCCGGCCCGCTCGGCGGCGCGCTGTCGGCGTACCCGCTGGAACACCGCATCGACTGCTTCGGCTACCGCTACGCCGAACCGGACGGCCTCCGGATGCTGCCCGACGCACTCGCCGCAGCCGGCGTCCAGGGCCCCGCGGTCCGAAAACTCCAGGCCGACGGCGTACTAGAGACCGCGAACGGCCTAGTCCGACTGGAAGACGTGAGCGTGCCGCGCCGCGGTCAAGTGGTCGCGTTCGTGATGGATACCCGCCTGTGCGCCGGCGCGTTCGCCTGCGCACAAGAGGCAGACCTGCTGATCGCCGAATCGACCTTCCGCGCCACCGACGCCGACCTGGCCTACCGCTACGGCCACCTGACCAGCACCGACGCCGGACGGCTCGCCGCGGAGTCGGGTGCCCGGGAACTGCTGCTGACGCACTTCTCGCAGCGCTACCCCTACGAGGAGGCGGACCGATTCCGCGACGAAGCCGCGAAGGTGTTCGACGGAGAGATCCACGTGGCACGGGATCTGGACGTGGTGCCGCTGCCGCCGCGCCGGTGAGGAATGGAATGGTGCCACCGGTCCCCGCTGACCTGCTGGAAATCGCCGAAGCGCTCGTTCCTGGGGCCCCGGTCGGCTCCGCTCGCCTTGCCACGCAAGGGAATATGCACCACGTGGTGCTGCTGCCCGGCGTCGCCGCGGTACGGATCAGCAAGCGTCCCGATTCCGCCGCCGAGCCGAGATCCTCCACACGATCGCGGCGGCCGGCCTGCCGTTCGCCATACCGGAGCCGCTGACCCCGGTCACCAGCTTCGGCGATCCAGCGGCGTTCGGGCCGCTGTTGACGGCACTGCGCGAGGTCGAGATCTCTCCGGCGCTGGAAGCAAGCTGACCGGCGTCCTCGACTGGGACCTGGCGGTCCTAGAGACGTGCCGCCGCGCCCAGGCCTGGAACGACCCGATCGGCGTCGAACACCTCCACCCACTCTTCGCTCAAAAGCCGCTGACCAGCATCGATGGCTTCGTCCGCGCCGTCGTGACCTGGCTGGAGACCCACCGCTAAAAATCTTCTCAAGAATTTTCGGCCGCGCTGTCGGATCGGGTCGCCGGTGTTCGTAGCAGTAGTGAAGCCGCCCGCAAGGGGCAGCACCGAAGCGAAGGAACCGACCATGAAGCTCACGACCGTGACCCAGCTGACCGTCGACGGAGTCGTGCAGGGCAACGGCGGCGCGTCCGAGGAGGACCGCCGAAACGGATTCGACCGCGGCGGATGGGCGCTGGGCAAGGGCGACCAGGACACGCTCGCGTTCATCAACGACACCTACCACCGCGCCGACGCCTTCCTGTTCGGCCGCCGGACGTACGACCTGTTCGCGGCGTCGTGGGGCATGATGAGCGCCAACGCCGCCCCCGGCCGCGAACGCATCCGGCTCGCCCTGAACGAGCGGCCGAAGTACGTGGCCTCGAAGACGCTCGCCGCCCCGGCGTGGTCCGGCACCAGCGTCCTGTCCGGCGACCTGGCGACCGCCGTCGCGGACCTCAAGGCCCGGCCCGGCGGCGAACTGCAGGTGCACGGCAGCGGCACCCTGGTCCGGCGGCTGCTGGAAATGGACCTGGTCGACGAGATGATTTTCCTGGTGATCCCGGTGATCGTCGGACAGGGCCAGCGGCTTTTCCCGCAGAACGGCCCGGATCTGGCCCTCGATCTGGTTGAGTCACGAGTGGACACGAAGGGCGTGACGACGCAGGTCTGGCGCCCGGCCGGGCGTCCGCAGTACGCGGGCCGCTGACCTCAGAAAGGATCCTGCGATGCAGTACCTGATTTCCGTGATCCACGACCAGCCCCCTTCCGTCACGCCGGAGGAGGACGCGGCGATCGACGTTTTCAACGAGCGTCTCCAGACCGGAAACCACTGGGTCTTCGCGGGCGGTCTGGCCGCGCCGGAAACCGCGACCGTCATCGACAACCGGGACGCGGCGGGAATGGTCACCGACGGCCCGTTCCTGGAATCGAAGGAATACCTGGCCGGCTTCTGGATCATCGAGGCGCCGGACCTCGACGTGGCGCTCAAGCTCGCCGCCGAAGGGTCGAAAGCGTGCAACCGCAAGGTCGAGGTGCGACCGTTCCAGTGAGCGACGTCCGGGAGGCGATCACCCGCGCCCACCGCGAGGAGTGGGCCCGGGTGGTCGCCGGTCTGACCAAACGGTTCGGCGACCTGGACATCGCCGAGGAAGCCGCCGCCGAGTCGTTCGCGACTGCGGTGGAGCGATGGCCGTCCGACGGCGTGCCGCCCAACCCCGGCGCCTGGCTGACCACCACCGCCACCCGCAAAGCCATCGACCGCCTTCGCCGCGAAAACAAACGCGACGACAAGCAACGGGAGGCCCAGCCGGTGTACGACGCGACGCCTCCCCACCTCATCGACGACGACCGCCTCCGCCTGATCTTCACCTGCTGCCACCCGGCGTTGGCCGCCGAATCCCGGGTCGCGCTGACCCTGCGCATGGTCGGCGGCCTGACCGTGCCCGAGATCGCCCGCGCCTTCCTGGTTTCGGAAAGCACTATGGGACAACGGATCACGCGGGCGAAAGCCAAAATCAAGGCCGCCCGCATCCCGTATCGAGTGCCCGCCGCCGAAGACCTCCCGACGCGCGTCTCCGGCGTCCTGACCGTGCTGTTCCTGGCCTTCAACGAGGGCTACCTGGCCACCGGCCCCGACACCGACCCCGTGCGCCAGGACCTGACCGCCGAAGCGATCCGGCTGACCCGCCTGATCCGCACCCTGCTCCCCGAGCACGGCGAGGTGACCGGCCTGCTGGCGCTGATGCTCCTCACCGAAGCCCGCCGCCCCGCCCGAGTGTCCGCCGACGGCGAGCTAGTCGCCCTGGACGAACAAGACCGTGCTCTCTGGGACGTGTCGCTGATCGCCGAAGGCCACCGCCTCGTACGCGAGCGCCTCGCCACCGGCGTCGCTCCCGGCCGGTACCAGCTCCTGGCGGCGATCAACGCCGTGCACACGTCCGCGCGGGACATGCGCGAGACCGACTGGTCGCAGGTTCTCGCCCTCTACGACCAACTCGTCCGCGTCGATCCGTCGCCGATCGTCGCCCTGAACCGCGCCATCGCCGTCGCCGAACTCGACGGCCCTTCGGTGGCGCTGGGTTTGGTCGACGGGTCTCGGGGACCGGTTGGCCGGATATCACCCGTACCACGCCACCCGCGCTGACCTGCTCCGCCGGTTAGGCCGCGACGAGGATGCGCGCGCGGCTTATGACCGGGCGATCGAGCTGGCGGGCAACACCGCGGAGACTGCTGCGCTGTCTCGTCGACGGGATGAGTTGCGGTAGGGGCGTCGACGCACGAAACGCCGGTCAGTCAGCAGCCCGACGTGCGCACATGCCGGTGCCCCCTGGCCGGGAAGTCCGGAGGCGCGGGCGGCAGCAGTTCAGCGAGCATGTAGCGGCATTTTTCCGCGACCCGGCAGGACGCCGGATTGTCTTCGGCATGCAGCAAGTCCAAGCGGTCCACCCGGACGATCTGCTGCGTGTCGAGCGCCCACCGCGACGTGACTTCCAGCGCCTGGGCAGCGATGCCCCGCCCGCGAGCTTGGGCAGCCGTCCAGTAGCCGACCTCGGCGGCACCCTCGTCCCGGACCTTCACGACGACATGACCGACCGGCGTGTCGTCGACAGCCGCCACCGCGAAGCTGAATTGCGTCGCGGAGTCCCAGCCGGACGCCTGTGCGTCCAGCCACCGCTGAGCCTCGGCGTCGTTGGCGAGGGAAGTCGTCAACCGGCGGCGCAACAGCGGATCGCGATGTGCGTCGACCAACGCCTGCCGATCTTCCGACCTCCACGGGCGCAGTCGCAATGTGGTCCGGGGGATGGGCAGAACGACGGTCACGGTTTTCATTCTGCACCGCCCAAACGTGTCTCGCCCGAATACAGACCGAGCAATGTCCTTGCCCGACAGCGGCTTCAGTTGTGCTGCCCGGGAATGTCGCCGCAGTAGGGTAATCTCACTGCATGCTCATCGAGGTGGACAGAGGCTAGCCGCCGGGTTCTCGGCGGCGTACCGGCCGACGAGTGCCCTGGCCCGACTCTTTCCCACCGAATTCCCCTTCGCGCCCTTGGCGTGCGCTCCGCTGTGCGCTGGTCGCGGGGACGATGACCTTCAGGAGCACTCATGACGCACGATTCGCCGCGTCCGCCATTCGATCCAGAACTCGCCGCGATGCTGCCCGCACTAGCCGACCACGCGCCGGTCGGCATGACCGCGGACCGCTTGCCGCACTACCGGAACCTCCCTTTCCCCAGCATCGAAGACCAAATCGGCAACCGCCCGGTCCGTTGCGCCCACCACACCATCACCGGCTACGACGGCGCGGAGATCGCGGTCTCCGTCCTGTCCCGTGCGGACCACGAAACCCCCGGCCCCGGCATCTACTACCTCCACGGCGGCGGAATGGTGATGGGAGACCGCTTCGCCGGAGCGAGCCCGCTGATCGAATGGGTGCTGAAGTACGACGCGGTCGCCGTCACCGTCGAGTACCGGCTGGCCCCGGAACATCCCGACCCGGTCCCTGTCGAGGACTGCTACGCGGGCCTGCGCTGGACGGCCGCCAACGCGAACGCCCTGCGCTTCGACCCGCAACGCCTGGTGATGTTCGGCGGCAGCGGCGGCGGAGGACTAGCCGCAGGCACCGCGCTGCTGGCCCGCGACCGAGGTGCCCCGGCGCTGCTCGGCCTGCTGCTGCAATGCCCGATGATCGACGACCGCAACGAGACGGCGTCGTCCCGCCAGTACGACGGCACCGGTGTCTGGGACCGGACCAGCAACCTGACCGCGTGGACAGCCGTCTTGGGCGACCGCCGCGGAACCGCCGACGTCTCGCCCTACGCAGCAGCCGCCCGAGCAACCGACCTGAGCGGCCTCCCGCCGACCTTCATCGACGTCGGCGCGGCGGAAGTCTTCCGAGACGAGGACGTCGCCTTCGCAACCGCGATCTGGGCCTCAGGAGGCAACGCAGAACTCCACGTCTGGGGCGGCGCGTTCCACGGCTTCTACGACCTCGCCCCGGACTCCGCGCTGGCCCACGCGTGCGTCGCGGCGCGTGAGTCGTGGCTCGAGCGGTTGCTCGGCCGCCCGATGCCGTAGCGGACCGCGCGCCGTCCTGCCGAGGTTGGCGGGGCGGCGCGTTCCACGGCTTCTACGACCTCGCCCCAGAATCCAAGCTGGCCCACGCGTGCGTCGCGGCTCGTGAGTCGTGGCTCGAGCGGTTGCTCAGCCGCCCGATGCCGTAGCGGACCGCGCGCCGCCCTGCCGTGGCTGGCGAGGCGGCGCACACCTCCCATCACACCCGTTCCCGCCCACTCCAAGATCATCCCACCCGCCACCGACAATTCCGGGCGGCGTGTCGGCACCCGCCTCGCCAGAGCCCTCCCTCGGCCGTGACAGACTGCCGGGCGATGTACACGCCGTCTGATCTCGCTGACCTGCTCGAATGCGAGCACCGGAGCATCCTCAAGCAGGCATTGGCGGCGGGGATACCCGGCGCGCCGCGGCCCACTTCGGCACCCGATCGGCTGGCGGTGAAGCACGGGCGGGCGCACGAGGCGGCCACGCTCGGACGGTTGCGCAGCGAGCGGACGCAGGTCGTCGAGATCGAGGAGCACGATCCGGTCGTCGCGGCGAAGGCCACCGAGGAAGCCTTGCGCGCGGGCGCGCCGATCGTCTACCAGGCGGTGTTCCACGACGGCGAGTTCTCCGGCCGCGCCGACTTCCTTCTGCGCGACGACCAGGGCCGCTACGAGGTCTACGACACGAAGCTCGCCCGGCACGCCAAGCCGTCGGCGGTTGTGCAGCTCACCGCGTACGCCGACGCTCTGCGCCGCGGCGGCTGGCCCGCCGGGCCGGAGATGCACCTGCTGCTGGGCGACGGCAGCACGCGCAGCCTGCGCGTCGACGACTTCCTTCCGCTCGTGGACCGCCTCCGCGACCGGCTGGAGGACCGTCCGCCGCAGCTGCCCGACCGGATCTGGGCAGACGAACGTCCGGCGTGCACCGGATGCGCGTTCGCCGACCACTGCTCGTCCGCGCGCGAGGCCGACCGCGACCTGTCGCTGGTCGCCGGGATGCGCAGCGAGCAGCGGCGCAAGCTGGTAACCGCCGGGCTCGGCACCATCGACGCGCTCGCCGGCGCCGAACCCGCCGACCGCCCGCGCGACATGTCCGAGGGCACGTTCGCCTCGTTGCGCGCGCAGGCCGCGATCCAGGTCCGGCAGGACGAAACCGGAGAGCTGGCCTACGAAATCATCGCCCCGGACGCGCTCGCCGAACTGCCCGAAGCCAACCCCGGCGACGTCTTCTTCGACATGGAAGGCGACCCGTACGCCCTGGCCGGCACCGGCCTGGAGTACCTCTTCGGCGCGGTCACCCCGGACGAGCGCTTCACCCCGTTCTGGGCACACTCGCGCGCGCAGGAGAAACGAGCGTTCGAGGAGTTCGTCGACTTCGCCACCGCACGGCTCGCGGAACACCCCGACGCGCACGTCTACCACTACGCGCCGTACGAGGTCACGGCGATCAAGCGGCTCGCCGCCGTCCACGGCACGCGGGAGGAAGCCGTGGACGAGCTGCTGCGCAGCGGCGCGATGATCGACCTGTATGCCGTGGTACGCAAGGCTTTGCGGGTAGGACAGCGGTCGTATTCGATCAAGTATTTAGAACCACTGTACATGCCGGAAGCCCGTGCTGGCGAGGTAAAAACGGCGGCGTCGAGCATCGAGGCGTACGAGGATTACCTGACGCTCTCGTCGGCGGGAAACACCGAGCAGGCCGAAGAAGTGCTGCGCGGCATCGCGGACTACAACGAGTACGATTGCGTTTCCACCTTGCGCCTGCACGAATTCCTGCACCGCGTGCGCGCCGAAGCCGGGATCGCCCTCGCCGAGCCGGATCCCGAGTCCGAAGTGGACGCTCTGCTCCGCCGCACCGAAGAAGAGGAAGCCGCCCAGCGCCGAGCCGAACGCGCCGCCGCGATGGCCGCGCTGGTCGACCCGCTCCTGGACGGCCTCCCCGACGACCCCGCGGATTTCACCCCCGACGACCACGCCCGCGCGCTGCTGGCCGCCTCCGTCGGCTACCACCGCCGCGAGACGAATCCGGCGTGGTGGGAGTTCTTCCGCCAGCTGGCCGCGCCGATCAGCGATCTCGAAGTAGACACGACCTGCGCGGTCCCGGTGTCGGTGACCGCGGGCGAGTGGGTGCCGCCGTCCGGCCGGTTGCGCACCGCGAAACGCACGCTGGTCGTGAGGTGCGACCCGGACCGTCCGCATCCGTACGCGCCTGGTGACGACGTGCGTTTGCGCTACGGCGCCGACGCGCGCGACGCGAAAGTCGTGTCCGCGACGGCTGTCGAAGTGACGCTGGAAGAGAGCAGCGCTCCGGACCGGACGTCCAACGACCTCCCCGCAGCGGTCCTGCCCGGCAGCCCGGTCCGCCCGTCGCCGAAGGACGAGGCAGTAGCCGATCTCGCCCGGCTGGTAGGGGAAACGCTGCCTGCGCTGCCGTCACACCCCGGCGTCGACCTGCTGCGCCGCATCCCCCGGTTGCGCGGCGGACTGCCCGAACCAGGCGAAGATCTGGTCGCCACGGTGATCACCGCAGTCGACCAGCTCGACGGCTCCGTGCTCGCCGTCCAAGGCCCGCCCGGAGCCGGAAAGACTTACCTGGCCGGGAAACTCATCGCCCATCTGGTGCGTTCGGGCCGGACCGTCGGCGTCACGTCGAACAGCCACAAAGCGGTCGAGAACGTGCTCTCGGCGGCCATGGAAAACGCGCCGGAGATGGCCTGCGCCAAGCGCGCGAAGCGGACGCCGGACCCGTCATTGCCTTGGGAGCAGCCGAAAAACAACACCGCGCTGGTACGCTGGCGTGAAGAACACGACACCGGCCACCTGGTCGGCGGCACGGCGTGGACCTTCGCCAACGCCGCCGTGCGCGAGGAACCCTTCGACGTTCTCGTCATCGACGAAGCCGGTCAGTTCGCCCTCGCGGACGCACTGGCGGTGTCGATGTGCGCGAAAAACCTGGTACTACTGGGGGATCCGCAACAACTGCCGCAAGTCGTGCAGGGCACGCACCCCGCCGGTGCGGAGGCGTCGGCGCTCGGCCACCTGATCGGCGAGGCGGACACCATCCCGCCGGAACTCGGCTATTTCCTAGACCTGACACGCCGCATGCATCCCGCGGTATGTGCCCCGGTTTCCAACCTGTCGTACGCGGGTCTGCTGCACTCGCATCCCAGCGCGGAACGTTCGGTCGACGGCTTCCCGTCAGGTCTCTATCTGGCATCGGTCGAGCATCGGGGGAACACCACGCGTTCGGTGGAAGAAGCCGAGCAAGTGGTCGCGGTGATCAAGTCCCTGCACGGGCGATCGTGGGAAGGCCGACCGCTCACGGACGCCGATTTCCTTGTAGTAGCCCCGTACAACTTGCAGGCGCGAGTCGTGACGCGCGCACTCTCCGAGGCCGGCTTCGGCGACGTCCGAGTCGGCACAGTGGACCGTTTCCAGGGGCAAGAAGCACCCGTTGTGGTGACGACAATGACCTCCTCGTCGGCGGTAGACTTGCCGCGAGGCCTTGATTTCTTGTTGTCCCGTAACCGGTTGAACGTCGCTCTCTCCCGCGCGCAGTCCGTCGCTGTCCTGGTGTGCTCTCCGAAGCTGCTCGAAGCCGACATCAGAACGGTAGACCAGATGCGGCTGGTCTCAGGGATGCTCGGATTGCTCCGCGACGCCCGCGAATGGATCGGCTGAGCCAGGCGCTTGGCGACGGGTGAGTTCACCTGCGCTGGGACGCATCACTCGGTGTGGGGCGTCCGTGCCCGTGGTGCGATGCGTTGCTCGGTGAGTGGTGCGTTGCCTGTGCCGGGGGCGTCACCCGGTGTGGGTGTGCATGCCTGTGCCGTGATGTGGGCGTGCGCGCCTGCGGGTGGTGTCTCGCTCAGCGAGGGTGCGCTGCGCGCGTGGGGACGCGTTGCTAGGTGAGGGCGTGCATGCCCGTGCCTGGATGCGCTGGTCAGTGTGGAGCGTGCGCCCGACCTCGGATGCTTCCCGGTGTGGAGCGCTCACGAACGGTCCGGGGTGCGTTGCTGGGTGAGTCGTGCGTGACTGCGGCGGCGATGAGCTGCTCGGAGAAGGGGGCTGCCCGCGCTCGGAAGCGTTGCTCGGTGACAGGCGAGCTTCCCCCGCACCGTGATGCGGTCACTCAGCGAGGGCCGGGTATTGCTGTGCCGTGATGCGTCATTCGGCGCGGGAGCGCGCGCGATGCATCGCCCAGCAAGGCAACGTCTGCCCGCGCCGCAAAGCGGTCAGGCGCGGCGTGGGGCACCCGCCCGGCCGATCCGGTCGGGATCCGGCGGCCGGGCGGGTGCATGTCCCCGCTCGCGCGACCGTGGGGGAGGGGGTGGCGCGGCGAGCGAGGTGGTTTGGGCGCCCCGCGCGTCCGGCTTGCGGGAGCCGGAGCGGGGGCGCGGGGTCCCCGTCCGCGCGGGGCACTGGGGAGAGATGCCGCAGCGGGCGGGGTGGCTTGGGAAAACGGCGTGTTCGGTTCGGACGGTCTCAACCGGACTCCCCGGCATACCGACGAGCGGCGCGACCCGGCTCGTCCGGACTGCCGACGTGCATCTGCGGCCGAGCTCGGTTCGAACTCTGACCGCATTTGCGGCCAAACTCGATTCCTCCGAACTCTGCGGCGCAACCCGGCTCATCCGGACTCCGCCGCGGACCTGCGGTTGAACTCGGCTCATCCGAACTCATCTGCGAACCCGCAGTCGAACCCGGACTCATCCAGTGGGCAAAGCCTGCTCCCCCACACCCCATACAACCCCTTGCGGGCCAAGAACATTCCCGCGGCCGGGGGTGTGCTCCCGCTCTCCGTCCGGACCGGCTGGGGGTTACCGGCCGGCGGGAGCAGGAGCACCGGATCCCGTTCCGCGTCTGGGGGGAGCAGTCACGCGGAGCGGGTGGTTCTGCGCCGGTACGGGGGCCGCCTCGCGGCGAGTGGCACGACCAGGCTCCGGCCGGACCGGTATTCCTGGAAGGCAGAAGGTGAGGCCCGGGGGCACCTCCGTACCGACACCCTGTACAACGCTCCAACCGCCCGAATGTTCCGGCCCCCTCAGGTGATCTGGATCGCCACCAATCGAGTGACCGCTTGGTAAACCAGGCGGATCTCGATCAGGTTGCGCTGTCTGGCGAATCGTTGTCCATTCGCCGCGAGCCCGGACGCGCGAATCGTCCACAGCCACCCATCGGGGCCGGGGGTTGACCGGCGTCACCCGGTAGCGAACTTGTTCGTAACGAACATGTTCGTTAAGCTGAGAGCCAACCACAGAGAAAAGGAGCAACCCATGACCATCACCATCGTCGGCGCCGGCCTCGGCGGTCTCAGCCTCGCCCGCGTCCTGCACGTCCACGGCATCGAAGCCATCGTCCTCGACCTCGACGCCTCTCCGTCCGCCCGCGCGCAGGGCGGCATGCTCGACATCCACGAAGACTCCGGCCAGGTCGCTCTCCGCGCCGCTGGTCTGCACGACGAATTCCGCACCCTGATCCACTCCGGCGGGCAGGAAGCACGCGTCTACGACCGCACCGCCGCACTACTCTTCGCCGAAGAGGACGACGGCAGCGGCGAGCGGCCGGAGATCGACCGCGGGGTTCTGCGCGACCTCCTCCTCAACTCGCTGCCCGAGGGCACCGTCCGCTGGGGCATGAAGGTCACTGCCGCGGAACCGTTGTCCGGCGGGCGGCATCGCCTCACTTTCGCCGACGGCACGTCTCTCACCACGGACGTCCTCGTCGGAGCCGACGGCGCCTGGTCGCGGATCCGCCCGCTGGTCTCACCGGAAAAACCGGCGTACACCGGGATCTCCTTCGTCGAGATGGACCTCCTCGACGCCGACTCCCGGCACCCGGACGCCGCAGCGCTCCTCGGCGGCGGCATGAGTTTCGCGCTCGGCGAGGACAAAGGCTTCCTCGCGCACCGCGAACCGGACGGCAGCCTGCACGTCTACGCCGCCGTGCGCGTCCCGGAAACCTGGACCGCGTCCATCGACTTCACCGATCACGCCGCCGCCAAGGCCGCCGTGCTGAGCCATTTCGACGGCTGGTCCGACCGGCTCCGCGCCCTGGTCGAGGAGGCGGACGGCGAGCTGGCCCCCCGGCTGATCCACGCGCTCCCGGTCGAGCATTCGTGGTCGCGCGTGCCCGGCGTCACGCTGCTCGGGGACGCCGCCCACGTGATGTCGCCGTTCGCCGGAGAGGGCGCGAACCTCGCCATGCTGGACGGCGCTGAGCTGGGGCTCGCCCTCGCCCGGCACCCGGACGACGTCGAACGCGCGCTCGCCGAGTATGAGGCCGCTCTGTTCCCCCGCAGCGCGAAATCGGCGGCGGAGTCAGCGCAAAGTCTCGACAGCTGTTTCCGCCCGGACGCACCGGCGGCCTTGCTCGAGCTGTTCGGAGCCTGACGTCCATAGTGGACGCGAGTACGACTTAAGCGGTACCCGGATCGAGCCGTCAAGCCGATCCGGGCCGCGCGGTTCCGCTCGCACAATGGGTTTCCGCCCGTCGTGAGAGAGGAATCGCCTGATGACCGCCGTCCTGGCCGACACCGTTCATACCGGCCTGCAGTTCGCCGCCATCGCCGGGATCGCGGTGCTGGTGGCGTTCCCGGTCTTGCTGTTCATCGGCGCGCTGGTGAGCGTGCTCGGCAGTCCGCTCGGCGCCGGGATGAAGTTCGTGTGGGTGGTCTTCGCGTTCTGCGCGCCTTTCCTCGGGCCGATGCTGTGGTTCCTGGTCGGCAAGCGGAGCGCGGAAGCTTCTTTCCGCTGACACAAGATGTCAGTGGGGCGCGGTTAGCGTCCGGGCATGGATCAGGAGATGGACGCCGGCGAGTTCGCCCGGCGTTATGTCGCAGTGTGGAACGAGCCCGACCCGGCCGCCCGGCGCGCGGCGATCGCTTCGCTGTGGGCCGAGGACGGGGTGCAGTTCACCGAGTCCGCGGAGTATCGGGGCCATCAGGAACTTGAGCGCCGGGTCAGCGAGGCTTTCGAGGAATTCGTTGGCGGGGCTGGATTTGTGTTCCGATCCGCCGGAGACGCAGTCGGTCATCACGGCATGGTCCGGTTCAGCACCTGCATGGTCCCCGCGGCAGGCGGGGAGGTCGCCTGGACCGGCTCCATCGTGCTCGAACTTGGCGAGGACGGTCGTATCCGGCGCGACTGCCAGTTCGCCGAACCGCCGCGGCCCTCGTTCTCGGACGCCCGAGCGGTCGTGGAGGAATTCCTGCGGCGGATCGAGCAGGGCGACCCGGACCGGATCGCGGAGCTTTTCGCGGAACCGGTCGACTGGCGGTTGAGCTGGCCGGAACCAGCGCATCCCGTGGTGCCGTGGATCCGTCCCCGTTCCTCGCGCGCGGACATCGCGGACCACTTCCGGACGCTCGGAAGTTCTTGTGTGCCAGAGGAAAGCGCCGTCCGGTTCGATCGGATCCTGGTCGACGGCACGGACGCGGTGTTCTTCGGGACGAGCGCCCAAACGGTCAGGTTGACCGGCAAACGTTTCACGACCGGTTTGGCGGTGCACGTGACCGTCAGCGGCGGGCTGATCACGCGGTACCACGTTTACGAAGACAGCCTCGCCGTCGCCGAGGCGTTCGCCGGATGAAGCGCCGGGCAGCCGGAGCGGGGATTCCGCCTGGCTGCCCGGCATTCCGCGCGGTCAGGAAACGTTCAGGTCGATGCAGGCGTAGAACGCGTTGCCGGTGTCCGCGATGTTCCACACCGCGAGCACCTTCTGCTGGCCGGTGTAGCCGCTCAGGTCGACCTGGTGCGACACGGTTTCCCCCGGTGCGTGGCCGCCGCCGTCGAAGCTCGCGACCATCGTGTCGCCGATGAAGTACTCGTAGTCGAGGGTGGCGTGCCGCGCGGTGAACACCCAGTTGAAGGTCACCTGGCTGCCGACCGGGGTGACCTTCCAGCCCTTGCTGTCGTCGTCGAGGTCGGCGAACCGCTCGTTGCCGCCGCTGCAGCTGTGCAGCCCCTTCGGGCCCTCGACGCTTTGCGGTTCCCATTTGATGTCGCCGCAGGACACTGTTCCGTCCGCGCACTGGGCCTGCCTGCTCGGCGGGGAGTTGACGTAGCCGTGCGCGCTGGCGATGCCGGGGCCGATCAGCATCAGCACCGGGGCGAGGACCGCGCCGCCGAGCGCGGCGAGCAGTTTGCGTTTGCGGGGCATGGTGGCTCCTTCGAAGCCGGGCCCGCTCCCGCGCCGGAGGGCGGCCGGACGAGCCACGGCACGACCGACGAGCCCGCGGTGGGGTGGTGCGCGGGCGGAGGGGTGGGGAGATTTGTGGTCTAGACCATACCCGGCCGCCCGCGCTCGGTCAAGGATCGACTACCCTGTGTCATCTATACACGGGATACTGTATGCAATAGAATGTCGGCGAGGATGCCGACCGCAGGGAGACCGCGATGTACACGGTGACCGACCCGGCCACGGGCCAGCTGATCGAGGAAATCGAGAACGCGACCGATGCGGAGGTTCGCGCGGCGATCGAGCGCGTCGACCGCGGATATCGCAGCTGGCGGGCGCGTCCGGTCGCGGAACGAGCAGCGATCGTCGCGCGCGCCGCGGACCTGTTCGAGCAGCGCGCCGACGAGCTGGCCGCGATCATGACCTTGGAGATGGGCAAGCGGATCAACGAGGGGCGCGGCGAGGTCGGGATCGTCGTGGACATCTTCCGCTACTACGCGGAACGAGGCCCGGACCTGATCGCCGACCAGCCGCTCCCGATCCGCGGCGGTTCCGCGGTGATCCGCAAGGAACCGATCGGTGCGCTGCTGGGCGTGATGCCGTGGAATTTCCCGTGCTACCAGGTCGCCCGGTTTGTCGCGCCGAATCTGGTTCTGGGCAATACGATCCTGCTCAAGCACGCGTCGATTTGCCCGCGTTCGGCGCTCGCGATCGAGAAAATCCTGCAGGAAGCAGGCGTACCGGACGATGTGTACGTGAACACCTTCGCGTCCAGCCGCCAGGTCCCGATGATTCTTGCTGACCCACGGATTCAAGGCGTTTCCCTGACCGGCAGCGAACAAGCCGGTATCTCGGTGGCGGCCGAGGCGGGCCGGAACCTGAAGCGATGCGTGCTGGAATTAGGCGGCGCGGATCCGTTGCTGGTGCTCGACACCGCGGATCTGGACGAAACGGTGCGCGCTGTCGCGACCGCGCGGATGCGTAACTGCGGGCAGTCCTGTAACGCGCCTAAGCGGATTATTGTCCAGTCTGACCTTTATGACGAATTCGTGGACCGGTTCACTAAGCGGGTCGCGGACTATTACGTCCCCGGGGATCCCGCCGACCCGTCCGCGAAGCTGCCTCCGCTGGCTTCCGTCGCCGCAGCGGACGAGGTCGCCGCTCAGGTCGCCCGCGCGGTGGAGCAGGGCGCGACCTTGCGGACTGGCGGTCGTCGTGGCGAGGGCGCGTATTTGGAGGCGACTGTCCTGACTGATGTCACGCCGGAGATGAACGCATACCGGGAGGAGATCTTCGGCCCGGTGGCGATCCTGTTCCGTGCTGAATCGGATGATCATGCCATCGAGATCGCCAATGACTCGCCCTTCGGTTTGGGAGCGGCTGTGTTCGGCACTGATCCGGCTCGATTGCGCCGGGCAGCGGATCGGCTGGAGGCGGGGATGGTGTATTTCAACAAATCCGGTGGGTCGCAAGCGGATTTGCCGTTCGGCGGGATCAAGCGCTCGGGGATGGGGCGGGAACTGGGGCCGTCGGGGATTGAGGAGTTCATGAACCAGAAATCTATACGCATCTGACCTGCTGTGTTGCTTTGTCAGGCCCCTCGGGCCGTCGCTGGGCGTCACGGATCCGGTGGCGGCCTGAAGCAGGGCGAGCACCTTGTCGGCGGCGGCCCGAGCGCGCTTGGGGCTCGACGGCACGAGGTGGGTGTAGATGCGGAGGGGGTGTAGCCGGGGGTCGCCTGCGACAGCCCACGCCGCCGGTAGAAGGCAATACGATCCCCGATTCTGAGCTGATCACCTGATCCACGCATACGTCCCAGGCTAACAGCATGACAGGACCTCAGCTTTGCGACTGCTGACTACTTCGATCATTCCATCGTGCTGGATCAGCCTTGCGACCAGCTCGAGCTATGTCTTTTTGGAGTTGCGCACTGACCGAAGGCCATTCCCAGGAAAGTTCCGCACCTGAAAGCTGGGACCATTGCTGATCAAGATACTTTCGAAATTCCTCTGCTCTCATTAGACGGTCTGAGATTTCATGTATATCCCTAATTGATTCTCGATACTCATGATCAAGTATGGATGTATCAATGATAACCGCGTCAGAATATGCGAAGTAGTTGATGAGGTTTCGCACCGTGTAAGCCCCGACCGTGGTGATCCGATAATGCTTCTGAATTCGGTCACCGGACTCGCGAGGTGCGGTATCTATCAATCTCTTGATTTGTGCGTACTCAAGGGCGCTCGAAATCTGGTCGACGTCGAACCCAAGACTTTGGCCGAAGCTGTAGACGTCATCGACGGTAACGTAGCCTTCCTTTCCGATCTTATCGCCGGCCACTTGGATATGGCTCACCAGTAAAGGCTTGAGAAAATGCTCCTTCGGATCCGGCTTTGTGATACTGAACAAGTTTGCCACGGGTGAGGAGTCGGGGTCGTAATACACGCCCTCCCCGTAAAGAATTGCTCGCATGAACTCATGTAAAGGAATGGAGTAGTAGCCTTCCCGGATATATACTTGGAGAATCTTGCGGGTATCGATATGGCCACTTCCGATAAACGAGGTCACGAACCGGAGCGCTAGCCGCATGTTTCCACCTGCTAGATTATCTATAAAGCCCAACACGTTGCGGTTGTTTTGAAAATTTTGATCCAGCACCGACAAGAAATTGACCAAATTTTCACTGCTTACAGATACGTGCTCGAGGATGTCGCCTTGGTTACCGCTTCCGTCTAATTGGCGAAGCGCAAATGCCACCCTTTTGCGCAGCATTACGTCCGCGCGTGGAGGTGAGATCGTAAAGACTCGCGGGAGATATCCAGATAGAGCCCCCTTTCTTGAAGATTGGTTAAACGTTTCGGGTCGAAGGGTGACGAAGACCGTGCAAGGCCAAGTGTTTGCAATCTCGTTCGAGATCAAGAAGACTTGCTCTTGATCTTCACTGCTCCGCTGGTCAATGTTGTCCAAGAACATTACTATCTGGCGTTGCTTCTTTTTTCGCAGGTACTCAAGACTGATCTTCAAATGCTCAGAACCGTTGAGTACGCGACCGTGTAGAAATTTCAGTTTCTCTTTCTCGTACTCCGCTGGGTCGATCGAGCGAAGCCGACCCATGACGCCACGATCGAACCGTTCAATATCACTCTTGTAAACCAAGTCAACGAAATCGGCATCCTCAATATCTATGCCGTGATTATTTAGAAGCTGTCTCGACGACTCGTCAACGACGTGACTATCGAGCGTTTCGAGCGTAGTTGAAGCGCCTAAATCGATGTAGAGCGTAATGGCGTGGTCAAAAAGATCGCGCGCATCTACATGGATCAACTTTTGAATAAACGTTGTCTTGCCGACTCCGACATCGCCGAGTAGGACAATTGGACGACGAGACATCGCAGCGGCGAGAATATCTTTTGACAGCTGGGGGCTTAGGCCCTTTTTGCTATATACGGGTGCAGTTTCTGCGCCGATATCGTCAGTTAGCATGGCGTATCGGGTCTGAAGAATCTGCCTGCTAACCTCTGCGTACTGCGACAATGCCCCACTGCTTGCGTAGCAATCCTTAAGGAAATCTGCCTTGAACGCATCTTGTCTAACGACATCCTGCAAAAAGAGTTCACTGAGCACTTGGAGCCCAACCTGCAGGTCGTTTCTACGTTTTACTCCTGGATAGCTGCTCGCCTTAAATGCAAGTGGCTCTGGTGGTCGCGAATCAGTCAATCGAAGAAGGCTCTGCAAATTACGATCGTCGATTCCGGCGGGGGAGAGGCTGTCCCACAAGAGGCGATAATTGTCCAGCATCGACTGGAGGTCTGGAAATACGAGTGCTTTGCCCGTCAGTGGCGGAATTCCGTCAGTTCGTATTGCAATGAAGGCGACCAGTTGGTGTCCATTTGCTATCGCAGCCGGTGCCACGCCTTTAGTGGTGCAATATCGAGAGACTTGGTCCATTGCGGCACGTAACTGTTTTCCTTGTGGTCCATCAGTTATGCTGGATATGCTATGCGCGCCAGCGACTACGCCGGCCGGAAGTTCGAAGTATATTCCTTCTCTCTTTGCTTCGACAATCAACTGGATCCCTGGCGAACCTATCGCATAATCGATCCTATCTGATCCAGCAGGCTCCTCGGCTCGTACAGCAGAACGGGGCCATCGCAGCACATCGATCAGCAGTGTATCGATGATCTGTAGGCGTGTAGAGGCCTCGTTTCGATGCCTTCCATCCGCAGTGCTGGCCTGCCCTTCTATAAGTTGTTCGATGGCCAGCTTACCTTCGTCGTAGTCTCGAGACACCGGTTTCCTTGCGCGTAGTAATTAGTTAAACTTTTAAGTCGTCCAATGCATTCTGGGTCGCTTCACGGCAATCGGTGCCGAACTTGGCTCTATGGGATCAAGGCGTCGCCGCCGGCGGCGCGGGGTAGCGCGGTGTTCGGCGGGTCCGCCCGGTGCGACACGGACGGCCTGCCGTTCCGCTCCGGCCACAGGCGGCCCGCCGGAGGTGCGGGCGAGCGCAGCGCCGCCGTCGACGGCGAGTGATCCAAAGAGGCGCATGCGGGCAAAGTCGCCCCGGCGGTCCAGGCCGTTACAGCCCGCTCGTCACCGGTGGCGGCCCGCTTCCTCGTCGGCGATCGTTTAACACCGCCTCGACGTCATCAAGGCGCCTGACGGCGTCGCCGCACGATGGTCGCGAGCGCCCACCCTCGACGGCACTGAGACGGTGCTAAAGGCAGCGGGGACGAGGATGACGGGTTAGCCTGGCCGCCACTCGGACAGCGGGCAGGACGACGAGGGCTGAGCCGTCGTGGGGTCGTCAGGCGTCGAGATCGGTCCGGGCGCGACCGGACAGGATGAGAAGCAAAACAGCAGGTTAGAGGCGGTCTACCAAAGGGTGCGCCGAGGTGGAACAGACCCCCTGGATAGTTTATGAACCAGAAGTCGATTCGGCTTTGAGCTGAAGCGGTCCACGGACGGTGAAGTCTCCTATGGATTAATTCCGGCCTTCCTCGGGCGGCGGGGAAAACCGGGCAGCCTGACGCTCCTCGTAACCGGCCCAGTAGAGCGCTTCGTGGTGATGCCAGCGGTCGTAGTCCGCGACAGTTTGATACATCCGCGCGTTCGCGAGATGGAAGGCCGCCCAAGTCGCACGGGTCGCGTTGGATGCTGGACGCCGGGCTGTCGCAGCGGAGTGCGCGTCGTGCAGTGTCGCGGGTTCAGCTTTGTTCGCCATGGTCCATGCCCTTCCGCTGGCACGTTTGGTTGCTGGAGCCTGCGAGGCGAGGCTCTGGAGTAGAAGTAGTTCTATTAGGCGCGCGGTCGACTAGGTTGTCAATAGAACTACTTCTATCTAGGCTGACGGGCCAGGACGTTCTGATACCGCTAGCGTTATCGCCGCACGGAGGAGGATGACGTGGGCATTGGGTACCGTGACCTGGCCGCGAGCCTGCGCGACGCGATCCAGCGAGGCGAATACGCACCGGACTCGACGCTGCCGAAGCAGGAGGAACTGGCTCAGGAGCACGGCGTCAACGTCAACACAGTGCGCAAAGCCGTAAGTGTCCTCGAGGCTGAGGGGCTGGTCACGCCGGTCCGGCGCCGCGGCACTGTCGTTCGCGCGCGTCCGCCGATGAAGCGTCTCGGTGCTGATCGCTACGCCAAGAGCAAGTGGAAGTACGGCGAAACGGTCGCGTTCGTCGCTGACCGCGAGGCGTCCGGTCGCGAATGGAAGCCCGCCGATCAGACGCAGACCGTCGCCCGGATCGAAGCTGATGCGGAGATCGCCGAAGCCTTGGGCATCGAGGTCGGCTCGCCCGTTTATGAGCGTGCGCGCCTGGTCAAAGATGCGGGCCATCCGACGCACATCCTCTCCAGCTACTACCGTCCGGAAGACGTTGAAGGCACTCGCCTCGTCGACGAGACGCCGGGGCCAGCGGGGCGAGGCGGAGGCTTCCTGGTCCTCACCCTGCAGGGGCTCGAACCCGACACGATCAGCGAGACCGTCTGCTCGCGCATGCCCACGCCCGTCGAGATCGAGACGCTGGAACTCCCCGCGGGAGAACCGGTGATGGTCTTGGAACGCCGCACATTCACGGCCAAGGGCCGGGTCGTGGAGTTCGCGCGCGGCGTCCATGCGGCGAGCCGGTTCTCCTGGTCCTATACCTTCAAGATCCCCGACTGACTCCGGAGTCCTCGCATGCCTGAGCGCTCGACCACCGTGCCGGAGCACCTCCGCACCGACGTCCAAACGCTCTGGGATTACCACGACCTGCACCACGAACTCCGGCCGACGGACGTCGGGATCGGCCTGGGCAGCCACGACCTCGGTGTCGCTACTTACACAGCGGAGCTGTACCACCAGGGCAGCTTTCCTCGGATCGTCTTCACCGGAGCCAATGCGCCGACAACCGTGGAGCGATTCCCTCGCGGCGAAGCCGTGCACTACCGGGAGCGCGCGTTGGAACTGGGCGTTCCCGACGGCGCGATCCTCGTCGAGCCCACGGCCCGCAACACCGGAGACAACATCACGCGAAGCCGTGAGCTGCTGGCAGCACACGAGATAGAGATCAAGTCTGTCACGCTGATCTCGCGCCCCTACCAGCAGCGGCGGGCATACGCGACGTGCAAGAAGCTCTGGCCTGACATCGACGTTCTCTGCGCCTCCCAGTCATTACCGCTGGACGAATACGTCCGGAGCATCGGCGACGTGGACCGGGTCATCACCATGCTGGTCGGCGACACGCAGCGGATAAGCCTCTATGCCCAGCGAGGATTCGCGATACCTCAAGACCTTCCGGATCAGGTTGAGCGAGCGTTCGAGAGCTTGGCAGCACACGGATACACCGCCCGGCTCCTCACCTAGGAACCAACAACCCGCTCAACCACCCAGCGAACACCTGCTGCACATCCCCCCGCACCCGCCCCGGGTCGTCGGCGTGCGCGATCATCCTCGCTGCCTCCATCACCGCCGCCAAGACCAGCTGTGCCAAAGCATCCACCGGCGTATCCACAATCAACCCGGCATCCCGCGCAGCCGTCAGGTGCTCCGCGACCAGCCCCAAGCCGTACTCGGCCTCCAGATCGCGCCAGGCGTCCCATCCCAGCACCGCCGGGGCGTCGGTCAGCGAGATTCGCCGGACATCGGGGCGCAGGCAAGCATCCAGGAACACCCCCAGCGCGGCTGAAAGACCCGAAAGCGGATCCGGCGCACCGTCAAGGACGTCCGAGACCTCGACGGTGAGTTCGCGTTCCAGTACTTCGACGACGGCCCGGAACAGGCCCTGTTTGTCGCCGAAGTGGTGGTACAGCGCGCCCCGCGTGACGCCTGCCGTGCGCGTGATTTCTTCGGCCGGCACGTCGTGGTAGCCGCGTGCGCCGAAGAGGTCTCGGGCGGCCTTGATCAGTGCGGCTCGCGTCGCGTCGGAGCGTTCTTGCTGGGTACGTCGCACGCACCTAATCTGCCATGGCGGCGGCGAAGCGCGTGATGTGCCCGGCCAGTGCGTCCGGCTGATCCTCCGAGACGAAGGTGTACGAGTCCGCGACTTCGACCAGTTCCGCGTCCGGCAGCACCTCCGCCAGGCGGTGCGCGAGGCTGATCGGGAACAGCTTCTCCTCCGGCGGCCAGACCAGCAGTACCGGACGCTTGAACTGGCGCAGTTTCTCCGCCGCGGCGAGGGTGTGCTTCGAGTCGACGGTGCGCAGGAACTTGCGCAAATCCCTTCGCAGACCAGGGGATTTCCGCAGTTTGCCGAGATACTCCTCGGCGACGTCCGGCGGCAGTGGGCGTTTCGTGACCCAGCCGAACAGCAGCGGCAACCGGTACAGCGCCTTGATCCGCAGCAACTGGCCGAGCACCGCCATCGAACCCGGCACGCGGGCGAGCACCGGCAGCGGCTGGAAGATCGGCGGGAAGAAGTACTCGAAGCTGTCCGACGGCGTCAGCACGACCCGGCCGACCCGTTCCGGATACCGCGCGAGCAGCAGTTGCGTGATGGCGCCGCCGGTGTCGTTGGCGACCAGGATGACGTCTTCCAGGTCCAGTGCGGTGAGGAAGTCTCCGAGGAGGGTGGCGAGGCCGGCGGCGCTGAGGTCGGCGTCCGAGCGCATCGGCACCGGGTGCGCGCCCAGCGGGAGATCCGGGGCCAGGCACCGGAATCCGGCGTCCGCGACGGCCGGGACGACCTTGCGCCACAGCAGGGCATTGGTGAGTACGCCGTGCACGAAAACGACCGGACGGCCGTGTCCGCGCTCGAAGTACCGGAGTTCGCCTTGGGGGAGGTTGACGTGCCGGGCAGTGCCCAGGTCTTCGTATGCGCTCATGCTGGCGAAGATACATACATGCAGTCTGTATGTAAATTACCTCTGGGGTAATGCGGGGCCTGACCAGGGCGGTTACCGGGCGTCCAGCCGCCGGGTGATCCGGTCGAACAGGTCGTCCAGGGGTTCGCCGAGGTCCTGACCGAACTCGGTCAAGCCGTAGGTGACCTGAGGCGGGGTGGTCGGCTCGACGTGCCGCCAGACGAGGCCGTCCTCGACCAGTGCGCGCAAGGACTGAGCGAGCA
Organism: Amycolatopsis sp. La24; assembly: GCF_029087445.1. Taxonomy (NCBI): domain Bacteria; kingdom Bacillati; phylum Actinomycetota; class Actinomycetes; order Pseudonocardiales; family Pseudonocardiaceae; genus Amycolatopsis; species Amycolatopsis sp. La24. Next base: position 218,314 of record NZ_JARACH010000003.1, read on the forward strand.
TCTTCTCGCTGATGCCCCGGATGCTTTCGCGCAGTTCGAAGAACCGGAGTTCCTTGTCCCGCAACGAGATCAGGATCCAGATGCCCCACCGGCTGGTCACGTGGTCGATCACGGCACGCGCGGGGCAGTCGGTGTGAAACACCTCATAACGCGGCGTCGGGACGGCCGGGGTGAACTGCGCGCTTCCTGTCACGTATCGAGCTTACCGAAAGGTATGTCCTTACGAAGAGTAAGCGGATCGGCCTAGCGTCGGCGGCCTACGAAGGGAGCTGTTCATGATCGTGGTGACCGGGGCGACCGGAAACATCGGCAGGCCGTTGGTGCGGGCGCTCGCCGACGCGGGCGAGCAGGTGACGGCGGTGTCGCGGCGGGCCGCCGGGGTGCCGGAAGGGGTCCGGCACGTGGTGGCCGACCTGGCGGATCCGGCCAGTCTCGAACCCGCGCTGACCGGGGCGAAAGCGTTGTTCCTCTTGCTGTCCGGCGATCTGCACGCGGTCGGCGCGAACCCCGCCGATCTCGTCGCGAAGGCCGCGGATGCTGGGGTGCGCCGGGTTGTTCTGCTGTCGACTCTGGGCGTGGCGACCAGGCCGTTCGGCACGACGCGGATCGCGATGCGCGAGCTCGAGGACGTCGTGCGCGAATCGGGGCTGGACTGGGTGCTCCTGCGGCCGGGCGGGTTCGCCTCCAACGCGCTGTGGTGGGCGGAATCCGTTCGCACGCAAGGAATTGTCGCCGCGCCGTTCGGCGACACCGGGGTGCCGATCATCGACCCGGCGGACATCGGCGAGGTCGCTGCGGCTTGCCTGCGCGACGACCGGCACGTCGGCGGCGTGTACGAGCTGACCGGGCCGGCGGTGATCACGCCGCGTCAGCAAACGGAGGCGCTGGCCGCCGCGCTGGGCAAACCGGTGCGGTTCCGGGAGCTGACCCGCGCCGAGGCCAAGGCGGGCATGATGCAGAGCATGCCGGGCGAACTCGCCGACGACACCTTGGACATCCTCAGCTCGCCGACTCCGGCCGAACTGCGCGTGAGCCCGGACGTCGAACGGATTCTCGGCCGCGCGCCGCGGTCCTTCGCCGACTGGGCGGCCCGCAATATCGCCGCGTTCCGCTGAGTCTTACTCAGCCGGATCGCAGCGCGAGCACAGGCCGGACACCGCTTCCTCGGCGGATTCCGTCGGCGTGCCGGGGATCGCCTCCAGCCGGCCGCATTGGCGGCACAGCAGATGCTGGTGGTCGAAGCCGGAAAGTTCGTAGCGCTGCGCGACGCCAACGTGGTCGAAGCGGTGGACGAGACCGGCGGTGACGCCGGTGGTCAGCACGTCGTGGACGCCCCTCGTGGACGCCATCGACAGCCGTTCGCGGACCAGCGGCAGCAGTTCCGCGACGGTGACGTGCGGGTTTTCGGCCAGCACTTCCAGCACGACCTGCCGGGCGGTCGTCACGCGCAGGCCGGCGCGCCGGAGCCGGGTTCCGGCGTCGGCGCTGGACGGAATGGGTGCGGAGGTCGTGAGCACGCCTCCTTTGTAGTCCCTAAAGTTGATCCAGTCAAATGTAAGAACGGGTCAACTCTGAGACTGTGAGCCAGTGCACGCCAGAATTGATTCGGTCAAGTCTGGGGGTACGATCCGGGCCATGGACGAGTTCGGGACGCGGTTGCGCGACAAGGGTCTGCGCAACACGCCGCAGCGGCGTGCGGTGCTGGCCGCGGTCGCGCGGACCCCGCACGTCACGGCCGCGGAAATCGCGACGGTGCTCGACGCCGACGGGGCCGTCGGCGCGTTGTCCAGGCAGGGCCTCTACAACGTGCTCGACGACCTCGTCGGCGCCCGGCTGCTGCGCCCGCTCGAACCGGCGGGCTCGCCCGCGCGGTTCGAACTCGAAACCCACGACAACCACCACCACCTGGTCTGCCGCGGCTGCGGCCGGATCCAGGACGTGCCGTGCGCGATCGGAGCCGCGCCGTGCCTCGAACCCGGTCCGGTGCCCGGTTTCCGGGTGGACCAGGCGGAGGTCACGTGGTGGGGGATGTGCGCGGAGTGCGAGGCCAAGGCTTAACGCAGCGCGTCCTGCAGCGCCGCGAGCCCGACCGGGCCGACGGCCAGCGCGTCCTCGTGCCACTGGCGCAACGTGAACCCGGGTTTGGCGGCGGCTTCGGCCCGCGCCCGCAGCCAGGCGCGTTCGCCGATCTTGTACGAGATCGCCTGGCCCGGCCAGCCGAGATAGCGCACGATTTCGGCGTGCACCCGGTGTTCGGCGGCCAATCCGCGCTCGTGCAGGAACCGGCACGCGGTGTCGAAGTCCCAGCGGGAACCGTCCGGCAGCGGCAGATCGAGGTGCGAGCCGAGGTCGATCACGACGCGCGCGGCCCGCAGCGCCGAACCGGCGAGCATGCCGAGCCGGGTGCCGCGTTCGGAGAACCAGCCCAGTTCGTCGGCGAGGCGTTCGGCGTACAGCGCCCAGCCTTCCGCGTGTCCGCTCACTGAATGGACGCGCGCGTAGCGGCTCACCGAGTCCCCGGCGAGGCCCGCGACGCCGATCTGCAGATGGTGTCCGGGAACGCCTTCGTGGAACACCGTCGTCAGCTCAGACCAGGTCGCGAAGCGTTCCCGTCCGCCCAGCGGCCACCACGTGCGGCCGGGACGGGTGCCGTCCTCGGCGGGGCCGGTGTAGTACGGCGAACCCGACGCGGAGCCGTACGCGAGCACGACGTCCAAGGCGCGCAACGGTTCCGGGATGTCGAAGTGCTCGCTAGCCGCTTCCAGCGCCCGGTCGTGCGCCGCACGTAGCCAGTCCAAATAGGACTCTTCACCGTCCACCGCGCACTCTTTGTCCAGCAGCGCCAACACTTCCGCGACGCTCGCGCCAGGCTGGATTTTCGCCACCTCGGCGGCGATTTCCGTTTCGATGCGCTGAAGTTCCGCCCAGCCCCATTCGTAAGCCTCGGCGAGATCCAGGTCCGCACCAAGGGAAAGCCGGGCCGCGACGGCGTAGCGTTCCGCGCCGACACCGTCGGTTTCGGTGGCGTGCGGGGCGTAATCCTCGCGCAAGAAGCGGGCGAGCGCCGCATAACCGCGGTGGGCGGCGTCGGCACCGGCGCGCAGCTCGGCAGCCTGCGGTCCGTCGCCGTACTCCTCGACGAGTGCATTGTGGACACCGGCGTACCGCTCGGCTTGCGCTGCTGTTTCCAGCGCCTGGCGGCGGGCCGCGCGCAGGCCGCGGTCGAGACCGGCCTGCAGCGTCTTCTGCCAGCCGGCGAGCATCGTTTCGACGCCGGTCATCCGGACCGCGACGACGTGCCAGTCGTCCGCGTCGCGGCGCGGCAGCAGCCGGACCGAATCGGCGATCGAGTTCAGCGTGCCGAAATGCGCCTGTACCCGGCGAAACGGCTCGTCCAGCTCGTGCCAGGCCAGTTCGGCCTCGAGGCTGTTCCGCAGGTGCGCGGACGCGATCCGGTCCGCCCGGGACTCGGGGGTCAGCGTCGCGAGAGCGGCGAGCGTGCGCCGGGCCAGGTCGGCGCGGGCCGCGAAACCGTCCGGGGTGAGATCAGTGAGCGCGGTCGCGTCCGTGGTCACGCCGTCCAGGGTCGCGGCGATCGGGTCGAGCGCTGCCTCAGCCGTGACGTGGTCGGCGGAGAGCTGAAAAATCGGGGTCACGCCGCCACGGTAGCCGGGAGCCGCCGCCCGAATATAGAGACGTTCGCGGGGTGCGGACGCTGGTATAGAGAGAGAATGCCCGCGCCGGTACGCCGACGCGGGCATCCGCGGGAGAAAAGCCTCAGTCCGTGCCGGACTCCATCGCGGCGCGGTCGAGCAGCTCGACGTCGTCGGCCCGGCCGCGGGACGCGATCGTCTCGGCCCCGCCCTCGGGCATCGCGCCGATCAGGCCGGTCGAGGCCGCCTGCGCGGCGCCGATCAGCTTCGGGTGCGAGGTGCCGCCGACCATGCCGAGGCTCGCGTACTGCTCCAGCTTGGCGCGCGAGTCGGCGATGTCGAGGTTCCGCATGGTCAGCTGGCCGATCCGGTCGACGGGGCCGAACGCGGAGTCCTCGGTGCGCTCCATCGACAGCTTGTCCGGGTGGTAGCTGAACGCCGGGCCGGACGTGTCGAGGATCGAGTAGTCCTCGCCGCGCCGCAGCCGCAGCGTGACCTCGCCGGTGATCGCGGTGCCGACCCAGCGCTGCAGCGATTCGCGCAGCATCATCGCCTGCGGGTCCAGCCAGCGGCCCTCGTACATCAGCCTGCCGAGGCGGCGGCCTTCGTTGTGGTAGCTGGCGATGGTGTCCTCGTTGTGGACCGCGTTGACCAGCCGCTCGTACGCCGCGTGCAGCAGCGCCATGCCCGGGGCCTCGTAGATGCCGCGGCTCTTGGCCTCGATGATCCGGTTCTCGATCTGGTCGGACATGCCGAGCCCGTGCCGCCCGCCGATCGCGTTGGCCTCAAGGACCAGCTCGACCGAGGTGCCGAACTCCTTGCCGTTGATGCTCACCGGACGGCCCTGTTCGAAGCCGATCGTGACGTCCTCGGTCGCGATCTCGACTTCCGGGTCCCAGAACCGCACGCCCATGATCGGCTCGACGATCTCGATGCCGGTGTCGAGGTGCTCCAGCGACTTCGCCTCGTGCGTGGCGCCCCAGATGTTGGCGTCGGTGGAGTAGGCCTTCTCGGTGCTGTCGCGGTAGGGCAGGTTGTGCGCCTGCAGCCACTCCGACATCTCCTTGCGGCCGCCGAGCTCGCCGACGAACGCGGCGTCGAGCCACGGCTTGTAGATCCGCAGGCCCGGGTTGGCCAGCAGGCCGTAGCGGTAGAACCGCTCGATGTCGTTGCCCTTGTAGGTGGAGCCGTCGCCCCAGATCTGGACGTTGTCCTCGAGCATCGCGCGCACCAGCAGGGTGCCGGTGACCGCGCGGCCGAGCGGGGTGGTGTTGAAGTAGGCCCGGCCGCCGGTGCGGATGTGGAAGGCGCCGCAGGTCAGCGCGGCGAGCCCCTCTTCGACGAGGGCTTCCTTGCAGTCGACCAGCCGCGCGAGCTCCGCCCCGTAGGCGTGCGCACGGCCGGGGACGGACGCGATGTCGGGTTCGTCGTACTGGCCGATGTCGGCGGTGTAGGTGCACGGAACCGCACCCTTGTCGCGCATCCACGCCACCGCCACGGACGTGTCGAGGCCGCCGGAGAACGCGATGCCGACCCGCTCGCCGACGGGAAGGGAAGTGAGCACCTTGGACATAGGAATGATTATGCACGACTGTGTATGAACGTGCATCCCCGGGTGGTGTGAACTCGCTCTCGCGGGTATTCGCGCAGGTCACCGTTCGTACAGCCGCCGGCGCCACCACGCGGAGGCATGCCAGAGGCTGAGGGACCAAGCTGTCGGGTCGGGCAGGGTTCGCCGCCGGAAGTCGTCGTCGAGGGGAGCGAGGATCCGGCGCAGTTCCGCACGGTCGCGGAGGGGGAGGACTCGCAGGGCGGCGTCCAGGTCGTCGCGGGCGTCGACTGGATCGCAGCACGAGCAATCGGACAGCGGAAGATACAGCCAGCGGCCAGGCTGGCGAAGGAAGCTCCGGTACCGGTCGAGTGCTGGGGAAACGCGTTCGGCCCACAGATCGCGGGCCTCGGGCTGGTCGGCGCGCAGCGCGCCGGGCGTCCTACGAGGCATTGCCCCTTCGGGTCGACATCATGCCGTGAGGATGCCATATCCCGCTGATGAGCGCGGCAGTGTTCAGTAAGTCCGGCCCTTCCACCCAGTCCGGCGACGGGCGGAGTCGATCGTCATGAGCGTGTACAGCGCCGCAGTGAACGGCAGCAACAGCCCCGCGACCAGTGGCTGCCGGTAGTAACGAGCGACGGGGACGAACGTCGCCGCCATCAGCAGCCACGCGAGGGCGGCCTGCCACGAGCCGGCCAGGGCGAGCGCAGGCGGGGCGAGGAAAACGGCGATCATCCCGACGACCGTCCCGGCCAGCAGCAGCGGCGAATGCCGGAGCTGGGTGTAGGCGCTGCGGGCGACCATCTGCCACAGGTCCGCGAGCCGCGGGTACGGCCGGACGCTCCAGACCTTCGTCGCGTAACCCAGCCAAATCCGGCCGCCCGCGGACGCAATGGCACGGGCGAGTGCGACGTCGTCGATGACCGCACCGCGGATCGCGGCGATTCCGCCGGCGCGTTCGAGCACTGAGCAGCGGACGAGGACGCAACCGCCGGCCGCGGCGGCGGTGCGCCAGCGCGCGGAGTTCACGCGGCGGAAGGGGTAGAGCATCGCGAAGAAGTAGACGAAAGCGGGCACGATCAGCCGCTCCCAGAACGTCGCGGTGCGCAGAACGGCCATTTGCGACACCAGATCCCGGCCGCTGGTCGCGACGAGAGTTTCCAGCGAATCGGGAGCGTGTGCGATGTCGGCGTCGGTCAGGAGGAGGAAGTCGACGTCTCCTGCCTCGCGGACGCCGTGTGCGACGGCCCAGAGTTTCCCGGTCCAGCCGTCCGGTGGTTCGCCGGGGCTTGTGACGGTGAGCGGGAGTCCATTGGGGACAGTCAGCGCGCGGGCGACTTCCGCGGTGCCGTCGCTGCTGCCGTCGTCGACGAGAATCACTCGCGCGTCGCCGGGATAGCTCTGGCGGAGCAGCGTGGGCAGGGTTTCCGGCAGCAGTTCGGCCTCGTCGCGGGCTGGTACCACGATGGCGACGGACGGCCAGCGTTCCGGCCGGACGGGCTCGGGCAGTCGCTGGTCGGTGCGCCAGAACCAGCTGTGGCACAACGCGAGCCCGGCCCACACCGCCAGCGTCGCCCACGCGAGGACCGTGCTCATGCGCGGAGTGTAGTGACTGGCAGCAAACTGACAGGTCGCTCCCAGCGGACTCATAGATTCGCGGCTGAGACTGGGTGTTCCCACCACCGGAGAGGACACCCGGCATGGACCCGGACATCACGAGAAGGCAAGCGGAACGGGCACGCGTCCGGCACCGGACCGCGCTGGTCACGGCGGTCGCGGCGGTGCTCGGCGTCGCGGCGGCAGGCGGGATCGGCTACGGGCTGACGGCGGCCGGTTCGACCAGCGGCACCACCTCGACCGACAGCGGGACTGGGTCGAGCACTTCGGATCAGGACCAGTTGCAGGTGCCCGCGCAGGATCCCGGATCCGGCTCCGGCCAGGCGCACACCGGCTCGGGTGCGTCGTGACCGGGCCGTACTCGGCGGCGTTTCCCGCGCTCGGCACGACCGCGCGGGTGCTCGTCACCGAGGAAGCCGCGCTCGGCCCGGCGACTGAGCTGCTGCGGACGCGGCTCGCCGAACTCGATCGGGCATGCAGCCGATTCCGGACGGATTCGGAAATTTCGGCCCTCCACCGCGCCGCGGGCCGGGAAGTGGCGGTGAGCCCGCTGCTCGCCGACGCGCTTTCAGCTGCGTTGCGGGCCGCGTGGCTGAGCGGCGGCTTGGTCGATCCGACGGTGGGCGGGTCGATGGCGGCACTCGGCTACGACCGGGATTTCGCCGAGATCACCGACGGCCCCGCCGCGGCGCCGGTCCCCGCGCCGGGTTCGCATTGGGTGCTGTTCGAACCGGCCCGCCGGATCGTCGTGTTGCCGCGCGGCGTGATGCTGGACCTCGGGGCGACCGCGAAAGCGTTTGCCGCGGACCGGACCGCCGCCGAAATCGCCCGCCGCACCGGATGCGGCGTGCTGGTGAACCTCGGCGGCGACATCGCGGTCGCGGGCCCCGCTCCGGCAGGCGGGTGGAAGATAGCGATCGGCGACGACCACACCGACTCGGTCGACCATCCGGACACGACGATCACACTCACCAGCGGCGGCCTGGCGACCTCCGGCGTCGCCCGGCGGACCTGGCGACGCGGCGGGCGCGTGGTGCACCACATCGTCGACCCACGCACCGGCGAATCGGCGGATCCGTGCTGGCGGACGGTATCGGTAGCGGCACAGTCCTGTGTGGACGCCAACACCGCGAGCACGGCGTCGGTCGTGCTGGGCCTTGCCGCGTTGGACTGGCTGAGGTCGCGCGGGCTGCCCGCGCGACTGGTGAGTTCGCGTGGCGCCGTCCGGACTACCGCCGGTTGGCCGGAGGATCGCCGGGAGCGTGCGTCGTGAGTTCCGCGCTCTGGTACTTCAGCCGTGCCACTGGAATTGTCTCGCTGGTGTTCTCGACGGCCGTGGTGGTGCTCGGTTTCCTCAACTCCGGACGATTCGCGACCCGGCGCTGGCCCCGCTTCGCCCTCGCCGACCTGCACCGAAACCTCGCCCTGGCCAGCCTCGTCTTTTTGGGCGCACACATCGTCTTCGCGGTCGTCGACGGCTATGTCGACCTCAGCTGGCTTTCCGTTGTCGTCCCGTTCGTCTCGGGCTACGAACCGTTCTGGATCGGCATCGGCGCGGTAGCAGTGGATCTGCTGCTCGCCATTGTTGTGACGAGTCTCCTGCGGACTCGTATCGCGCCGCGGTTCTGGCGCGCCGTGCACTGGCTCGCCTACCTGTGCTGGCCAGTCGCGCTCGCGCACAGCGTCGGCCTGATCGCTTCCGACAGCGCCCGCCCGCTGCTCATCGCGCTCGACATCGTGTGCCTGATAGCCGTTTTGGCGGCCGCGAGCGTGCGGTTCGGCAGCACCAGCCCCGACACCGAGGCCCGCCGCCTCTCTCCCCTCCAGAGGTGACTCGTGCTACTTCCGTTGCACCGTAACAATCTTGCCGCCCACCTGTCCGTCCATGGTGGACTCCCCGCTTTGGATCGCGACGCCTTGATCCACGCAATCGACACCGCCGGTATCCGCGGCCGAGGCGGCGCTGGCTTCCCCGCCGCGGCGAAACTGCGCTCTGTCGCACCAGGACGGTCCATTGTGGTCGCCAACGGCTGCGAGAGCGATCCCTTCAGCAGCAAGGATCGCGCTCTCCTGGAGCTTGCGCCACACCTGGTACTGGACGGTATCCAGGTCGCCGCTCACGCTGTCGGCGCTACCGAGGCTTATCTTTGCCTGCACGGAGAAAACCGAAGCGTAATGGCAGCTCTGGCCGAACGTCGCGACGCAGTTCCGGTGAAGGTCGTCGCAGTCCCGCCCCGATACGTCGCCAGCGAAGAAACCGCGCTAGTGCATTTCCTGGCCACCGGCGACGCCCGCCCGACCGGCAAATCCCCCCGCCCAACCGAACGCGGCCTGCGCGGACGCCCGACGCTAGTCCAGAACGTCGAAACCCTGGCCCGCTTCGCGCTCGTCGCCCGACCTGGCGCGGACCGCTCTGTCCACACAGACCTGGTGACCGTCACCGGAGCCGTCGCCAGCCCCGGCGTACTGGAAGTCCGAGCCGACACCCCGATCTCCGCAATCCTCGCCCGCGCCGGCGGTTCTGTTACCGCACAAGCAGTCCTGATCGGCGGCTACGGCGGCACCTGGATGCCTCGCGCCTTGGCCGACCCGTTGCCGCTCGGCCGTGAACCGGGCTTGTCCTCGCTGCACCTGCTCCCGGAACCGAACTGCGGCCTGGAGCTGACTCGGAATATTCTCTTTGCCCTGGCTGGAGAATCAGCCCGCCAATGCGGCCCGTGCATGTTCGGATTACCGGCCATCGCCGCGGATTTCACCGACCTGCTGTCCGGAAGGGACGCAACCGGCCGCCTGGCCCGCCGCCTCCCGCTCCTCAGCGGACGCGGCGCGTGCGCCCACCCGGCCGGAGCTGTTCGCCTAGCCGCAAGCGCGTTACGCGTCTTCGCCGCCGACGTCCACGCACACCTCACGATCGGCTCGTGCCGGATGATGGCAGGTGCGGCATGAACCGCCTGACTGTGGACCCGATCGCCTGCCGCGCACACGGTTTGTGCGCGGACGTACTGCCAGAACTGATCACAGTGGACGAATGGGGTTACCCGGTAGTACGCGGGGAATCGGTGCCCGAATCGCTGCTAGCCGAGGCCCGAAGAGCGGCCGCGGCTTGTCCGGCGCTGGCGTTGCGGCTACGGAAGACGGATTAATCGCAACGCCAGCTCCCTATTTAGCAGCTGTTCAACAACGCCACCAATCCTTGATGGCCCCGATTACCATCACGGCCAATGGTGCAGCGGCGATCACAGCTGAGACGAGCGACTGCAACGAATCTCCTCGGCGAACTAGGTAGACTTTTCATGTTTCTCGTAACATGGATATCGTTACGGCTAGGCTACCTGGAATCCTCTGCGAACGATCTTCAGGGGTTACCCAAAGTATGTCGGCAAATGCAGACAACCTCAGAAGACTGATCTTGCCGTACGGACGAGTGAACCGTTTCGGCGCCCCCGCTTTTTCAGCCGCGGCGGATTACGGATCGGCGCGGCGAAGGCATGGCCACGGTGCTTTCCCCGTCGCTCTCGCCGTCCCTGGCCTGCGGAATCCGGTGCGGATCCCGGGCTGTCGCCAGTCGCTCCTCGACGCGGTCGGCCTTGGCGTCCTTGCCGCGGCCGCGGTAGAAGGCGGCGGCGCGAGTCCAGGCGTCGATCGCGTCCTCGCGGTTCCCGCGTGAGTAGAGGATCTCGGCGAACGCCTCCAGCGCCCGCGCCTGTCCGGTCGCGTTGTGCGCCCGCTCCGCCAGTTCGACCGCTTCCTGCGACAGCCGCAGCGCCGCTCGGTCGTCTCGTTCCGCGGCGGCGAGCCGGGCCTGCACGGTGCGCAGCCGCATCCCGGCGGTGAGGTCGCCGGTGATCTGGGCTTGCGCCAGCGCGCAATGCCGGCGGGCGACCGCGAATTCCTCCTGGCCGAGGTGGAGTTCGGCCAGCGTGGTGTACGTAGCGGCTTGGCCGGACACGTCGCCGGTGAGCGCTCGCAGGTGGAGGGCGCGGTGATAGTGCGGCAGCGCCCGCTCGTACTGGTCGAGTTCGGCGAGGGTTTCGCCGAGGTACTGCTCCGCCTTGGCCTCGCGGACCGGGTCGCCGTTGCGCTGCGCGTGCGTGATGCAGCGGCGGAACAGCGCGATCGCTTCCGCGTGGCGGCCGGTCTGCCGGTGGAGGCGGGCCAGGTTGATGGTGATCGTCAGCTTCGCGATGGGTGATTCGTCGTCGATGGCCAGTTCCAGCGCCCGGGCAAGTGCTTCCTCGGCCGCTTGGTGGTTGCTCAGCGTGAGGTGCAGCTCCCCCAGATCGTTGAGGGTCGACCCTTCCGCATGAGAGTCGTGGTTCGCGCGCGCGGCGCGGGCCGCGATGGCCAGCCCGGTGGTCATCTCGTCGTAGAAGCCGTAGACGACGAACGTGTCGTGCATGAGATGCGGAAGCACGCAGGCGTAGTCGAAGAGCCGGTGCTTCTCGGCGAGCGCGGCGAGTGCGGTGAGGTTGGTGCGTTCGCGGAGGAACCAGCGGTGCGCGGCGGTCGGCGTGTCGAACTGCGTCGGGCGGATGTCCGGCTCCGGGTCGAGCCGCGGCGGCCGGTCGCGGTGCGGGTGCGCCATCCGGTGCGCGTTGTCCGCGGTGCTGCAATAGTGCGAGAGCAAGCGGCGCAACGGTTGCGGGTCGTCGTTCTGCGCGCTCAGCGTCTGCGCGTAACGGTGGAAGATCGAGACGATCCGGTACCGGTCTGTATCGCCGGGCTGGTCGATCAGGTGCAACGCGACCAGAGTCTCGAGCGCCCGCCGGGTTTCCGCGGCGGGACGTCCGGCCGCGGACAGCAGGGTGTCCACGTGGATCTCCGCACCGGGGTGGTGGCCGAAGAGCCGGAAAACAGCTTGGCTCGGCGGTTCGAGCGTGTGGTACGACGAGGAAAACGCCGTGCGCAGGCTCTGGTCATCGCCGTCGTCGCCGATGCTCAGCAGCATCTCGGGATCGCGCAGCTGGTCAAGCATAGTGCTGAGACTCAGCCCCGGACGGCGAGCAGCGCTCTCGGCAATCAGGGTGAGCGCGAGCGGCAAGCCGTCGCAGAGGTGGGCGATTCGGCGGGCCGCGTCGGGTTCTCGTTCGCCTCGGCCGTTCAGGCGGCGGACGAACAGTTCCAGGGAATCGCGGTCGTCGAGGCGGTCGAGGCTCAAGGCCGCGAGTTCGTGTCGCCGGGTGAGTGCGCCGAGCCTGCGGCGCGAGGTGATGATCACCGAGCATTCGGACAGCACGTTCAGCAGCTGGTCGACGTGTCCGGAGTTCTCCGCGTCGTCAAGGATGACCAGGATGGACCGGTCGGTGAGCTGCTGACGCAGCACAGCGGCGCGGGCGGTCGCGTCTACCACGTGGTCGACGGGGTAGCTGAGTTCCTGCAGGAGCCGGTCGACGATGTCGGTCGGTTCGAGGCGCGGTGCCGGGCCGAAGCCGTGCAGGTCGAGGTAGATCGTCCCGCCGGGGAACCAGTCCGCGGCGCGGTGTGCCCAGTGGACGGCGAGGCTCGTCTTTCCGATTCCGGGCGGGCCGCTGAGCACGACGGCGGGCGAGCGGGTCGGCGAGCCTGGGCGGAGCCACTGGTCCAGCGTGTCCAGTGCGCGGGTGCGGCTGATGAACCCGCGGAGGTCGCGGGGGAGCGGATGCGTCGGCGGCGCGGCCCGGCGCACCGGGGCGGCCGGCGGGTTTTCGTGGCGGTCCCGGAGTTCGTCGTGGAAGGCGCGCAGCATGGCCGTGGCGGTGTCGTCGGCGGCGTCGCGGAATCGCCGGTGTGCGTCGAGGTAGTGGGCCTGGGCCTGCTCGGACTGCCCGAGCGCGTAGTAGATCTGGAGCTGGAGCTTGACGAAAGCCAGGCGGCTGGCGTGTTCGGGGGCCAGATCCTGCATCCGCCCGGCGGCCTCGTCGGGACGGCCGAGCGTCAGCAATTGGCTCGTCAGGAATTCTCGCGCGGGAAGCAACATGGACTTTATTCGGTCCTCGCGCCAATTGTCCGCGCGTTCGGTGCGGAGCTCCGGCAGCGGTTCATCACGCCATAAGGAAAGAGCGGCTTCGGCTGATTCGCAAGCCGCTTCATGATCGCCGGAACTCGCCGCGGCGTGTGCTTTCCACATTGTTTTCCGAAAGACCGCGACATCCACGAGACCCTCGTCGAGGTCGATCAGGTAACCGTCGCCGGATCGCGCGACCGTGGCGTGCACGTCCGCTTCTTCGAGGGCGGGACGCAGCCGGTGCACCGCCTTGTACAGGGCTTCTTGCGGGTTTCCGGGCAGGTCGTCGTCCCAGAGCCACGAGATGAGGGTGTCCTGGGAAAAACGCTGGCCCGGCCGGGTGAGCAGGATTCCGAGAATATTCCGGGTTTGCCGCTGGCCCCACTGCTCGCTCATCTTCCCGTGCATCCGCACCGCAGTCTGCCCGAGAATTCCGTAGGCGAAGTCCATTCGACGCCCCTCCCTCGTCGATTGCCTAGTTTCGCATTTATCCGAGGGATCGGCGACCGCTTTCGGGATAAGGATCATCCAGGGAATTGTCTTGTCCGGTTTCGGTCCGCTTTGTGTCCAGCGGCGGGAAGTCCCCGGTCAGGACCGCGCCGCAGCCTCGGTTCGTCGGTTTCCGGACGGAGGGGATGAAGATGGCGCACGACGTGTGGGTACGCGGTCCGATCGGTCTCGACGCCGCGTCGCGGGTGACTCGGCCGGGGTGCCGGACCGTGCTGGCGGTCGTTCCGACCGTGACGGCGGGGACGCGGCTGGTCGAACTGCTCTCGCTGCTCGAACGGGACTTGCGGGTGCAGGTGATGTTCACCGTGCCGCACAGCACCGACCGATGGGCCGGGGTCGAGGAGTACGTGCGGGCGCAGCACGGGCTCCTGCTGCCGTGGGAGCAGGCGGTGGCGCACCGGTTCGATCTGGTGCTGGGGGCCAGTCACCGGAATCTCGACCAGGTGCGCGGACCGCTGATGCTGATCGGACACGGTGTCGGGCAGGTCCCCGGCCGTCGGTTCAGCCGGAAGGCAGGCGGTGCGACGTTCGAAACGACCGAGCTGGACCGGGAGTTGCTCACGTTTCGCGGGCGAGTGCTTCCGGCGGTGCTCGGCCTCGGTACTGAAGCAGAGGTGGAAGTACTGCGCGAGCGGTGTCCGGAGGCGGTGCCCGCGGCCGTCGTGGCCGGGGATATCTGCCTGGACGGGATGCGGGCGGCGAGCGGGCACCGGGAGCGATACCGGCGTGCACTGGGCGTCGGCTCGCGGCGGCTGGTGGTGCTGAGTTCGACCTGGTTCACTGACTCGGCGTTCGGCCGCGTCCCGAAGATGTACGAAGCGATCGCGAACGCGCTGCCGGACGACCGTTACGCGGTGGCGGCGGTTTTGCATCCAAACGTCTGGGCGGTGCACGGGCGGCGTCAGGTCGCGGCCTGGCTCGCCGGATGCCGCGGACTGCGGGTGATCCCGCCCGAGCAGGGATGGCAGGCGACGATGATTGCGGCTGACTGGGTGATCGGCGACCACGGCTCGACCACGGGTTACGCGGCGGCCATCGGCAAGCCCGTGACACTCGCGTCGCTGCCGGACGGGCGGCCGCAGGCCGGGAGCGTTGCGGACGTTGTGCGGGCGCACGCGAAACCGCTGGACCTGGACGCGCCGCTCGAAGCCCAGGAAGAAGCCGCGATCGCGGTGGCTCCGCGGCTGGCCGCAGAGGTGCTTCCGGTCGCGAGCACGAGGCTCGACTGTTCGGCGGGGATCTTGCGGTCGGCGATGTACCGCCTGCTGGAGTTGTCCGAACCGGCCACGCTGGCGTATCCGCCGTTGCCCGCGATGCCCCAGCCGCTGCCCGGGTGGGACGCGTGACCGCCGGCGTCGCGCGCGTGCGGCTCGCGTTGCCGGGGCGTCGCGCGCTGCCGGTGCTGGTCGCCGACGTCGATCGCGCCGGGCCGCGGTGCTCGGCCGAGGCGGACGTCGTGGTCCAGTGCAGTACTCGGGCCGCGACGAGAAGCGAGGCTGACGAACTACGGGCGGAGTGGCCGGGAGCGATCGCGGCGGCGGTGTGCTGGCCGGGCGGCGTGGCGTGGTCAGCGCGGCGGCTCGGCGGAATCTCCGCTGAGGCGGCGGGCCTCGTCGAGATGGCGCTGGGCGCTTGCCTCGTCGCCGTGACCGCGTTCGAGGTCGGCGAGCGCGGTGAGGACCTCGGCCTGGAAATGCGGTGACTGGAGGCGTGTGACGCCTTCGAGTGCCTTCAGGAGTTCGGTGCGCGCCCGGCGGTAGTCGCCCCGCCGGGCGTGGACCGCGGCGAGCGGGATGACCGCGCGCGCGTGCTGGATGTCGTCGCCTTCTTCGGCAAGGATGGCGGTGGCTTCGGTCAGCTCGCGCAGTGCTTCCTCGTCGCGCCCCAGCTTGATCAGGACTTCGCCACGCCGATAGCGGGCCTGGCCGACGCCGCGGGGAAGACCGACCTCGGCGTGCTTTCGGGCGCTGCGCTCGTACAGTTCAAGCGCGCCTTCCCAATCTTGCTGTCTTCGCGCGTTCCTGGCGAGCCGCGCCAGCGCGGAGGCCTGGGTCGGGCCGTGCTGCTCTCGTTCGCCGATCTCGAGAGTCACGGCATTGTGCGCGGCGGCTTCGTCGTAGTGGCCGAGCTGGTCGCAGACAAAACCGGCCTGGCTGTGCATCCGGGCTTCCACCAGCGGCTGCCCGCATCGCCGAGCCGCCTCGATCCCCGCCGTGCACAGGTCCAAAAACGGTTCGTAATCCCGGTAGTGCAGGAAGAATCCCCACGACGCTTCGGCGAGTTGCCACAGTTCCTCGTCCCACCCGTGTGCCGTGGCGGCTTTCGCGACGGCGTTGATGACCGGCCGGTCGCGGCGCCACCAGGTCACCGCCTGGTCGCGGTCGGCGAAAGATGCCGTCGCCGCAACGGTTTCGGCCGCGAAGGTCGGGCGGAACGGGTGGATGAGCGCGCTCGCGGTGACGGTTTGGTCGCGGTACCAGCGGATGTAGCGGCGGACGAGGTAGTGCCGGTCGGCCTCGGCGTCCTGGCGTTCGGCGCGTACGCGGGCGTCGTGGCGGACGACGTCGTGCTGTGCCACGGTTTCGTCCTCCAACTCGTGGAGGAGGTTGGCTTCGATCAGCTCGTCGACGGCGTCGTCCAGATGGGCGGGCGAGCTCTGCAGCGTGTCGGCGAGCGCGTCGACGGCGTGATGCGGGCCGGGCAGGATGCCGCAGGTTCGGTAGAGCCGGGCCGCCGAGTCGTCGAGCGCGGCGTACGAGGCGTCGAAAACCGTTGCCAGATCAGTAGAACCGCCTAGGCGTCGAGCACGTCCGCGGCGGGCTTCCTGGTGCGGGTTGCGTCTTGGCCGGACGCGCAGCCTCGCTCCGGTGATGGTGAGGGCCAGCGGGAGACCGGCGCACGCGGTCAGCAGGTTTTCCGCGTCCTCCTGGCTGATCTGCCGTTGCCCGGCCCGGCGGACGAGCACCTCGCGGGCCGGTCTGTCCGGAAGCGGGCTCAGCGGAAGGATTTCCGCGCCGTCCAACGCGAGGCTGGTCAGCTGCGACCGGCTGGTGACGAGCACGAACGCGTGCGCGCTGGACGGCAGCACGGCGCGGGCGTCGGCGCTGTGCACGACGTCGTCGAGCAGCACGGCGAACCGGCGATCCGCGGTCACCGCACGGAATTCGGCGGCCCGCTGAGCGAGCGAGGCCGGGATGTCGTCGGCGGGAATGCCCAGTGCGGCAAGGAAACCGTGCAGTACGCCGCTCGCGGATTCCGCGGTTTCGGAGCCCTCGGCGGAAAACCGCGCGCAGAGGATGCCGTCGGGGAACTGGGTGCGGTGGGTGTGCAGCCAGTGCAGGGCGAGGGCCGTTTTGCCGATCCCGCCGACCCCGGTGAGCACGACGACGGACGGGGCGGGGTCGGAGCGGAGCCGGATTTCGTCCAGCCGGTCCAGTTCCGCGTTGCGGCCGAGCAGTACGGACGGCGCGGGCGGGAGCTGGACCGGCGCCCGCACCGGTCTGTCGGACGTCACCGCCCCTGGCCGCGCTTCAGTCATTCCACACCCCCCATTATTCCTCCTTACCCGCTCCGGATGGCGAATGAAATGAAAAGCGTCAGGAATCACCCACCCCCGGGGGAAGGATCAGTGACGGGGGGTATCGGGCTTGCGCCGATCGAGAGCGTTCTGGCCGCCATGCGGGCGGATCGTCACCTTTTCCCGCAGCAGCAAGCGACGGATCGTGCCATAGGACGCCTGATGCGCGTCCGCGATGCTCTGGATGGTCGAGCCGGCTTCGTATTCCCGGACTATCCTCGGCACGTCGAGTTCGCGGCGCACGCCCTGGCGGATTTCCGGCAGCACCGCGCCTTCCTGCCGCAGCAGCCGTCCGGTCCAGCTCAGGGACAGGCCGTGTTCCCTGGCGATCTCGGTGATCGACGCGCCGGCCCGCCAGGATTCCAGCATCCGGCGATTCCGCTCGATCCGATTCGTGCGTGCCTCGTCCGGCGTGTCCATGCAGGCGCTCCCGCTGCTTGGCCCGAAGGTGCTCGACCCTCCATTATCGGCGTCGCGGAGCGGGAATGTGAACCTACGAACGGGGTGCATGCGCGGGAGGGTGTTTGTCCGCAATTGGTGACACCAAGCGGGCGAGCTGAATTGAATATTCAGCAAATGGAGCAGGAAGCTCCGGAAAGCGCAACGCTTCCCCGGAAGCGGGGTGGAATCCGCCGCGTCAGTGCGGCACCCACAGCGTGACCCGGGTGCCGTTGCCGGGCGTCGATTCCACTCGTCCGGTGCCTCCGACCTCCGCCAGCCGGGCTTCGATCGACTGCTGGATGCCGAACCCCGGACCCCGTTCGCGCACGTCGAAGCCGCGGCCTTGGTCCCGCGCGACCACCGCGGTCCCGCCGTCGCGTTCCTCCACCCGGAGTACGACGCGGCTCGTCCCGGCGTGTTTTACGGTGTTGCGCAGGGCCTCCCGCACCGCTTCGCACATCGCGGTGCGCCGGTCAGCGGAAAGGCGGTCGTCGTCGGCGAAGTCGGCGGCTACGAGCTGGGTCCGCAGGCCTTCGCGGGCCATTTCGGCGGCGACGTCGGCCAGTTCGACCACGAAGCTGCGCCCCTTGCGCGGTTCAATGGGCTCGGTGATGCTCCGGCGCAGTTCGGCCGCCTCGGCGTGCGCGACCGAGCGCAGCTGGGCCAGCCGTTCGGCGGCGTGGTCGGCGTCGTCGGACGGGGCGATGGCGAGCGCTTCCAGGGTCTGCAGCACGCTGTCGTGCAGCAGCCGCTGGGTGCGCCTGCGTTCGGCCTCCTGACCGCGGCGCAAGCCGATGTCCAGGGCGAACCGGGTGCCGACGCCCAGCAGCACCAGGATCCCGCACGCCACCACGATCGACACCGCCAGCGCGACCAGGCAGCCGATCGACCGGCTGAGCGCGAGCGGATCGTCCAGCCGCAGCCCGCCCGCCACGGTCAGCAGGACGCGCACCGGCACCGCCGCGGCGAGCAGCAGCACGGCCGCGGGCAGCCCGGACGTCCCGGCCCACATCGCGACCGAGCCGACCAGCCACGTCCAAGTGACGTCGATCGCGAACGGCTGCACCGCGTCCGGGGCCAGCACCGCGATCAGCAGGTTCAGCGCCAGCCCCGCAGCGAGGTCGACGGTGAGCACCCGCCGCGTGCGCCGCGCGGGCAGGCCGCCGGAGCGCAGCAGCCACCACAGGAACCCGGCGTTCGCGGCGACGCCCAGCGCGGCCGCGGGCAGCACCGGGAACAACCCGGTGCTGCCGTTGGCCGCGGCGAAACCGATGAACACCTTCACGAACGCGGCGATCCGGTAGGCGACCGGGACGACGACCCAGTACCGCGCGGCGCGCGCCAGCGTCGCGTCGCCGACCTCGGCGAGGTCCCCGCCTGCGTCCGGCCGCTCCGGCGGGCTGCCGCGGTGCAGCAGCGTCCGCACGAATTCCCGCCTCGGTACGGCAAAACCCGGTACGGGCATCGTCCCTCCCCGTGTCTTCGGCGAGGATATTCGATTGGTGTAGTCCAGCGTGGAAACGCCGGGTCACGCTCTGGACATGGTCAGCCGCCACAGGATCGTGCCTTCCCGGGAACGTGCCGCGTGCAGCGGATCGGCACTGTCCGTGGCGCGTCGGTGCCGTGGCGTGGTTTCGCGGCGTCCCACGACCTTGAGGCCAGCGGCGGAGATCCGGTCGAGCAGTTCGGCACGGGTCCGCAGACCGAGGTGTTCGGCGAGGTCCGACAGGATCAGCCAGCCTTCGCCGCGCGGCGTCAGATGCTCGGGCAGGCCGTCGAGAAACCGGTGCAGCATGGCGGACGAGGCGTCGTAGATCCCGAGTTCCAGCGCCGAGGCCGGGTTTCCGGGCAGCCAGGGCGGATTGCAGACGACCAGGTCAGCGCGCCGGTCGGAGGGCCACAGGTCGGTTTCGAGGACCTGGACCCGATCGGACAGGCCGAGCCGGCTCAGGTAGTCCCGCGCACAGCGCACGGCGCGCGGGTTGAGGTCGGTCGCGACCACTTCGGCGGCGCCCCGCCGGGCCAGGATGGCGGCGAGCACGCCGGTACCGGTGCCGAGATCGAAGACGACCGGAGACTCCTTGCCCGGCAACGGTTCCTGTGCGACGAGGTCGAGGTATTCGCTCCGTGTCGGCGCGAACACGCTGTACGACGGATACAACCGCGCGCCTAATGCGTTGATATAGATGCCTTTCTGGTGCCATTGATAAGCGCTCAGGGCGCCGAGCAGCTCACGCAACGAAAGCAGCGTGCCGGGTAAACCGCCGAACGCGTGCTCGCAGGCGGCTCGGATGTCGGGGGCCCGGCGAAGCCGAAGCGAATGGTCGGCTTCCACGGAGACCAGGACTTTTCCGAGCAGCGCTGCGCGTTCTGCCCGAGCGGAGCGCACCTCGGCGAAAGATCCCGCGCGCTGCGGGAGCCGCCGGTCCATGGCGCGCACGAGCTGTCGTGCGTTGGCGAAATCGCCGCGCCACAGCATTCCCGTGCCAGCGCGCGCGAAACGCAGTGCGGCGGCAGCGGTCAGCCGGTCATCGACGACGACAATGCGGCCCGGCGGCGGAGTTCCGTTTCCGGAATGCCAGCGGGCGGTGCGGGTGGTTTCGTTTTCGGTCCACGTGACGGTGGACATGAATGCTCCCGGGAAGGGTCGAAGGGCCAGTCAGCCGTCGACGCTTCGCAGAGAGCAGGCGAGGATTCCCGCCGGTCAAGACAGCGGCGAACCCGCGTGCTCCCGCGAAACGCGGGAGCGGCGGTCGCCGAGAACCATGCCCATCAGCACGGCACATCACTTCCTTCGAGAACTCAGTGGTGCGTAACGGAATGGTGCGTGGTGCCGGTGCTGTGGCCCTTCGTCGCGATCAAGTAGACGATCACCGCGATCACGATCAGCGCGAGCACCGCCGCGATGGCGATCTTGACCTTGCTCCACGGACGCTGGCCGTGGATCTCGCCGGTGCGGCCGTTGACGAGGATCTGCCAGTTCTTCCCGGCGTACACATAGGTCGCGACCCATACCGGCAGCAGCATCAGCTTGAAGGTGACGTTGTTGTGCTGCGTGTCGACCGAGTTCAGCCGCTGCGTGTCGCCGCCGATGTCGTACTTGCAGTCGTCGGCGATGACCGGGGCCATTCGGTTCTTCGCCTCTTCGAAGCCGTTCTCCGGTTCGACGTCGTACCGCAGCGCGAAGTGCCCGGAGAGGAACTGCGGCTGGTACGGCGCGGAATCGAGCAGCGGCCACGGCGCGAGCTTGTCCAGCTCCGGCAGCGGCAGCTGGGTGCTCGCCGGCACCAGGACGTCGTCGAAGTTCCGCGCGACCTGCCCGCGCGCCGGGTACCAGCGGGTATGCCGCACCTGGCGCGTCTTGCGCTCGCCGTTGTCGTAGTAGGTCTCGGTGACGTAGTAGTACTCGCCGCGCGCGCCGGTGTAGACCGACACGGTCTGCGAGTCATACGTCCAATGCGGGATGTACGTGCTCTTCGTGGACTCCGCCGTGGTGACCTTCTTCAGCGCGGTCGGCGCGAACCAGCGCGAAGACGTCCACTTCTTCAGATGCGTGCTCACCGCGGGCCGGTCGAACGCGAACGGCAGCACGCCTTCGGGCACCAGCTGGCCGGACGCGCCCGGGTCGATCACCAGCGGCGCGCCGCAGAACTGGCACATGCTGGCGGTCTCGTTGGTTTCCGTCCGCGCCGCGCACCGCTGACACACGAAGACGTACTTGCCGATCGACCCCACCGGCTTGCGCGCGAGGTTCGCCAGCTCGGCGAACGGGATCTCGCGGATCTGCCGCTCCCCGGCGGCGATCTCCTGCCGGAACCCGCAGTACGGGCACTGCATCGCGGTCGTGCCCGGAGCGAACTCCAGCCGCGCGCCGCAACCGCCGCACGGATAGGTCGTGTTGGCCACGCCTTCCTGCTGGAAGCGCGGGTCAGTCATGGGTCCCCCAGATGGTCGGCGCGGCTCAGGACGGCGGCAGCGGCGGCGGGGCCGCGCCGAACAGCGCCGACACCTCCGGCACCTGCGCGGCCGGGGTCCACTGCGCCATGCCTGCCTTCCACACCAGGGTGTCCCGGGCGAGCGTGCCCGAGGAGATCTGCTCGCCGAGGCCCGCGCGGTCGAACGGGCCGAGCTGCTGGCCGTTCGCGCCGACGAACCACTGCTCGCTCTGCGGCAGCGGCGGCGGCATCTGCGGCGGGGCCTGCTGCTGGTACTGCGGCTGCTGCGGGGCCTGCTGGTACTGCTGGGGAGCCTGTTGCTGGTACTGCTGCGGGGCGGGCTGCTGCTGCGGTCCGGCCGCGCGCTGGCCGAGCGCCATGCCGAGGCCGATGCCCAGCCCCTCGCCCGCGCCGCCCTGGTTGTTCGCCGCCGCCTCGATCGCGTTCGCGGACTGGAACTTCGTGTACTGGTCGAGGTCGCCGACCACGCCCATCTGGGTCCGCTTGTCCATCGCGGCCTCGACCTCGGGCGGGACCGAGATGTTCTCGATCATGAACTTCGAGATCTCGATGCCGACCTCGCGCAGTTCGAGGTTCAGCGCGTTCGCGATCTTGCCCGCGATCTGGTCCTGCTGGGTGACCAGGTCGAGCATCGGCACCTGTGCCGCGGCGATCGCGGGCCCGAGCTTGCTGATGACCATGCTGCGCAGGTAGTCCGACACCTCTTCGGTGCGGAACTGCGGGTCGGTGCCCGCCAGTTCCTTCAGCAGCGCGACCGGCTCGACCACGCGGACCGCGTAGCCGCCGAACGCGCGCAGCCGGACCATGCCGAACTCCGCGTCGCGCAGGATGACCGGGTTCTGCGTGCCCCATTTGAGGTCGGTGAACTGCCGGGTGTTGACGAAGTACACCTCGGCCTTGAACGGCGAGTTGAAGCCGTACTTCCAGCCCTTGAGGGTGGACATGATCGGCATGTTCTGCGTCTGCAGCGTGTACATGCCCGGCGGATAGGCGTCGGCGACCTGGCCCTCGTTGACGAACACCGCGGCCTGCGATTCGCGCACGGTGAGCTTGGCGCCCATCTTGATCTCGTTGTCGTAGCGCGGGAAGCGCCACACGATGGTGTCCCGGCTGTCGTCGGTCCACTCGATGATGTCGATGAACTCGCCGCGGATCTTGTCGAAGATGCCCACGTCTGACCCCTCGTCGCGTTGCCTCGTGCCCGCGGGCCACAGTACCGTGCCCGCCCCGCCGCGGATCACTCCGGCGCGGCGGCCTCCTGCCAAAAGTCCTGCTTTTGGCACTTCAAGGCGCTGGCCAGGGCGTTGCTGCAGAATTGGCTGTCTGACCTGCGGTTTTAGTCCGGTTAGGTCTGGTCGGGTCCGGGCTGATCCGTACCTGTGACGGCGTGGGAGTTGCGGGTCGCCCGGTCACTGCGAGGGCTCAAGATGAGGACTTCTTCCCTTTGCGGAGCGACAGTGCGGCCTACTCGCGGCTGGTCGCCGTTCGTCATTCCGCCGCTTCCGTAGGTGGGTTGTCCGGTTGATCCAATGGGCCATTCGGCGCCGTGTGGTCGGTATGGGCGGAGGAACGGTTTTCGATCTGCGGCGCACGGGGAGCGCTCAGCGGCTCGTGAGAAGCGGTGAGCGCGGGTTTCGCGGGGGTTGCGGTGGCCGGTGCTGTGGGCAGTATCGGCGCTGGCCTTGGCGGCTGCGGCGGTGTTGAGGCTGCGGGAACGGCGCGAGCAAACCCTGGTCGCGCTGGGGCTCGCGCGGCGACGGTCGCGGGCGGGGCGGTCATGTTGGGGGTCTCGGTGGCTGAGGAGAAACGGCAGGAACAAGCCGTCTTGGACCAGCAGCATCAGACCTTGGTGGCGCGGATTCTGCCCCGCGCGCCGGGCAGCATGGTGAACTTCTTGGTTGAGAAAATCGCCTATCCGACGCCGGACGCGGTTTCCTCGGCGTGCTTCGTTTGGTGGACGCGTGCCGTCTGACGTTCGACGCGCTGACCGACGACACCCCACACGCCGAGGCCGGTTCCCAGTTCGGGCGCTTGACCCTGCAACAACAGGGCGAAGCGTCGCGGATCGTGGCCTGTCAGCCGTGCCGGTAACGCGGATGCAGGCCGTCCTTGAGCGCGTCGCTCAGACCCAGCGTGGTCAGTTTGGTGGCGACCGCGGGGGCAGCACCAGTCCGGACTTGGTGGCTGCGGCGGCTTTGCTGAGCAGGGCCCAGGCGGATTCCATGCTGAAGTAGCTGACCTTGGTGAGATCGACAACGACGGTCGCGGACGCACGCGCGAGGGCTTCGTCCAGCGCCGAGGACAACGCAGCGGGGTCCGTTCTTCGTCGTGGGTTCGGACGGTGACGGTTTCCTGGTCGGGCGTGCTGAGTTTGATCGCGCCGTCGTCTGCGGGCTGCGGCGCTGGCTGTTCTGTCCGGTGATGGTCGACGTTCTGCGCGCCCCGCCGTTTCGGCAGGCGTTAGCGTGGAGAAATGGGCCGCCCGAGCGATACCGGCGACGGCGCGGAAATCGAGTGCGGCGCGCCGTATCCGGCCGATATGCGAGAGAAGGCGGTGTGGCTCCGGCAGACGATGGGCCAGGCGGCTGACGTGCTGGCCGCGCAGGGACTCGCGCATGACGAGATGCTGGCGGCTGGTGGTCCGGCCAATTCCCGTGCGTGGGTCGAGTACGAGGCCATGACGCGCCGTCACGCCGAGTTGCTGCTTAGGGACCCGTCTCCAGAGTGACGCACGCCCTTTTTCGGTGAACCGGTCACCCCTGCGTGACGGGTCCACTACGGTGATTCTAGGCAAGTTGCCCATGGATCGGAGAACTGTCCTTGGGCGGGCGCAGGTCATACGAGGGGTGGGCGCAGTGTCGCAACCTGGACAGCAACCGGGGTGGCTCGACGGGCTGTACTTCAACATCGGCGATGCGTTCAGCGCTGGGGACGCGGCCGGTGCCGCGATGGGCGGTGCGCCCAGCGGCCAGGGATTCACGATGAGCCGCGACGACGCAGCGGCGATGCTCACGCTGGCCAAGACCGTCCGAGAACACTTCCGCGACATGCGCCCTGAGGCGAATGAGCTGATCCGGCTGACGTCTCCGGCGGACGAGCCGACCAGCAACGGCTACACCAAACTCCTGGTCAACGAGGGCGAACCGAAGGGCGCGTTCGTCACGGGCAGGGACCAGGTCGACCAGGAGTTCGCCTATGCCGACGAGCTGGTGAAGCGGCTGGAGAAGGCGCTCGGGATCACCGAGTCGTCGGATGAGCAGGCAGCGACCGACGTCAAGAACGCAGGTAAGCAGGAAGGGGGGTTCGCGTGAGGACTGGCCGAACGCTCATGTCTGTACTGGGCGCGGCTGCGGTTGTGTCGGTTGCTGCCGGATGCTCTGGTGGTCCGGCGGCTGCTCCGGCGACTACCGCGTCGACGTCCTCGTCCGCGGCTGATGTGGCGTTGCCGCACAGCGGTGCGCCGAAGGTCGAGCATCCGCTGCCCGCGTCGGTGCTGTCCGGGCAGCCCTGCCAGGAGGCGCTGACCTCTGACCAGCTCAGCCAGATCTTCGGCACGGTGCCGCAAGGCAAACCGGACACCCTTGGCGGAATTGGTCCCGAGTGCAAATGGAACAACCTCGACTCGGGTGCAGGGCTGTCGGTTTTCTACGTGACGCAGCCGCACGACGGGCTCAGCGGCCTGTACCAGAACACGAAACCACAGGCCAAGGTCTGGCGGGAGCTGTCGCCCATTCAAGGGTTTCCGGCTGTCGCGAATTCGACGTTCAGCTCGGGCACTCAAACTGGCTTCTGCCAGGTGAGTGTGGGCATCTCGGACGAGTTGACGGTCGATGCTTCACTGACTCCCAGCGATGCCAAGAGGGCCAGCGGGGCTGATCCGTGTGAGTTGTCGGCGCGCGTGGCGGACATGGTGGTCTCGAACCTGAAGCGCAAGGCGGGTGCGTGATGGGGTTTTTCGAGATGCTTGGTGACGCGGCGAAAGCCGTGGGCGGGGCGATCGAAGACGCCGCGGACTGGGTCGGGGATCGGGCCAGCGACGTGGGCCATTGGTTCGGCGATCTCTACCACGGGAACCTTGGTGACCAAGCCGTTCCGGCGCCGGAGCTGGTGGCGAAGATCCTGGCCAGCCAGGGCGCCCAGAGCTGGCATCAGGGCGCGCAGCAGGCCACGGGCCTGGCGGGCAAGCATGACCAGGCCGGTGCCTGGGTGCAGCAGTTGAGCGCGGGCCTGGAGTCTGCGTGGACCGGGGGCGGTGCGGACGCCGCGCAGGCGCGGATCAACCCGTTCGCCGACGCCACCACGGCCGCCGCGCAGACCTACACCGGCAATGGGCAGAACCTGACCGATCTCGCGCACGGGTTCGACTCCATGAAGCAGAGTTTGCAGCCGATGCCGGGTGCTCCGCCGCACAAGAACCTCTGGGACGAGGCGACCTGGTGGAACACCGACACCGAAGACCAGATCAACCAGTACAACAAGACGGCTCAGGACAACCTCGACAAGTACCACGGCTACACCCAGCACGCCCAGACCAGCGGGCAAGGGCTCAAGAGCGACTACGGCCAGCTGAGCGGGTTCGACGGCGACGTGACCGTATCCGAGCCCGACAAACACAAGACGGGCGGTCCGGACGACGGGCACGGACCCGGCGGCCGCTCCCGCTCAGGTTTCGGGCCGTCGCGCACGGGCGGGCCGTCGGACACGGGCGGGCCTTCGGAGACCGGCGGGCCGTCGAGCACCTTCACCCCGAGCTACCCCGGCAGCACCCCTCCTCCGTCAGGTTCGGGCAGCCACCTGCCGACCTACCAGCCGCCGAGCCACTCGGTGGGGGCTGGGCCGGGCGACGGCACGACGGCCGCGGGGTGGACGCCTCCGGACCCCGCCCGGACCGCCGGTCCGGGATCGGGCTGGGTTCCCTCGCCCTCGATCCCGGGCGGCGGCACCGGCGGCGGGAACTCGTGGACGCCGGGGCTGGCTGGCGGATTCGGTCCGACCGGCGGATTCTCCGGGAGCGGCGGCGCGTCCGAGACCGGCGGCGCCGGTGGTCGCGGGGGCAGCGCCGCGGGTCGGCTGGGCTCCGGATCAGGCGCCGGTGGTGCGGCCGAGGGCGCGGCGGGGCGAACGTCGTCCGCGGCTGGTGCCGGGATGCGGGGCGCGGCCGGGGCCAAAGGATCGGCCGGAATGGGCGGCATGGGTGCCGGGGGCGGCAAGGGCAAGGGCGAAGAGGACAAGGAGCACCAGCGCAAGTACGGGCTGGAGGACGATTCCGCGTTCGACATCACCGACGACGAGGGCGGCCGGTTGCGTGACTTCCGCACCGGACTCCCGCCGACTCCTCCGACCATCGGCGGCTGAAACACGCCGATGACGATCCTCGACAAGCCGGTGCGCATCCCGCGGTCGGCGTTCTTCGTTGCCTGGAGCCACCTCAGCGGGGGCACGCTCCCCGCCGTGATCGATCCGGACACCACCTACACGCCCGCGGACTTCGCCCGCGAGCTGGAGCAGCGCACGCTATCCCGGTTCGAGGCATTACGGCTGGCCACACCGGACGGACGGCTGACTCCGTCGTTCCGGGCCACGCTGGAACTGCTCGCCGCACCAGAGAAGGAGTTGTACGCCTGGACCGCGTTCGTCCACCGTCCCGACGACAACGGCGCGGTTTTCGTCGCTTCCTCAGGCGATAGCGCCGTCCGGCTGATTACTGACCATCGCTCCATCCAGCTCGACCCGATCCCGGTGCGCGAACTGGCGACGAGCCTGGTCGGCACCCTGCCCGACTACGCGCCGGCCAGGATCAGTCGACTGCGGGTGCCGATGTCCTACCTCGACGGCAGCAACGCTGACCCGCTTTCGGAAGACTCTGGTCAAGCCGACCAGATCCGCCACCTGACCCGGGCCGAACGCGCAGGCGTGCACAAGCTTTACGCCGCCATTCAGCGGGGCGCCAACCGTATCCGCAGTACCCCGCTCACCGTTTACGACCTCACTCGAAACGGCCGCATCCTCGCCTTCACCAGCACCGGCAACAACGGCAGCGAAGAAGCGACCATGTGCCCCGGCAGTCACCGGAACCTGGTGGACGCGCTCAACCTCACCCTCAACGCCCTCGGCTGACCGCACCGGCACGTCTCCTGGCGCGAACCCGGTTGCTCCAAGCCGGTCACGCCGAATTCTGCGGCTAAGTTCGAAAGGAACCGTTGAACCGAAGAAGGGCACAGTGTCGCGTAGCTATTAAAGAGAGCCATCACTACGATGTTCCCGACATTGTAGCGAAACCGATTGAGGCGGGCAGTGCGGAATACCTTGCAGGGCTGACTTTCGAAACTCGGCCGGAGTAGTTGGCTATCAATGTAAGCCGGATCGGACCTTATCGCGGATCGAATTTCCCGAGCTGATCACCTTCGCTGCCGTCGGCTTCGACGAGAGGGCGAGCGGCCTCTGCAGCGACAAACTGCTTTCAGTGCGGATGGTGGAATCAATCGTGCCATCCACCGGCGCTTGCGCCCTGTCGTAATCATTCGCGCGAATGCGCAGCGCAGTCGGGTCCGTCGAGGCTAGATAGCTGGAGCGTCGCGATGCTAGAGTCATAGGTAAGTCGAGACCGTTGTTCAAAGCCGCTCTGTGCATGGGTGTGCGAAATCAAAAGCCGTAAATGCACGTTCGAGTGTGCGCATGGCCTCCGTTTCATTTCCCAGGCGGCTTAACTCTTCGGCCTCTCGGCCCGCGACCACGCCCGTGTGGCAGGTGCGATAGTGCCCGGTACGTAGCTCTCGGCCTGTTGAAGCAGGCGGATAGCTGGAGTTGGCTTGACCTACGAGGAACGCCAGGACGGTATGCACGCGCTCTGGCATCTGATCGCTTCGGCGATGTTGGCCCGGGGAGCGAGCATCAAGGAGTTAGCGGCCTGCCTCGGCCACCACGACGAAGGGGCACGCTCAAGACCTACACGCACTTGATGGCGTCGAGCCACGACCGGGCACGAGCAGCCGTGAACGACCTGTTCGACCGTCGTCCTGACGCGGAAGAACCTCCGCTGGCAGCCTGACGGCCTGCGCTGCACAGAGCCGTCAATTTAGGGGCTGTTATGCAGGTCAGAGGCTATTTGCCAGCCAAAAGTCCTGCATGTGCGGTATGCCACCGGGTCCGTCCACCCCGCGCTGGGTGAGCAGGATCGCCACCGAACTCGTCGACGGCGTCAGGTAAGCGCTGGTTCCGGTGCCGCCGACCCAGCCGTAGCGGCCCGGGACCTGCCACGGCCGCGTCGGCGCGACGTCGACCGCGCCGCCGAAGCCCCAGCCCTGTCCTTCGAGGAAGAGCGGGTTGGCCGCGATCTGTTCCGCGGTCAGCTGGTTGGCCGTCATCTGCCGGACGGATTCCTTCGACAGCAGGCCGTTTCCCCCGGAAAGGAGCATCCGGGCAAAGCGGTGCCAATCGTCCGCGGTCCCGGCGAGTCCGCCGGAGCCGGCCGGGAACGGCGGCACCTCGCGCCACTGGCCGTCCGGCGCGTCGGCCAGTTCGAGGCCGTTCTCTCCCGAGCGGTAATAGCTGGCGAACCGGTGCCGTTTGGCGGCAGGGACCTCGAACGCGGTGTCGGCCATGCCGAGCGGCTCGAACACCCGCTCGGCGAGGAAGTCCGGCAGCGACTGGCCGGACGCGCGGGCGATCAGGATGCCTTGCAGGTCGGCGCAGGTGTCGTACAGCCAGGCCTCGCCGGGCTGGTGCAGCAGCGGGATGCGGGCCAGCCGGGCGAGCCACTCGTCGGGTTCCGGGCGCAGCCGGACCTCGCGGCCGTCGGTCTGCACCGTGCGCAGCTCCTGGACCTGCGGGAGCGAGAAGTCCGACGGGAAGCCGTAACCGGCGCGGAAGGTCAGCAGGTCGCGGACGGTGATCTGCCGTCTGGCGGGCACGACGTCGTCGACCGGGCTTCGCGGCGTCCGGACGACCATCGGGGCGGCCAGTTCGGGCAGCCATTCGGCGATCGGGGTGTCCAGGCCGAACCGGCCGTCCTCGACCAGCATCAGCACGGCTGCCGCGGTGATCGGCTTGGTGATGGAGGCGAACCGGAAGATGGAGTCGCGGGCCATCGGCGCGGTGCGCTCGACGTCGAGATGTCCCAGTGCGGTGACCTGCACGTCGTCGCCGCGCGCGACGAGGGCTACCGCGCCGGGGATGAACCCGGACTCGACGTGGCGGCGCAGGGCTTCGTGCATCATCGGTCGTTCCCTTCGCGGGCGGATGTTCCGCGGGGTGGTCGGTGCCCGGGCCTTCCGGCGCGGATCACTCTAACGGCGCGGCGCGGTGGTCGGGTCCGATGCGGAGGATGTGCCTGGTCCAGTTTTCGCGCAGCCGCCGGTCGTGCGTGGCGGCGACGATCGCGCCCGGGCTGGTGCCGAGGGCGTCCTCCAGTTCGTCGCACAGGGTGGGGGACAGGTGGTTGGTCGGCTCGTCGAGCAGCAGCAGGTGCGGCGGGTCGGCGATGAGCAGCGCGAGCGCGAGGCGGCGGCGCTGCCCGACGGACAGTTCGCCGACCGGGCGGGAAGCTTCGCGATGGGTCAGCAGTCCCAACGAGTTCAGCGGGACTTCCGCGACGCGTTCGGGACCTAGCTTCGCGAGGTACGTGGCGCGGGCGGTCCGTTGTGGTCGGACGAAAGTGGTGTCCTGGCTGAGGATTCCGGTGGTCGTGCCAGGTTCGCGGGTGACGCCTTGTGCGTCGAGTTCTCCGGCGAGGAGCAGAAGCAGCGTTGACTTTCCCGCGCCGTTCGGGCCGGTGACCAGCAGCCGGGTGTCCGGCCGGATCTCCAGGCGGGATACGGAAAGCCTCTCCGGCAGGTGCACATTGTCCAGTGTGGCAAGGGTTTCTTGCGGATTCTCGACCGCCAGCGCGCGCGGGCGGAACCGGAGCGGCGGCGGTGGGGCGGGAAGCTGGGCGCGTTCCCGCTCGTCCAGTCTTCGCGTGGTGGCCCGGACCCGGCGCGAGATCTGGTTCTGCACCCGGCCGGACCGGCGGCCGAGGCCCATTTTCTCGTTGTCCGGCGCGAGCCGGCCCGGCGCGACCCGATGCGCGGTGACCCCGAGCGCGTCGCGCAGTTCCTCCAGTTCTTCCTGCTCCTCGAGGTACTGCCGTTCCCAGCGCTCGCGTTCGGCGCGTTTCCAGCCGAGGTACTCGGTGTAGGTGCCGCCGTGGCGCACCGGGCCGTCCGGAGCCGGGTCGAGGTCGAGGATGTCGGTGCACACCGCGTCGAGGAACGCCCGGTCGTGACTGGCGAACACCACCGTGCCGGGCAGTTCCCGCAGCTGGGCCTCGAGAAACGCGGCGGCTTCGGCGTCGAGGTGGTTGGTCGGTTCGTCGAGCAGCACCGCCGACGGACGGCGCACCAGCAGGTCCGCCAGCGCGAGCCGGCCGCGCTGACCGCCGGACAGCGAGCCGAGCGTGCGCTGTCGGTCGATGTCGGCGAGCCCGAGCCCGGTGAGCACGACCTCGGCGCGCCGGTCCGCGTCCCATGCCTCGTGTTGCTGTGCCAGGTCGAGCAATTCGGCGTACTCGGCTAGGAGCGCGGCGTCTTCGGGTTCC
The DNA here is from genome assembly GCF_029087445.1 of Amycolatopsis sp. La24. NCBI lineage: Bacteria > Bacillati > Actinomycetota > Actinomycetes > Pseudonocardiales > Pseudonocardiaceae > Amycolatopsis > Amycolatopsis sp. La24. Next base: position 249,177 of record NZ_JARACH010000003.1, read on the forward strand.
TCGGCGAGCCGCGCCGCGACCCGGTCGAGTCCGGCCAGCGCTTCGCGGGCCGCGGCGAGGGCTTGCCCGAGGACGTCCGCGACCGTCTCGTCCGGATCGAACGGCATTTCCTGGTGCAGGAAGCCCAGATCCGGCGGCCGCTCGACCTCGCCGCGATCCGGCGCGTCCACGCCCGCGAGCACCCTCAGCAGCGTCGATTTCCCGGTGCCGTTCTCGCCGATCACCCCGATCCGGCGGCCGGGGGCGGCGGTGACCGACACTCCGTCGAGCACGCGCCGTTCCCCGAGCACCCGCACGATCTCGTGCGCGCGCAGGGCGGTCATCCCGTGATCCCGGCCGTTTCCCGGAGCTGCCCGTCGTCCAGCCGCAGCCAGCGGCCGACGCCGATCTCGGCCAGGAACCGTTCGTCGTGGCTGACCACCACGAACGCGCCCTGGTAGGCGTTGAGCGCGCTCTCCAGCTGGCCGGCGCTGACCAGGTCGAGGTTGTTCGTCGGCTCGTCGAGCAGCAGCAACTGCGGGGCGGGCTCGGCGAAGAGGACGCACGCGAGCGTCGCGCGCAGCCGTTCCCCGCCGGACAGCACCCCGACCGGCAGATGCGCCCGCGCACCGCGGAACAGGAAGCGCGCCAACAGATTCATCCGGTCCGCGGGCAGCATTTCCGGTGCCGCGGCAGCGAGATTCTCCGCGACCGTGCGTTCGGAATCCAGCAAGTCGAGCCGCTGCGACAAATACGCGATGCGCCCGTCCACCCGGCTGATCTCGCCCGCGTCCGGGGTGAGCTCGCCCTGCATCAGGCGCAGCAACGTCGACTTGCCCACGCCGTTCGGTCCGGTCAGCGCGATCCTTTCCGGACCGCGGACGGACAGATCCGCACCGTCGCCCGCGAACAGCCCGCGCACGCGAAGATGTTTGCCGTCGAACAACGTCCGTCCAGCCGGAACCGCCGTTTTGGGCAGCTCCAGGCTGATCTTCTGCTCTTCTCGCAACGACCGTTCAGCCTGGTCGAGCTTGGCTTTCGCCGCGCTGACCCGCGCCGCGTGCGTACCGTCCGCCTTCGCCGCGGATTCCTGCGCGTTGCGCTTCATCGTGCCCGCGAAGATCTTCGGCAGACCGGCGCTGGACAGATTGCGCTTCGCGTTGCTGGCCCGTTTGTCCGCGCGTTCCCTGGCTTGCTGCATTTCGCGTTTCTCGCGTTTGACCTCTTGCTCGGCGTTGCGGATATTCTTTTCCGCGACCTCGCGTTCGGCCTGCACGGCTTGTTCGTATTCGGTGAAATTACCGCCGTAGAACCGGATTTCGTCCGCGCCGAGCTCGGCGATCCGGTCCATCCGGTCGAGCAGCGCACGGTCGTGGCTGACCACGAGCAGACAGCCGGACCAGTCGGAAAGCACGTCGTAGAGCTGCTGGCGGGCGGTGTGGTCGAGGTTGTTGGTGGGCTCGTCGAGCAGCAGGACGTCCGGGCTGCGCAGCAGTTGGGCGGCGAGGCCGAGCGAGACGACCTGTCCGCCGCTGAGCGTGCCGAGCAGCCGGTCGAGCGCGAGATCGCCCAGCCCGAGCCGGTCGAGCTGCGCCCGGGTGCGGTCCTCGATGTCCCAGTCCGCGCCGATGGCGGTGAAGTGTTCCTCGGCCGCGTCGCCGCCCTCGACGGCCGTGATGGCCTTGAGGATCGCGTCAATGCCCAGCACCTCGGCGACCGTGCGGTCCGCAGTGAGCGGCAGGTCCTGCGGGAGATACCCGAGCACCCCGTCGACGGTGACACTGCCTGCGGCCGGCTTGAGCTGTCCGGCGATGAGCTTCAGGAGAGTGGACTTCCCGGCCCCGTTGGGCGCGACGAGCCCCGTGCGGCCCGCCGGGAACGTGGCGGAGAGCTGGTCGAAGACGAGAGTGTCGTCGGGCCAGGAGAAGGAGATCCCGGACAGGACGATACGAAGATCGGACATGGTGCGGCCTCGCGGTGGATCGGCAGGGAGGGGCCCCTGCTGGTGGTGGTAGTGGACGACATGGGTGGGGCCGTTCTCGACCTGCTGCCCGGCTTGCGCCTGGGCTTCCCCGATCGGCTCGCGCCTTCGGGTTGCCTCGCAGCCCGTGGGTCCAGTGGCGTACGTCGCCCGACCGGCACGGGAACCTCCACGCGCGGCTCGCGGCCGCGCAGGGATCAGCGAGGGGCCGGTGCCGTACTGGCCCGTGCCCCGGGCTCACCCGGAGATGTCGTCTTCACCTGCCACGATAGAAATCCTCTTGATCGAGTCTGCTGTCCGTCGGCCAGGATACCAGGAAGCGGAGGATGCGCATCCGAGTTCCACAGTGGACGGACAGCGGTTCAGAATGTCTGCCCCAGCCGCTCCAGCAACGGGGCCGCCTCCTTCAGCACCGCCAGCTCCTCCGGCGAAAACTCCGAGCCGAGCGAAGCCGCGAACTGGCGCATCCGGGCGTCCCGCCGAGCCCGCAGCACCTCGCTGCCCTCGGGAGTCAGCGAGACGATCACCTGCCGTCCGTCCGCCGGGTCGGCGCTGCGGGTGACGAAGCCGCGGACGGACAGGCCGCTGATGGTCGAGCTCATCGCCTGCGGGGTGATCTGCTCGGCGCGGGCCAGTGCGGCGGTGGTGGCCGGGCCGTCGCGGTCCAGGCGGGACAGGGCGGAGCGTTCCGGCAGGGACAGTTCGGCCGTGACCTGGCTCTGGCGCAGCCTGCGGGCGATCAGGCTGACCGCGCCGTACAGCGTCGCGGCCAGTTCGTCGGGGTCGGACATGGGAAGAGGCTAGAGCAGGTGCTCCGGGACCGCGGTGAGGTCGCCCGCGTCGGAGATCAGGCCGATATAGCCGTCGGGGCGTAGCAGGACCAGGGTGCGGTCGGCCGGGAAGTACGCGCGGGCGAGGTGGCCGGCGGAATCGGCGATCTCGTCGTCGGCGGCGGGCTCGGAGACTACGTGGAAGGTGCGGACGGGGGAGTCGAATCGGGGGCCGAAGTTCAGCAGGGTGAACTGGCCGCCGCGGATGAGGTCGAACAGGCGGCATTTGCCGGTCGTGGTGGTGAGGCCGGGGGCGTCGGGGGCGCGGTCGCCTGCCCGGAGCTGGGCGGACTCGTCGCGGTCGTCGCGCGCCAGGGTGGAGCCGCGGTAGTTGACGCTGAGCTGGGTCGTGTCCCGGTCGCTGCGGATGGGGATGCGCTTCTGCTCGGCCGCTTCGGCCAGGCGTGCGGTCGACAGCCGCAGCACTCCGGCGGCGATCGGGCGGCGTTCGGCCTCGTAGGTGTCCAGCAGCTCCGGCACTCCGGAGGCGAGCTTCCAGCCCAGGTTGCGGGCGTCTTGGATGCCGGTGTTCATGCCCTGGCCGCCCGCGGGGGAGTGCACGTGCGCGGCGTCGCCGGCGAGGAAGACGCGGCCCTCGCGGTAGCGGTCGGCCAGCCGGGTGTTGGAGCGCCAGACCGACGTCCACTCCGGTTCTTGCAGCCGGATGTCGGTGCGGCCGCTTCGCCGGTCGAAGATCGTTTGCAGGGTGGCGAGGTTGAGGCCGGTGTCGCCGAGGATGGGCGCTTGGTACTGGAACAGGTGGGTGGACGGCAGCGGGCAGAGGCTGACGAAACCTTCGTCGCAGCGCCACATGTGCCAGGCGTCGCGGTCGAGGCCGTCGACGGCCAGGTCTGCGACGATCATCCGGATCCGCTCGTCCGTCTCGCCTTCGAAGGCGATTCCGGCTTGTTTGCGCACGACGCCGCGGCCGCCGTCGCAGCCGACCAGCCACTGTGCGCGGACGGTTTCGGTCTGGTCGCCGGAGCGCAGCACTGCCGTCACGGCGTCGGCGGATTGCTCGAACCTCTCGAGCGCGGTGCCGAATTCGACCGTGCCGCCGAATTCGGCCAGCCGCAGGCCGAGGGTTTCCTCGACCCGCCACTGCGGGGTGATGACCGAGGCGGGGTACGGAACGTCGGGCCGCTCCTCGAAGGCCGGGCCGCCGCTCGTCCGGCCGTCGGGGTCGGTGAGCAGGATCGGCATCGCCGACCGGCCGTTGGCGAGGATGCGGTCGATGACGCCGAGGTCGTCGAACACCTCGAGGCTGCGCGGCTGCAGTCCCTTGGCGCGCGAGCCCGGGCGGAGGCCGGGGGACGCTTCGACCAGCCGGAACGCGACGCCGCGCCGGGCGAGTTCGCAGGCCAGCGTCAGCCCCGTCGGGCCCGCGCCGACGATCAGGACCGGCACTTCCGGCGTGGACAGGTGTGCTTGCGGCATTTTCAACCCCCTGGCTCCGAAGAACTTCTGTTCGCAAGCGTAGGGAAACTTGCTAAGAAAGACAAACCTTTCTATCGTGGGCTGAGTGGCCCCTGAAACCGTGCGCCGCCGGCATGGCGAGCAGCTGGAATCCGCGTTGCTCGCGGCCGGATGGGACGAACTGGTCGAGACCGGTTACTCGCGGCTGACCATGGAGTCGGTGGCCGTCCGCGCCCGCACGAGCGAGGCCGTGCTCTATCGGCGGTGGGCCAACAAAGACGAACTGGTGCTGGCCGCGATGCGCCGGCACCGCGACGACCACCCCATCACCGTTCCCGACACCGGAAGCTTGCGCGGCGATCTGCTCGGGTACCTGACCTCGGCGAGCGAAGCGCTGGCCGGATTCTTCGCCATCGCAGCCGCCGCGGCCATCTCCGGACTGTCGGCCAGCACCGGCGCCAGCCCCGGCCAGGTCCGGGACCGGATCATCGGCGACCGGCTGCTCTCGCGAGACATGTACACGCGCGCCCACGCCCGCGGCGAGATCGACCTGACGCGCCTCCCCGGCGCGGTGCTGGAAATGCCGTTCCAGCTGATGCGGCACGACCTGCTGCTGAACCTAGCCCCGCTCCGCCCTGCCCGGATCCGGTCGATCGTCGACGAGCTCTTCCTGCCGCTCGTCCAGCCAGCTTCTGGAGTTAAGCACTTAACTACTGCTCCGGAAAACCAGCCGAGACCGACGTCGGGAGACCTTTTCCGGTCGATTCGCTGGGCGCAGCGCAAGCGGATCGAGGAATGGAGCCGCACGCGCGACCTGACCTTCGAGCAAGCCCTGGTGCTCGGCTACCTGGAGCGGCAGCCCGGGGTCATTCAGCGAGATGTCGCGGAGATGAGTTACACGACGCCCGCGAACGTCTCGCTGCTGCTGAAGGGCCTCGAACGCCGCGGGCTGGTCGAACGCCGCACCGAGGGCGGACGCAAGCGCGTCTACGCGACCCCGGCCGGAATCGACCTGGTCACCGGCCTCGACGCGGTGCTGGCCGAGGCGGAGGAACTGGTCTTCGCCCCGCTCGACCGGGACGAGCGGGCCGGGCTGGAAAGGTTGGTGGACAAGATCAACGCGCACCTGGCCGGGGGTTCGTGAGTGGCGATGCCGGTTCTTGCCGGGATTGCCGCGGACGAGGGCTGAACGCGCGCCCTTCGAGGAGGTGCGGTCGGCTGCGGTGGGGAAGGGCAGGGTTTACTCGCGGTTCTTGCCGCGATTGCCGCGGACGAGACCTGAGCGCGCGCCCTTCGGGGAGGTGCGGTCGGCTGCGGTGGGGAAGGGCAGGGGTTCGCTCGCTCGCGGCACCAGTGCGTGGCAAGCACGCCCCGGCCGCCAACGCACCGCAAGACGTCTCCGGCCGGTGTTTACCAGCGCAATCCCGAGCGAACCCCAGTTCACCCCCGAAGCCGCCGCAAATTTCGTTTCCCCATCACCGCCAGCACCGGCTTCATGGCCAGCCACTCCCCGAACCGGTAATCCCGCCCGGGAACCAGTCGCTCCGCCAGGTCCGGCCGGTGCCGCCGCAGGTAATGCCGCGCCTTCTCCGCATGCAAGGAATTCGAGACGATCTTGATCCGGTCCGCGTCCTCGATCAACGGCACCGCGTGCAGCACGTTCTCCCACGTCGACCGGCTCTCGGTTTCGAGCACTAGCTCGCCATGGTAGCCGTACTCCCGGGCGTACCGGGCCATCAGCGCGGCTTCGGTCTCCGTGCCGCCGACGGCTCCGCCGCACAGCACCAACCTCGACGGGCCCGGCGCCTGCGAACGTACTGCCGCTCTCACTCGCCAGCGATTCACGAAATTGGCCCGCGACCCGCGATTGCGGTAGCCGAGCACGACCACTGCCTCGCCGGTGCCCGACGTTCCGGGGCGGTCGCCCATTCCGCGGCGCGAGGAGCGCCAGTGTTCCCATTCGGCCCAGCTGAACACCATGACGAAAAGCATCAGAAAACGGCGCGCCACTCACCCGATCCTACCAGCGTCCACAAAGGACAAACCGGGGAACGGAAGAACGCACGTCTGGAACTTGTCGATCCGCGAAGGTACTGTCACACGAACCGCTACGTCGCCGTCCGGTAGTCGGGAGGAGCAGTGTCGCTCGGAGGGATACCGTCGCAGGGCTCCGCTGTCCTGCGGCCGCCGATCGCCGATTCGTGGCGTCGGTCCCGGCTGTTCGGCGTCGAGCCGGAGCTGGACCGGGGCGCGATTTCGATCGGCGAGGTCGACCAGCGCAGCAGGCTGATGACCGCCGCCCGTCCGGTGCTGGACCAGCTCGTCGAGCAGCTCACCGGCACCCGGTTCTCCATTCTGCTCGCCGACCGCGACTGCCGCCTCGTCTTCCGCTGGTTCGGCGACCGCGGTCTGCAGCACCAGCTGGAAGAGCTCGGCGTGCTGCACGGTTCGCAGCTCAGCGAGGGCCGCGTCGGCACGAACGCGCTCGGCACGCCGCACGAATCGCGCCAGGCGGTGGAAATCCACGGCCAGGAGCACTACGCCGACGCATTGAAGCGGTTCAGCTGCTACGGCCATCCGATCCGGCATCCGCTCACCGGACGGATCGAAGGCGTCCTCGACATCACCGGCGAAAGCGACAGCGGCAACCCGCTGTTCGGGCCGCTGGTGAAACGCGTCGTCGGCGACATCGAACAGCTCGTCCTGGAGAGCGCCCGCGCCTGCGAACGGCGGCTGTTCCTGGCGTTCCAGCAGGCCACGCACCATCGCAGCGTCCCGGTCGCGGTGCTCGGCGGCGATCTCGTGTTCGCCAACGAAACCTGCATCGAACACCTTCGCCCCGCCGATCCGACCCTCTTGCGCACGTTGCTGCCGCAAGTGCCGGAACGCGGAGTATTCGACACTCGCCTCGATGTGGGTGACGGAATCAGTCTTTCGGTCGTAGCCGAACGCGTGGAGGGTTCGACAGACGGTGCCGTTTTCCGCATCGCGCGGAGCACCAGCAGCAGCACCCGAAAACCCGTCCCCGCACCGGCAAAAACCGCGCGCTCGGTCCTCATCACGGGCGAACCCGGCACCGGCCGGACGACCGAAGCCCGCGCGCGAGCCGGCGTGGACGATCCGGTCGTCCTGCACGCCGCGGCCGCGCTGCGCGAGGAACCACGAGACTGGGCAACAAGATTCACCGACCTCGTCGCGCAGCCGCGCACCGCCGTCGTCCTGGACGACGTGCACCTGCTGCCGGAAAGCTTGCTTCCGTTGGTCGGCGAGGCGCTCGACAACCCGGGATCGGCCCGGTTGCTGCTCACTTCCGTCCCGTCGGAGGCAATGTCCCCAGCCGTAGCGGCGATCGCGGCGAGATGCGCGGAAACCGTCACCCTCGCCCCGCTGCGCGAACGCCTCGACGACCTGCCCGCGATCGCCACGGCGATGCTGCGCGACGAATATCCCGACCGGAAACCGCACTTCACCGGTACCGCGCTGGCCGCGCTGCGGACGCATCCGTGGCCGGGCAACCTGCACGAGCTGCGCGCGGTGCTGCGCGAGGTGTCCCGCCTTCCGTACACGGGGGTGATCGACCTCGCCCAGCTGCCACCCGCGTGCCGAGGCAGTTCCCGCACGCGGCAGCTCGGCGGGCGCGAACTCGCCGAACGGAACGCGATCGTCACGGCGTTGCGCGCCAGCGAGGGCAACAAGCTGCGCGCGGCCCGCGAACTCGGCATCAGCCGCACGACGCTCTACCGCCGCATGCAGGCGCTGGGCGTGACCGACGACTGTCCACTTTTGTAACACTTCGCCCCCGGTCCGCCGGGTGACGATGACCTCCGTCACAACGAAGTGAGGAGGCGCCAGGTGACCGCAACGGTGGAATTCCCCCTGCACACCCAGGTCCGGGAGTTCGTGTCCGGCCCGCTGGAGCTCTTGATCGGCGGGCGCTGGGTCCCGGCCGCGTCGGGCCGCACGTTCCCGACCTACGACCCGGCCACCGGGGAGAAGATCGCCGAGGTCGCCCACGGCGAGGCCGAGGACGTCAACCGCGCCGTCGCCGCCGCGCGCAAGGCGTTCGACGAGGGCCCGTGGGCCGCGATGAAGCCGAACGAGCGCGAACGGCTGATCTGGCGGATCGGCGATCTGCTGTCCGAGCGGGCGGAGATCTTCGGCCAGCTGGAAGCGCTCGACAACGGGAAGTCCGCGGCGATCGCGACCGCCGTGGACACCGGCTGGGCAGCCGACGTCTTCCGCTACTACGCGGGCTGGGCGACCAAGATCGAAGGCAGCACGGTGAACGTGTCGATGCCGTTCGCGCCGGACGCGCAGTTCCACGCCTACACGCTGCGCGAGCCGGTCGGCGTGTGCGGGCAGATCATCCCGTGGAACTTCCCGCTGCTGATGGCCGCGTGGAAGATCGCGCCGGCGCTCGCCGCGGGCAACACCGTGGTGCTCAAGCCCGCCGAGCAGACGCCGCTGACCGCGCTGCTGCTGGGCACCCTGTTCGAGGAAGCCGGATTCCCGCCCGGCGTGGTCAACATCGTCACCGGGTTCGGCGACGCCGGGGCCGCGCTGGCCGCGCACGACGGCGTCGACAAGGTCGCTTTCACCGGTTCTACCGAGGTGGGCAAGAAGATCGTCCAGGCGGCGAGCGGAAACCTGAAAAAGGTTTCGCTGGAGTTGGGCGGGAAGAGCCCGAACGTGGTGTTCGCCGACGCCGACCTCGACCTCGCGGTCCCCGGTTCGGTCAACGCGTGGATGTTCAACCACGGCCAGTGCTGCGTCGCCGGGACGCGGCTGTACGTGGAGGACACGATCTTCGAGGAGTTCACCCAGGCGGTCGCGCAGGCGGCGAGCCAGGTGAAGATCGGGCCGGGCCTCGACCCGGAAACCCAGCTGGGCCCGATGGTTTCCCAGGAGCAGTTCGACCGCGTCTCGCGCTACCTCGGCGAAGGGCTCGCCGACGGCGCCCGCGCGCTCACCGGCGGAAAACGCTGGGGCGACACCGGATACTTCATCGAGCCGACCGTTTTCGTTGACGTGAAACCGGAATTCAGCATCGTCCGGGAAGAGATCTTCGGCCCGGTCGTGGCGGCCATGCCGTTCAACGCCGAACAGGGCGTGGCCGCCGCGGCCAACAACAGCGAGTACGGACTCGCCGCCGGGGTCTGGACACGCGACGTCGCGAAGGCGCACCGTACTGCGAAGGAACTGAAGGCAGGCTCGGTGTGGGTCAACCAGTACAACGGCTTCGACACGGCGATGCCGTTCGGCGGCTACAAACAGTCCGGCTGGGGCCGGGAACTGGGCGCGGCCGCGCTCGACCTCTACACGCAAACCAAGTCCGTGAACATCGCGCTGTGATCCGCCCGCTCGAACAAAGGAGTTCCCGATGAAGACGAAAGCTGCGGTCGTCTACGAGGTGGGCAAGCCGATCGAGGTGGTCGAGCTCGACCTCGAAGGCCCCGGCGAGGGCGAGGTGCTGATCCGGTACACCCACGCCGGGCTGTGCCACTCGGACGTGCACATCGCGCACGGCGACCTGGAGGCCCGGCTGCCGATGGTGCTCGGCCACGAGGGCGCGGGCATCATCGAGGACGTCGGCCCCGGCGTCACCCGCGTCAAGCCGGGCGACCACGTGGTGTGCTCGTTCATCCCCAACTGCGGCGTGTGCCGCTGGTGTTCCACCGGGCAGCAGGCGATCTGCGACATGGGCGCCACGATCCTCGAGGGCTACCTGCCCGGCGAGCGGTTCCCGTTCAGCGGCCCCGGCCCGGTCAAGCAGTACGGCGCGATGTGCATGCTCGGCACGTTCAGCCAGTACTCGACCATCCACCAGAACTCGGTCGTGAAGGTCGACGACGACCTCCCGCTGGACAAGGCGGTGCTCGTCGGCTGCGGCGTCCCGACCGGATGGGGCTCGGCGGTCAACGCGGCCAACGTGCGTCCCGGCGAGACGGTGATCGTGTCGGGCGTCGGCGGCATCGGCATCAACGCGGTGCAGGGTGCGCGCTACGCCGGCGCGAAGAACGTGATCGCGCTGGACCCGCTGGAGAACAAGCGCGAAAAGGCGATGGAACTCGGCGCGACGCACGCGGTCGCGACGCCGGAGGAGGCGGCTGAGCTGGCGCAGTCGTTCACCAACGGCAACGGTGCGGACAAGACGATCGTCACCGCGGGCATCGTCACCGAGGAGATCGTGACCGGCGCGTTCAACGCCACCGGCAAGGGCGGCACGATCGTGCTGACCGGGCTGAACAAGCTGTCGGTGAACAACGTCAACCTGCCCGGTTCGATCCTGACGCTGTTCAAGAAGACGGTGAAGGGCAGCCTGTTCGGCGACTGCAACCCGACCGTGGACATCCCGAAGATCCTCGGGCTGTACCAGAGCGGGGATCTGAAGCTGGACGAGATCATCACCCGCACGTACACCCTGGAAGAGGTCAACCAGGGGTACGACGATCTGCTGGAGGGCCGGAACGTGCGCGGCGTCCTGGTCCACGACGCACCGTGACGGCTTTGTCGGCGGACTGCGGGCCGGTTTCCGGTCCGCAGTCCGCGGTCCCCCTCCTGACCGCGGACGTGGTCGGCCGCCGCCGAGAAATCGAACTCCTGCTGGCCGGTTTGGATTGCGGCGCGCACGTCGTGCTCGAAGGCCCGCCCGGCACCGGCAAAACCACCCTGCTGCGCGCTGTCGCGGAAGCAGGCGGTTCACCGTTTGTATTCGTCGAAGGCAATGCCGAACTAACGCCCGCGCGCCTAGTCGGTCAGTTTGACCCTTCGCGAGTGCTGGCCGAAGGCTACGTGCCCGAGACCTTTGTGGACGGTCCGCTCATCGAGGCCCTGCGCACCGGCGGCCTGCTGTACGTCGAGGAAGTCAACCGGATCCCTGAGGAAACCCTCAACGTCCTGATCACGGTCATGTCCGAAGCCGAACTGCACGTGCCACGCCTGGGCCGAGTACGCGCGGCGGACGGATTCCGTTTGGTAGCCGCGATGAACCCGTTCGACGCCGTCGGCACCGCGCGTATTTCGTCGGCTATTTACGACCGGGTCTGCCGGATCGTGATGGGCTATCAAACCCAAGACGAAGAAAGCGACATCGTAGCCCGCCGCAGCCCCGCGGTCCCTGCTGAATGGCGCGACCGAGTCGTAGACCTGGTACGCCGCACGCGCAACCACGCCGATGTCAGGGTCGGTTCCTCAGTACGCGGCGCCATCGACGTAGTGCGACTGGCAGTTTCCCTAGCCCGCATCCGCAACGCGTCGACCACAGATTGGCGAATCGGCCACGATGCCGCACTGGCTGCGTTGTCCGGCCGAATCGGCCTGCACGAATCCAGCGGACGCACCGCGGAATCGGTGATCGACGAACTGTATGTAGCGGTTTTCGGCGAGGAATCCCCGCCGCAGGATTCCGAAGGCGGCGACCCGCCGGGGGAAGCCTAAGCCCGCCACCGGCGGGCCCACAGCAACACCAACGCCCACCCCGGCCAGGCTCAGCGCGGAGCAGCACCACCCCGCGCTCTGAACTCTCCCGGAACGGCCGTTTCGCGGAAATCTCGCCCGAAGTAGGCATGCTGGACGAGGAAGCGTTCAGTACCGTTTTCCGTGAGGACGCAGACGAAGCTATGGCCTTGCTAGTCGAAATGAGCAAAGCTACTGACGAGTCCCTGCGCGCAGCAGCACGAGATCTAGCCCGCAGACTAATGATCGACGTCGCCCGCCGCGGCGTCGCGCGAGGCCGAGGCGTAGGAAAACTACGCCGCGACCGAGCCGACCGAGGCGGCGAACTAGACCTGGACCGCTCCTTGCCCGCACTAGTAGACGCAGCCGCAGTCGGCCGGGTCCCAGCATTGGACGACCTAGTGTCGCGCCGCTGGGCCCGCCCAGAATTGGCGCTATGCCTGGTAATCGACACCAGCGGCTCAATGACCGGCGCCCGACTGGCCGCAGCAGCCCTCACCGCAGCAGCCTGCTCGTGGCGGGCCCCAGTTGAACACGCGGTGGTGTCCTTCGCCCGGAACGCGGAGGTAATCCGCCCGCTGCGATCCTCCCGATCGAAGTCCGCGGTGGTTGAGTCGGTGTTGTCGTTGCGGGGACACGGAGTCACCGCATTGGCCGCAGCTTTAGGGAAGGCGAATGAGCAACTGGCCACCTCGCGCGCAGCAAGGAAAACGGTTCTCTTGCTGTCGGATTGCCGGGCCACGGACGACCAGGACCCGCTGCCTGCCGCTCGCGCGTGCGAAGAGCTGCTGATCCTGGCCCCCGCAGAGGACTGCGAGGAAGCCGAACGCTTCGCCCGTGAAGCCGGTGCCCGCTGGCGTCCGCTAAGCGGTGCCGCAGCCGCCCCCGCCGCACTGGCCGCGTTGCTGGACCGTACGTGAGGGCCACCCTCATTGACTCTGATTCCCTCAGGGTTCCCCTCACGCCCAGCCGACGGTCCGTGAAGGGCTCCTTCACGGACTTGGCTTCCCTCAAGGAGCCCTTCACGGCCCGCCCGCTCGCCCCGCGCCCGCCCCGCTCCCGCTCGGGATGCCCCCAATGCGGCATTGGGTGCGTCTCACGCACCGAACGCCACTTTGGGTGCGTCTCACGCACCGAACGCCACTTTGGGTGCGTCTCACGCACCGAACGCCACATTGGTTGCGGCCCACGCACCGAACGCCACTTTGGGTGCGCCACATGCACCCAAAGTGGCATTGGGGCGCTAGCCCCAACCCCTACCCAAACCGCCACCGATGCACTCAACTCGAAGTGCACCCTCAGACCGTCAGCACAATCAAGCTTCGGGGTGCCCACCGCACGCCAGGGCGCAATGTCGCCGCCAGGCGACGAGCCGCCCCTCAACCAGACCCAGGCTCCCCAACCAACACCTCATCAGCAAACCCAGCCGCCAACGCCCGCAACCCAGCATCCAAATACAACGTCAAATCAGCATCCGCCCGAGCCGACCACCGCTCATAAGCCGCCCGGCACGTAGCCAGCACCGCCCGCCCCACCGCCAGCGGATACAAGGAATCCTCAGCCTGCCCAGTCCGCCGAGCCACAAACCCGATAACGGCCCGCTCCCAAGCGTCATAATGCCGAGTAGCACTAGCCGCCAACTCAGCCACAGTGCTGAGCAAATTCATCCGCATCCGCAGCTCGGGCACATCCTCAGCCCGGTAATGATTAGCCGCCAACACCGCCCGCCGCACGGCCTCCAGCACGGGCACATCCTCCGGAGCCTCAGCCAGCAACTCCCGGATCGTGTCCACCTCGGAGTCGAACTCGTTCCACAACACGTCCGACTTGGCGTCGTAATACCGGAAGAACGTCCGCCGGCTCACCCCGGCCGCAGCCGCGATCTGATCCACCGTGGTCTCGTGAAACCCCTGCTCAGTGAACAGCCGCAGCGCGATCTCCTCGAGCTGCCGCGCGCTGGTCCCCCGAGGCCGCCCCCGCCGGGGCCGCGCCTCGCCAGACTCGCCGACCGGATCTGCAGGCATGCCTCCCCCTCCCGCGGGCGCTTCTGTCACCGGGTGACACTACTCGGCCGCGCACCCCCGGCCACCGCGAGGCCGCCCCGGCGAGATCCACAATGGATGGTCGAGTTAACGAAGAATGCGCGATAAAAGACGGTAAGTCCGAAACAAACCCCATTCACCGATTCCCGCAGCGATATTGCCGAATTGCCACTCGAAAGAGGGACCTTGTGGACAGTGGACAAGTCTGTTGCGCCCGGTGTCAGATGTGAAGATCCTGCCGCAAAGCAGAATCGAGGATCCGATGAGTGAGACCGCTGCTCGCCCGACCTCACCCGCCACCGCCGGGATCGCCGATCCGGGACCGCTGGGCCTGGCCGGTTTCGCCGCCACCACCTTCGTCCTGAGCGCGGTGAACGCCGGTCTCATCCCCAAGACCGTCGAACCGGTCGTCCTGCCGCTGGCCCTCTTCTACGGCGGGCTGGCCCAGTTGCTCGCCGGGATGTGGGAATTCCGCAAGAACAACACCTTCGGCGCGACCGCGTTCGGCACCTTCGGCGCGTTCTGGCTGGCTTTCGCCTTCTACGTCTGGCAGTTCGCGGCGAAGATCCCGCCCGCCGACGCGGCGACCGCGACCGGGATGTTCCTGTTGGTGTTCACCATTTTCACCGGCTACATGATGATCGCCTCGCTGCGCACGAACGCCGTCCTGATCGGCGTGTTCGTCCTGTTGTTCCTGACCTTCCTTTTCCTCACCATCGGCGAATTGGGCGGCGCGGAAGGCGCGGGCAAGATCGGCGGCTGGCTCGGGCTCGCCACCGCGGTGGTCGCCTGGTACGGCTCGTTCGCGGTCGTCACCAACACCACCTTCGGCCGCACGGTGCTGCCGACCGGGACGATCGGCAAGCGCTAGTGTCCTGCGCCTGAAATTCGTTGGCAATATCGTGCGAGTGAGTCGATGATCTCTCCGGCGGTCTTGGTCCATACGAACGGCTGGGGGTTCTGGTTCCAGTCCTTGATCCACTCGCGGATGTCTTTCTCCAGTGCCGCAACGCTCTTGTGGACGCCGCGCCGGATCAGCTGATCGGTGAGGAACCCGAACCAGCGCTCGACCTGGTTGATCCAGCTCGATCCGGTGGGGGTGAAATGCATGTGGAACCGGGGGTGCTTGGCCAGCCATGCCTTGATCGCCGGAGTCTTGTGAGTGCCGTAGTTGTCGCAGATCAGGTGGATGTCGAGGTCGGCGGGGACGGTTTTGTCGATCGTGGTCAGGAACTTCTTGAACTCGGCGGCTCGATGCTTGCGGTGCAGTTCGCCGATCACGGTGCCGTCGGCGATGTTGAACGCGGCGAACAGGCTGGTGATGCCGTGGCGGACGTAGTCGTGGCTGCGGCGCTCGGGCATGCCCGGCATCATCGGCAGTACCGGCTGGGAGCGGTCCAAAGCTTGAACCTGGCTTTTTTCGTCGGCGCACAGTACCACCGCCCGTTCCGGAGGGTGATGATAGAGCCCGACGACATCGACGACCTTGTCCACGAACAACGGGTCGGCGGACAGCTTGAAGGTGTCGGCCTGGTGGGGCTTGAGCCCGAAGTCCCGCCAGATCCGCCCGATAGTCGACTTCGACAGCCCGGACCGTTCGGCCATCGACGCGCGTGACCAATGCGTGGCGTTGCGGGGCGTCTGCTCCAGGGTCGTCACAATCACGTCCTCGACCTTCTCGAGCGTGATCGACGGCGGCCGGCCCGGCCGGTCCTCGTCGACCAGCCCGTCCAATCGTTGCGCGACGAACCGGGACCGCCACTTGCCCACCGTCATCCGATTGATCCCGAGCCGCTCCGCCACCTCCATATTGGACAAGCCCTCCGCGCACGCCAGCACAATCCGGCACCGCAACGCCAGCGCTTGTGCCGACTTCGCCCGCCGCTCCCACCGCTGCAACGTCGCACGCTCGTCATCGCTGAGGATCAGCTCGACCTTGGACCGTCCACGACCCGCCATCACCGCATCCTACAATTAGATAGCGGACTTCAGGCGCAGGACACTAGCCAGGCGGGAGCCAACGTCACTCCGGCCGCTCCTCACCGCGCACCCAAGAGTCGAGCACGATCAAAGTACGCGTACTGGTGATCCGGTGGCTGCGCCGCAGCTCGTCGATCGTGGCCTGCAGATGCGCCATGTCGCGGCTGCGCAGCCACACGACCGCGTCTGGGTCGCCGGCGATGGTGAACACCGCCTGCGCCTCCGGGATCCGGGTGGTGGTCTCGACGATCTCCGCGACGTTCGTGCTGCCGAAGAACCGCAGCTGCGCGAACGCCTCGATGCCCCAGCCGAGCTTCGCGTGGTCGACCTGCACGGTGAAGCCGGTGATCACGCCCTTCTCGCGGAGCCGGTCGACGCGCCGCTTCACCGCCGCGGTGGAGAGCGACACCCGCCCGGCGATGTCCGAGAACGTGCGCCGGGCGTCCTCGCGGAGCAACGCGATGATCTCGTGGTCGGTCGCGTCCAGCAGTTCTTCGGCCATGAGCGGCATCGTACGCAACAGATCTGCCCGATCCGCCCTCTCGCGCGTCATCCTTTGCGTCCTTGCCACTACAGTGGCCGGGCACGTTGCGCCGGGGTCCGAGCGTGAGGTGAGGTGGCTCACGTCCCAACGGCGGGTGCCCGTGGGCTTGATGGCGTGCGGAAGGGAAGTGCGGATGAACGCCTTCACGTTGGAAGACCGGTACGTGCGCGAAGCGGGCACTGTCTACTTGACCGGGGTGCAGGCGCTGGTGCGCGTCCTGCTCGACCGGATCCGGCTGGACCGGCTGAACGGCGCGGACTCGGCGGCCTTCGTGTCTGGGTACCAGGGTTCGCCGCTCGGCGGGTTCGACCTCGAGCTGGCACGGCGGGCGGGTCTGCTGGCCGAGCACAACATCGTGCACAAGCCGGGCGTGAACGAGGAACTCGGCGCGACCGCGGTCATGGGCAGCCAGCTGGCCGCCCGAGCAGGCACGATGCGCCCCGACGGCGTGGTCGGCATGTGGTACGGCAAGGCCCCGGGCCTCGACCGCGCCACGGACGCGCTGCGGCACGCGAACCTCGCCGGCACCGATCCGCGCGGGGGCGCGGTCGCGCTGGTCGGCGACGACCCCAACGCGAAATCCTCGACCATCCCGTGTGCGTCCGAGCACGCGCTCGCCGACCTCGCGATGCCGGTGTTCTTCCCGGCCGATTCGCAGGACGTGCTGGAGCACGGCAGGCACGCCGTCGAACTTTCCCGCGCGAGCGGGCTGTGGTCCTCGATGAAGATCGTCGCGAACGTCGCCGACTCCGGCGGCACCGCGCTGGTCGATTCGGAATGGACCGCGCCGGAGATGCCGGAGGGCGCGTACAAGCACCAGCCGAACAGCCGTCTCCTCGGGCCGGAGCTGATCACGCTCGAGCACAGCCTGCACCGCGTGCGCCTGCCGCTTGCGATGGAATACGTGCGGGCCAGCGGAATCAACCGGATCGTCCGATCCGGACGGAACGATCGGGTCGGCATCGTCACCGCCGGGAAGTCCTATTTGGACCTTCGGCAGGCGCTGCGGATGCTCGGCCTCGACGAGTCCGAGCTGTCCCGTTACGGCATCCGGCTGCTGAAACTCGGCGTCGTGTACCCGGTCGAACCGGGCATCATCAAGGAATTCGCCGAGGGCCTCGACGAAATCCTGGTGATCGAGGAGAAGCGCGCGCTGGTCGAACCGGCGATCAAGGAGATCCTCTACGGCCGCACCGGCGCGCCGCGCGTGTACGGCAAGTCTGACCAGCACGGTCAGGTGCTGTTCACCGAACTCGGCGAACTGGACCCGGACCGCATCGCGAGCGGCCTGGCCAAGCGCCTGCCGGACGCGGAACCCGTTGCGGCGTGGAAACAACGGCGTCGCCGCGAGCGGATTTCGGTGCCGCTGCTGGCCCGCACGCCGTACTTCTGCTCCGGCTGCCCGCACAACTCGTCCACCAAGGTCCTGGACGGCACGCTCGTCGGCGCCGGAATCGGGTGCCACACCATGGCTTTGTTCATGGAGCCGGAGCAGGTCGGCGAGGTCGTCGGCCTGACTCAGATGGGCGGCGAGGGCGCGCAGTGGATCGGCATGGCCCCCTTCGTCGAGACGCCGCACCTGATGCAGAACATCGGCGACGGCACGTTCATGCACTCCGGCAGCCTCGCCGTGCGCGCGGCGGTGGCGGCGGGCGTCGACATCACCTACAAGCTGCTGTACAACTCCGCGGTCGCGATGACCGGCGGTCAGGACGCGGTCGGCGGGCTGTCCGTGGAGAAGGTGGCGGCGCTGCTGCTGACCGAGGGCGCGGCGAAGGTCGTCATCACCTCGGACGCGCCGCGGCGGCTGCGGAAGCGCAAACTGCCGCGCGGGGTCGAGGTGCGCGATCGGTCGGAACTTCTTCGCACGCAAGAAGAACTCGCGGCGCACCGCGGGGTCACGGTGTTGATTCACGAGCAGGAGTGCGCGGCGGAGAAGCGGCGCAAGCGCCGTCGCGGGAAGCAGGAAACGCCCGCGCGCAAGGTGTTCATCAACGAACGCGTCTGCGAAGGCTGCGGCGACTGCGGGGTGAAGTCGAATTGCCTTTCGGTGCAGCCGGTCGAGACGGAGTTCGGCCGTAAAACCCAGATCCACCAGGCTTCGTGCAACGTCGACTACTCGTGCCTCGACGGCGACTGCCCGTCGTTCCTGACCGTCGTCCCGACCGGCGAGGTCAAGCGGCGGCATCTCGCCCCGATCGGCGCGGACGCCGTGGCGGAACCGGAGAAAACCCGGTCCGACGTCGCCGTGCGGATCACCGGCATCGGCGGCACCGGCGTGGTCACCGTCGCGCAGATCCTCGGCGTCGCCGGGGTTCTCGACGGCAAGCAGGTGCGCACCCTCGACCAGACCGGCCTCGCGCAGAAGGGCGGCGCGGTCGTCTCGGACGTGAAGATCTCCGCCGGCGCGGTCGAGCAGGCCCCGAAGCTCGCCAACGGGGAGTGCGACCTCTACCTCGCGTGCGACGCGCTGGTCGCCGCCGACCCGGCGTACCTCGGCGTGGCCGACGCCGAGCGGACGGTCGCCGTGGTGTCCACTTCGGAGGTGCCGACCGGGCGAATGGTGGTGGACAAGGAAGTTTCCTACCCGGACCAGTCGAGCATCCGCGGCGCGCTCGGCGACGCGACCGCCGCCGGGCACTACCTCGACGCGCGCGGCCTCGCCGAGCAGATCTTCGGCGACGACCAGTTCGCCAACATCCTCCAGCTCGGCGCGGCGTACCAGACCGGCTCGCTCGCGGTCACCGCGGAGAGCCTGGAACAGGCCATCAAGATCAACGGAACCGCGGTGGAGACGAACCTGCAGGCGTTCCGGCGCGGCAGGCAGCTGGTCGCCGACCCGGACGCGCTCAACGCGGAACTCTCGCCGTCGGCGGAGGACCCGGCCCCGGCCGCGGTCGACGCGGAAGCGGTCCGCCGGGTGCGCGCGCTGGTGCGGGCCGACGGCGAACTCGCCCGGGTGCTCGACCTGCGGATCCCGGACCTCATCGCCTACCAGGACGAGCGCTACGCGCGGGAGTACGCGGAGTTCGTCGAGCGGGTCCGCACCCGCGCCAGTGCTTCGGTCACCGAGGCAGTCGCGCGCAATCTCTACAAGCTCATGGCCTACAAGGACGAGTACGAGGTGGCGCGGCTGTCGCTGGACCCGCAGCTGACCGCGGAAATCGAAGCCCAGTTCGGCGTCGGCACCCGGTTCGCGCACCGGCTGCACCCGCCGGTGCTGCGCGCGCTGGGCATGAACCGCAAGATCAGCCTCGGCGGCCGCAGCTTCCGGCCGGCGTTCGCGGCGCTGCGGGCCATGCGCAAGCTTCGCGGGACGAAGCTGGACCCGTTCGGCCGCGCCGAGGTCCGGCGGGTCGAGCGGGCGCTGATCGGGGAGTACCGGCAGGCCCTGACGCGCGCGCTCGAGGTGGCCGACCGGGGCGACTCCCGGCTGGTCGAGCTGGCCGCGCTGCCGGACGCGGTGCGCGGGTACGAGGAGATCAAGCTGGCGAACGTGGCGTCCTACCGGAAGCGGCAGGAGGAACTGCTGCGGGAGCTGGAGACGCCGGACTCGGTACGGGTCGCCACTGCCTGAGCCGGAGTCAGCCGCACTGTTGCGGCAGATTCCGCACCTAATCCCCTTAATCGGAGCGTGATCAACCTCCGCAAACGGCATCTAACGCGGATTCCGTGCCGAACTTCCGCGAAACCTCCGAAACGGCGGGAGGGCCGGGCAAACCCGGTCTCCCGCCGTTTCGGCTTTCCCGCCACGCCCGTCCCGGCGCGAAAAGCCCTGTAGGTGTCACACCAATGGGTGGTCCTGGCGAACCTCTTCGGGCGACCCGCGTCCGTCCCCCGATCGGTGCGGTGGGCGGCGCCCGGCGGGGTGGCACGACGGCAGCCCTGTGACCAGCGCGGACGCGCCGAATCCCCTAATGCCCCTAATCGGGGGAGCGGCGAAGTCCCTAGTGGGTGCCCCGGCTAACCCGGGTGACCCCCCGATGGCGGGCATTCGGCGGCGTCCTATGTTCGGAAAAGGAGCCGGCTCTGGGGCCGGCTCGTCCGTTTCTCGGACACCCCACCCCGATCCGTTGTCACCACAGGAGAATACAAACTATGGGCCCGGTGCAGACGCTGCACGAATTCGCGCTGAACCTGCTGAACGACCCGCAGTCGCTGGCGGAGTACAAGGCCGACCCGCAGGGGGTGCTGAACGGCGCCGGTCTGGGCGAGCTGAACCCCTCGGACGTGCAGGACATCATGCCGCTGGTCATGGACAGCGCCCCGCTGCCCGCCGCTCCCGCCGTCCCGGCCGTCCCCGCGGCGCCGGGCGTCCCGGCCGCGCCGAGCATCCCGGCCGTGCCGGGCGTGCCCGCCGCGCCGAGCGTTCCGTCCGCTGACCTGGGCGGTGCCTTCGACCAGGCGAACTCCGCCGCCGAGCCGGTGGCGCACCAGGTCGGCGACGGCCTCGGCGGTCTCGCCGGCGCCCTGCCGAACCTCAGCCCGGTCTTCGAGGGCGTCAGCAACGTCGCGGACGCGACCGGCCTGAACACCGTCACCCACGGCGCGCTGGGCGCGGTCTCCGGCGTGCTGGACCACGTCGCCGAGGCGACCCACTCGGTGCCGGTCGTCGGCCCGATCGTCGACGCCGCCGCGATCGACACGCAGAACACCGTCAACGCGGTGGGCGAGCACGTCTTCGACGGCAAGCTCGTCGGCTCCGCGGTGGACGCGACCACCAACCACCTCGGCGACGCGCTGACCTGGAAGGCCGTCGTGGCCGAGTCCGGCAAGCTCCCGGTCGTCGGCGGCCCGGTCAGCGGCATCGTCGAGGACGTCCGCCAGGGCGGCTCGCACCTGCTGGGCACCGTCAACGAGGCGATCGGCTCGACCCCGGTCGGCGTCCACGAGGACAGCCTCCGCGCGGACCTGACCCAGGCGACCGGCGACCTGACCCAGGCCGGCGACCTGTCCGGCACGCTGGACCACGCGACCGGCGCGGTTCCGGGTCTCCCGGCCGTCCCGGCGGTGCCGGGTGCGGGCGAGCTGCCGCAGGTGCCCGGTGTCGGTTCGCTGCCGCAGGTCCCGGGTGTCGGTTCGCTTCCGGCCGTGCCGGGCGCGGGCGAGCTGCCGCAGGTTCCGGGTGTCGGCGCGCTGCCGGCCGCCCCGTCGGTCCCGGGCGTCGGCGAGCTGCCGCACGCTCCGGCGCTGCCGGCCGCCCCGAACGCGGGTTCGCTGACCCACGCCATCGAGGGCGCGACCGCGCACGCGCCGGCCGTCAACGCGGCTGCGCACCACGTCACGAACACCGTTCAGGACGCCGTCGAGACCGGTGCCCAGCACGCGACGACCGGCGAGCTGCCGGACGCCTCGCACGCCGCGCCGGTGCTCAACGAGGTCCAGAACCACCTGCACGACGTGGCGGGCGGCCTCGAGTCGCACGCGAGCAACGTGCACCTGGACAGCCTGCACCTGGGTCACTGATCCTGGCGCGTTAAGGGTTTTCCCGCCGCGGGCTCGGGCCGGTCACGGTCCGGGCCCGCGGTGTTTTCTGTGCCGGGCAGCAGCGACAGCACCAGTTCGCGATCCCGGAAGAGGCCGCCGGTGGGAGCACCGGCCGGCAACGTCGCGGCCCACACCACGCCGCGGGCGCTTTCGCTCGCCGGGCGGGCCGTGTCCTCGTCGCCGCGTTCGGGATGGGTGGCGGTTTCTCCCGGATCGACGGCGTTGACGAGGATCGGGGTGTCCCGCAGCGCCGAGGCGAGTACGCCGGTCAGGGTGTTCAGCGCGTGCTTGGCGAAGGAATGCGCTGGCGCGCGGAGGCTCGCGCCGAGGTCGAGCCCGGTGGAGATCTGCAGCGCGGAAATGCTGGAAACATTGACGATCCGGGCGGCCGGAGCCGCTTTCAGCGAAGGAAGCAGCAGCTGCGTCAGCTGCCACGGGCCGAGCACGTCGATGTTCAATGCGGATCGGACGGCGGGCAGATCGACGTCGAGCGCGGACAGCGTCGCGAAATCGACGACGTCGCTGGCATTGTTGATCAATACGTCGAGGTGGCCGAAGGTTTCGGCCACCTGGTCGGCGGCGGCGGTCATGGTGGCGAGATCGGCGAGGTCGAGCCGTAATGCGGTGGCGTTCGGGAGTTGTGCGGCAAGGGATTCGGCGCGGGCGAGGTCCCGGGCGGTGAGGACGACGTGGTAGTCCTGCCCGGCCAGAAGCCGGGCGATGGCGAAACCGAGGCCGGCGGCGCGGCTGGTTCCGGTGATCAGGGCGGTTTTCGACACTGCGTCGCTCGTTTCAGTGGGCGGTGTGTTTCGGGAGGAATCCGACGAGGGCCAGCGCCACGAGGTAGAGACCGGCGCAGAGGCCGAAAACCAGTTCAGCGGCAGGGATCCAGGACGGTGCGGCGGCAGGTCCGACGCGGGCGAAGAAGACCGTGCCGAGCGCGGCGACACCGATGGCTCCGGCGAATTGCTGGGCGGCGTTGAGCATTCCGGAACCGCTGCCGACTTCTTCCGACGTCGCGTCGCCGAGGATGAAATCGAAGAGCGGGATGAACAACAGCCCGGAACCGGCGCCGGTGACGAAGAGGGCGGGGGCGAGCTGCCAGATGGTGATGGCGGCGCCCCAGTGCGCGATCGACCACCACAGGGCGAGCAAGCCGACAACCGCGATGGCCAGTCCTAAGTGGAGGGACGCGCGCCCGAGTTTCGCGGCGAGCACCGCGCCGGACAACAGGGTCGCGATCGCGGTGCCGGCGGCCCAGGGGAGCAGCGCGAACCCGGATTGCAGCGGCGTCCAGCCGAGACCGGACTGCAGCAAGAGGTTCACGACGAGCACGAAGCCGCTGAGCGAGGCGTAAAACCCGCCGGTGATCAGCAGTCCGAACACGAAACCGCGCTTGGCGAACAGGGACGGTGCGATGACCGGGTGGCTGCTGCGGCGTTCCGACCTGGCGAAGAGGACGAAGGCGACGACACCGGCGGCCATCAGCACGTACGTCCAAGCAGGCCAGCCGAGTTCGCGGCCTTGGATGAGCGGGACGATGAGCAGCGCTGACGCGGCGGTGAGCAGGCCGACGCCGCACAGGTCGAGGCGGGCGCCGCGGTCCTCGCCGCTGTGTCGCGGCAGCACGCGCAGGGCGAGCAGTCCGGCGAGGATGCCGAACGGGACGTTGATCAGGAAGATCGAGCGCCATTCGCTGCCGAACAGGTTCAGGTGCAGCAGCCAGCCGGCGAGGATCGGCCCGGCGACGGTGGCCAGGCCCATGATCGGGCCGAACGGCATCAGGGCTTTGCGCAGCTGATCGGGCGGGAAGACGACCTTCACCAGCGCGATGCCCTGCGGGATCATCGCCGCGCCGAACAGGCCCTGGAACACGCGGGCCCCGATCAGGAACCCGGGGCCGGGGGCGAGGCCGCAGGCCAGCGACGCGAGGGTGAAGCCGGTCATGCCGAGCAGGAACAGCCTGCGCCTGCCGAGCAGGTCGCCGAGGCGGCCGGACGTCACGAGGCCGAGCGCGAACGCCGCGGTGTAGGCCGACAGCACCCACTGCAGGGTCATCGGCCCGCCGCCCAGGTCAGCGCGGATCGAGGGGCCGGCGAGGGCGGCGACGCTGGTGTCGATGAGGTCCATCAGATCGGCGATCACGACGACCGCCAGCACGAGCCACGCCTGGACCAGCGGAAGCGGCTCGGCGCGCGTTGACGAACTAAGTTCAGTAGTCACGAACTAAGTTCTAAATGACGAACTAAGTTCGTGTCAAGCTATAGTGACGCCATGCCCGCTGCCCCCCGAGAGCGCCGCGCCGCCCGGCACGCGTCCGCCGAGGCCCCGCCGAAACCGCGGAAAGAACCCATCACGGTCGACCGGATCACCGACGCCGCGCTGCAGGTCGTCGCCACCGAGGGCTACGACGCGCTGACCGTCCGCCGGGTCACCGCCGTGCTCGGCACCGGACCGTCCTCGCTGTACGCGCACATCGTCAACAAAGAGGACCTCGACGATCTGCTCATCGGCAGGCTCTGCGCGCAGATCGACCTGCCCGAACCGGACCCGGCGAAGTGGCGGCAGCAGGTCCTGGACGTCTACGGGCAGATCCGCGACCTGTACCTGAAGTACCCCGGCGTCTCCCGCGCCGCGCTGGCGATGGTGCCGACGCATCTGGAAACGCTGCGGGTCAGCGAAGGGATTTTCGCGATCCTGCTGGCCGGCGGCATCGAACCGCAGACCGCCGCGTGGGCGCTGGACTCGCTCACGCTCTACGTCACCGCGTACGCCTGGGAGCGGTCGCTCGTCCAGCAACGGCAGCAGCACGGCGGCGAGTGGGTGCTCAGCCAGGAGGAGTTGATGGAGCGGTTCAGCGGGCTCTCGGAGGAGAAGTTCCCGCACACCCGGCGGTACGCGGCGGAGTTGACGGCCGGTGCCGGGCATGACCGGTTTGCCTTCATGGTCAACCTGATCACGCAGAATCTGGCAAGCGGGGCGCCGGAAGGTGCGTGAGGGGAACCCTGGGGGAATCAGATTCCGTCAGGGTTCCCCTCACGAACCTCGCGGGCTGCTTGGCGCGGCTGGGGTTAGCGGGGTTCCGGGATCGCCGGGTCGCAGCAGCCGGTCATCCGGGGCAGTTCGCGGTTGACCTCGGCCAGTTCGGCGGCGACCGCGTGGCACTGCCCGCACACCGCGAGGTGTCCGGCGAGGACTCCGGCCCGGCGGGCGGGCAGGGTGCCGCGCAGCCACGCGCCCATCCGGCGGCGGACTTCTTGGCACTGCGGCAATTCCGCGTCCGGCACCTGGACTTGCAGGTACGCCTGCCGCAGTCCCTCTCGGGCGCGGCGGGCGAGCACCGCGACGCCGTTCGGGGAAACGCCGAGCACCGGCGCGAGTTCCGCCGGGGTGTTGCCCTCGGCGGACATCCGCCACAACACCGTGCGCCAGCGGCCGGGCAGGGTTCGGTACGCCGACCACACCAGCCGGTCTTCGGAGCGCATGACTGCGAGTTCGTCAGCGCCGCCGTCCAGAGTTACGGGTTCCGGAACCGTGGCGTAGAGATCGATGCGGTTTTCGTGGCGGCTCCACCGGGCGAAGAGATTTCGCATGGTGGCCACGAGATACGCGGGCGCGTTCGATTCCGGGCCGCCGCCCGCCGCGACCGTGCTGAGCACGCGGGCGAAGGCTTCGGCGACGAGATCGTCGCGTTCGGCTTGCTGGCGCACCAAACCGGCGGCGACGCGGCGCATCAGCGTGACGTGCCGCCGGAACAATTCCCCGCCGGCCTGGCAATCTCCGGCGCGCACGGCGGCGAGGAGTTCGGCGTCGGTGCGCGCGTCCTCGTCCTCCTCGGTGACCAGCGTGCTGCCCAGTGTCGCGTCCACCGTGCACCTCCCACCGGACCGGCCCACACCTCGTCACGCGGGACTACTGAAAGTAACTGGTACAGCAGTGTACTCCATATGCCGCCGAGGATCCGGCAGTCGGTCGCGCGATTCCGCACCGATCGCCGCTGTCAGCCGAACGAGGAAGTCCTGGCCGTTCAAGGACATTTCGTTCGGCCGCCGACTGTCCGAAGTGGAATATTGACGGATGGTCAGGAAAGTTTTCCGGCCAATTCGGTGAAATAGGGCGTCTTGGCCGGGTGGTAGTCGGCGAAGTCCGGCTTCGGCGTTCCATTGCCGCGCCTGGGGTCTCCAACAGCAGCGCCAGCCTCCGGGCGCCGGATTCGTCGGTGGCCGAAACAGTCAGTCGTCGCGACGGTCGAGCCGCTGCTGTCAGGCGGGCGGGGCGAGAAGCTGGGTGAGCCAGGCGGTGAGTTCGGCGAAGCCTCGCAGGTCGAGGGCGTAAAACCGTTGCCTGCCCACGAGTTCGTCGCGCACCAGCCCGCTTTCCCGCAGTACACGCAGATGCCGCGACACCGCGGGGCGGCTGATGGCGAAGCGCGCGGCGATTTCCCCGGCGGGCAGGCGCTGGTGTCGCAGGAGCGCCAGGATGTCCCGTCGCACCGGGTCGGCGATCGCGCTGGCGGCCAGGTCCGCAGCGGAAGCGTAACCCTGCAGTTACGCGACCGGCTCACGGCCAGGTCGACGCACCGCCGCGGCGTTTGCGGACCGCTTTCCCGGTGCCGGGCGGAAAACCGTGCTTGGTGAGCCGGACCTCGGCGAGTTCGTCGGCGCTGGTGACGGTGAGGAACAGGCTCAGCAGCAGGCTGATCAGCAGCGCGGCGACGATCATCCCGGCGGGCATCGGCGTGACCAGGGTGAGGACGACGTAGCCGGCGATCAGCCAGGGCAGCGCCTCGGCGAAGATCCGGAACGCGAAGCGCAGCACCCAGGTCTTCGCGGTCGCGTCGTACAGCACCCACTCGCGGTACTCCTCGGGGAGTACCCCGCCGTAGACGTAGTGCAGCCAGCGCACCGGGCCGGGTCGCTTCATCCCCGCCGGGTACCCCGGGCTCAGGCGGGATACGCCCCGAGCTTGGCCGGGTTCATCAGCCAGAACACGCGGTGGATGCCCTCCTCCGACGCCGTCGCGGTGAGCACCGCGGTGACGGTTCCGCCGTGGCTCACCACCGCCGCGGGCTGGCCGTTGGCGTCGCTCCAGCGCACCTCGGCGCCGGCCCAGAACCGGTCGGCGAACGCGCGGACGTACTTCGCCACCGTGACCGCGCCGACCACCGGAATCCGCGTCGCGCGGACCGCGCCGCCGCCGTCGGAGTAGCTGACGACGTCCTCGGCGAGCAGTTTCTCCAGCGTCGCCAGGTCGCCGGAGCGCGCGGCGTCCACGAACGCGGTGAGCAGCCGCCGCTGTTCCGCCGGTTCGACGGGCGCCCGGCGTTCCGCGGCGAGGTGTTTGCGCGCCCGGCTGACCAGCTGGCGCGCGCTCACCTCGGTGGTCTGCACGATGTCGGCGATCTGCTGGTACGGGTAATCGAACGCCTCGCGCAGCACGTACGCCGCCCGTTCCGTCGCAGGGAGCTTTTCCAGCAGGAACAGCACGGCGACCTCGAGCGCGGCGGCCCGCTCGGCGCCGAGCTGCGGGTCTGCCGAGGTATCGACGGGTTCGGGCAGCCACGGGCCGACGTAGGTTTCGTGCCGGGCGCGCGCGGTCTGGCTCGCGGTGATGGCCAGCCGGGTCGTGGTGGTGGCGAGGAACGCGCCCGGGTTGCGGACGGCCGAACGGTCGCAGGTCTGCCAGCGCAGCCAGACGTCCTGCAAGAGGTCCTCGGCGTCGGCGACGCTGCCGAGCATCCGGTAGGCGATCCCGAACAGCCGCGGCCGGACCTGCGCGAACACCGAGGCGGCCTCGGCGATTTCCTCCATCGGCGGCGCGTTCCTTCCTGTTCCGGCGGGCATTCGCGAGCTTAGCGGGCCGGGGTGTCACAACTCGGCGCGCTGTCCGGTCCTGACTGGCGACGCTCGCGGCGGCCGCCGCGGCGGGAACGGAGGGAACGAGCATGAAGATCGTCGTCATCGGCGGAACCGGGCGGATCGGCTCGCAGGTCGTGGGGCTGCTCGAGGGGCACGAGGTCGTCGCCGCCGCGCCGAGCACCGGCGTGAACGCCTTGACCGGCGAGGGGCTGTCCGGCGCGCTGCGGGGTGCCGACGTGCTGGTGGACGTGTCGAACTCGCCGTCGTTCGCGGACGACGACGTGATGGAGTTCTTCCGGCGTTCGACCGGGAATCTGGTCAAGGCGGCGCGTGAAGCCGGGGTGGGGCATTTCGTCGCGCTGTCCGTCGTGGGTGCCGACGAACTGCCGGATTCCGGGTATCTGCGGGCGAAGGTCGCGCAGGAGAAGCTGATCCAGGACAGCGGGCTGGACTACACGATCGTGCGCGCGACGCAGTTCCTGGAGTTCGCGGTCGCGATCGCGGACACCTCGACGGTCGACGGCGTGGTGCGGCTCTCCGACGGCGGCACGCAGCCGATCGCGGCGGAGGACGTCGCGGTGGCGGTCGCGCGGGCCGCGGGCGAGCCGCCGGCCGGCGGGATCGTCGAGATCGGCGGACCGGACGTGCTGCCGATGGACGAGTGGATCCGGCGGGTGCTGACCGCGCGGAAGGACCCGCGCGAGGTGGTGACCGACCCGGCCGCGAAGTACTTCGGGACGGTGCTGGGCAAGGACAGCCTGGTGCCCGCGGAAGGCGCGTGGCGGGGGAAGGTCGGGCTGGCGGAGTGGCTGGGCCGGTGAACGGCGATCCCGGTTCTCGCCGGGATCGCCGCTCGCGAGTTACGAAAGCTGGCCGTCGTAATCCGGGAGTTTGAAGCCTTTTTCGTAGTCCCCGCCTTCGAGGTCGGTGGACCGGTTGCCGATGTTCGCCGTGATTGTGTAGCCCTGGTCGGTCAGGTCCGCGCGGCAGCGTTGCTTGCCTTCCGCGGTGTGCTCGCCGGATTTGCGGGTGCAGATCGCGTCGATCGGATAGCCCGCATTGCCCAGCTGCGTGCGCGCCGAGGAAGAACTGGTCCGCGCCGTCACGAAGAGGACGGACACGTGGTGCTCGCCTGCCCATTGCGCGACCGCGAGCACCGGCCGGTTCGGTTCGCCGGGGTGGTATTCGGTTTCCAGCGACGTGTTGTCGATGTCCAGCACGATCGCCAGCCCGGACCCGCCTTGCGCGACCCGGTCGGTCAGCCACGGAATGGCCGGATCGACGGCTTCGCGCACGTCGGCCTGCCATTGGTCGTAGCTGGGCAAGTCGGCTGGCGCGGCCGAGGCGGTGGCAGGCGCGGCGATCAGCCCGGCGACGGCGAGAATGGCGGCGCAGGCGGTTTTGACGTTCATCGGCGCGTTTTCTCCTTAGCGTGGCGGAAAGTGCCGTCGAGCACGCTAATCGCGCGGGGGATTCCGGTGTACCGTCGTTCGTCGGTGAATATTTCGTTCGCGGAGGAGAATTCGCGGTCCGTTCACCGGGAGCTGCGGGGGAGTTTTCCGCCGCGATTCGGGGCGATGATTGTCGACGCGGGTTGACAATCATCACCCCGAATCCGCCGTTATCCGGCGATGGTGTCCAATTCGGCCAAGGCGTCCGCGGGCAGTTCCAGTTCGCCCGCCGCCACGTTCTCGCGCAGGTGCGCGACCGACGACGTGCCGGGGATCAGCAGGATGTTCGGCGACTGGTGCAGCAGCCAGGCCAGCGCGACCGCCTTCGGGCTGGCGCCGAGCCGGGCGGCGACGTCGTCCAGCGTCGAGGACTGCAGCGGGCTGAACCCGCCGAGTGGCCAGAACGGAACGTAGGAAATCCCTTGGGCGGCAAGGGATTCGATCAGCTTCTCGTCCCCGCGGTGCGCCACGTTGTACCAGTTCTGCACGGTGACCACCGGCGCGATCGACTGCGCCTCGGCCACCTGCTCGGCGTCGACCACGCTCACGCCGAGTTCCTTGATCTTGCCTTCCTGGCGCATTTCGGCGAGCGCGCCGAACGGTTCGGCCAGCGAACCCGGCACCGGCGAGTGGCCGTCCGGTCCGCCGCCGACGCGCAGGTTCACCACGTCGAGCGCCTCGACGCCGAGGTTGCGCAGGTTCGACTCGACCTGGTCGCGCAGCTGCGCGGGCGAACGCTCGTGGATCCAGCCGCCCTGGTCGTCGCGCACCGCGCCGACCTTGGTGACGATCTGCAGCCCGTCGTAGGGCGCGAGCGCTTCGCGGAGCAGTTCGTTCGTGACGTGCGGCCCGTAGAAGTCCGCCGTGTCGATGTGGTTCACGCCCAGCTCGACGGCCGTGCGCAGGACCGCGAGCGCCTCGTCGCGGTCGCTCGGCGGCCCGAACACGCCGGGTCCGGCGAGCTGCATCGCGCCGTATCCCAGGCGGGCGACGGTGCGCCCGGCCAACGTGAACGTCCCGCCGGGGAGGTTGTCGGTCAATGTTCCGCCCTTCTTTCCTCGCCGCGCCGGTGCCGTCGCGGCTGCCGTCCATGGTGCGGCCGGTCGCGCGGCGCGGCCAGTACCCCTCGGTCCTGGGAGTGTCAGGGCCAGGCTCACGGGACAGCTGTTCGGTAATTTGGTATACCATTAGCATGGCTTCTCTCACTGTGACCGGCGTGCGCCCGTGGGGCGGCGAGCCGGCCGACCTCGTCCTCGACGGCGACCGCATCTCCGACGTCCGGCCCGCGGGTTCCGCCCCGGTCGAGGGCGAGCGGATCGACGGCGCGGGGCTGCTCGCGCTGCCCGGGTTCGTCAACTCGCACGCCCACGTCGACAAGAGCTGGTGGGGCAAGCCGTGGGTCTCCTACGGCGGCGTCGCGAGCACCGAAGGCCGCATCGCGCACGAGCGGGCCGAACGGGACGCGCTCGGCATCCCGAGCATCGAAATCGCCGAGACGGTGCTGCGCGAATTCCTGCGGCACGGCACCACCGCGGCGCGCAGCCATGTGGACGTCGACCTGGGGCTCGGCCTGCGCGGGATCGAGATCGTGCAGGAGGCCGCGGAACGGCTGGGCGGCGCGGTGGAGGTCGAGATCGTGGCCTTCCCGCAGGACGGCGTGCTGCGGCGGCCGGGTGTGCTCAAACTGCTCGACGAGGCCGCCGCGGCGGGCGCGGGCCGGATCGGCGGCCTGGACCCGGCGGGCATCGACCGCGACCCGGTCGGCCAGCTCGACGGACTGTTCGAGATCGCCGAGCGCCGCGGCGTGGGCCTCGACATCCACCTGCACGACGGCGGTGAGCTGGGCGCGTTCCAGTACGAGCTGATCGCGGACCGGACCGTGCGCACCGGGCTGCAGGGCAAGGTCACCGTGTCGCACGGCTTCGCGCTCGGCGAGGTTCCCCCGGCGCGACAGGCGGCGCTGCTCGACCGGATCGCCGAGGCAGGCATCTCGCTGGCGACGGTCGCGCCGGTGCGGGTGGCTCCGCTGCCATGGGCTGAGCTGGCGGCGCGCGAGATCCCGGTCGGCCTCGGCACGGACGGGATCCGCGACCTGTGGTCCCCGTACGGCGACGGCGACATCCTGCAGATCGCGCTCGGTTTCGCTCGCTTGCACGGCTTGCGGAGGGATGAGGATCTGACGGCGGCGGTGGAGCTGGCGACGCGGCGTGCGGCGTCGTTCGTGGGCCGGGAGCGGCATGATCTGGTGCCGGGTTGCCGGGCGGATGTGGTGTTGGTGGCGGCGGAGAACGTGCCGGACGCGTTGATGCGGGTGCCGGTGCGGTCGTGGGTGGTCGCGGGTGGCCGGGTGGTGGCGCGGGAGGGGGAGGTGCTCGTCTGAGGGGGTTGGCCGGTGGTTCTTCCGGCTTCGCCTCGCTTGCATGGCTGCCGGAGGGATGCGGATTTGACGGCGGCGGTGGAGCTGGCGACGCGGCGTGCGGCGTCGTTCGTGGGCCGGGAGCGGCATGATCTGGTGCCGGGTTGCCGGGCGGATGTGGTGTTGGTGGCGGCGGAGAACGTGCCGGACGCGTTGATGCGGGTGCCGGTGCGGTCGTGGGTGATCGCGGGTGGCCGGGTGGTGGCGAGGGAGGGCGAGGTGCTCGTCTGAGCAGTTAGTCCGATGCTCCAGTCGAGCGCGGATTTTTCCGCATCCTGAGACGAACTTTTGCTCCCGCCGCGGCGATACCTTCCCGGGATGGACAAGCTCGACGCTCTCCGCAGGCGGCTGGAGCAGGACCTTCCCGCGCTGCTGGACCACCACCGAGTCCCCGCCGCGGTGATCGCGGTCGCGGTCGGCGAGGAGACCGCCGCCGCGGCCGCCGGGGTGCTGAATCTCGGCATTGGCGTCACCGCTACGGCTGATTCGGTATTCCAAATCGGTTCGATCACCAAGGTGTGGACCGCCACTCTCGTCCTGCAGCTCGTGGACGAGGGCCTGGTCGATCTCGACGCTCCCATCCGGAACTATCTCCCCGGCCTCAAACTGGGCGACGCGGCCATCACCGTGCGCCAGTTGCTCAGCCACACCGCCGGGTTCGAGGGCGATCTCTTCACCGACACCGGCCCCGGCGACGACGCGGTGGAGAAGTTCGTCGAAACCCTCGACGGCGTCGCCCAGCTGTTCCCGCCCGGAGAGTTGTTCTCCTACAACAACGCCGGGTACGTCGTCCTCGGGCGGCTGGTGGAAGTGTTGCGCGGCAAGCATTACGAGGACTGCCTTCGCGAATACCTCGCCGCCCCGCTGAAGCTCCAGCAGTTCTGCCCGAACGCCCTCGACGCGATCCGCTTCCGCGCCGCGATCGGGCATCTCGAACCCGAACCGGGCGCGGACCTCGTACCCGCGCCGTTCTGGTCGATGCTGCGGTCCAACGGACCGGCCGGGTCGTCGCTCGCGATGTCCGCGGCGGATTTGCTCGCGTTCGGCCGCATGCACCTTGCGGGCGGCGCTGGGGTATTGAGCGCGGAGAGCACCGCGGCCATGCTGCAGCGGCAGGTCAGCCTTCCGCCGCTTGGCATCATGGGCGATGCCTGGGGTCTCGGCTGGGAGCTGTTCGACACCCCGACCGGCCAGGTTTACGGCCACGACGGCAACACCGTCGGCCAGGCGGCGTTCCTGCGGCTGGTGCCGGAAAGCGACCTCGTCGTGGCGTTGCTGACCAACGGCGGCGACGCGATGAGCCTGTACGCCGACCTCGTTCCCGCGCTGCTCAAGGAATTCGGCGGCGTCGAGGTGTCGCTGCCGCCCCGTCCGCCCGCCGAACCGGAGCCGTTCGCCGCCGACCGGTACCTAGGCACGTACGCCAGCACGGTCGCCGATCTCGTGGTCTCCCAGGACGACGACGGCCGGGTCTGGCTGGAGCAACGTCCTAAAGGGACAGCCGCGGAACTGAGCGCCGCCAGCAAATCCGAACTGGTCTTTCTCGAGGGCGACACGCTGATCCTTCGCGAGGCGCAGGGCGGAATCTACCTGCCGCTGGTCTTCCTGGGAGACGACGGTTCGGGCCGCGCGCGATACGTCCATTCGGGGAGGGCGACCCGTCGCGCCGGGTGACCGGACGGCTTTGCCCGAACTGAACGATCCGGAGGCCGTTCCCGGGTAAGGTTTTACCTCGTGGCCGCTGATCTGGGGTGGAATACGGGGCAGACGCGCATCCACGCTGCCGACGGCCGCCTCCTCGGCGCCGGCGTGCTGATCGGCGGCCGGTACGTCCTGACCTGCTCCCGGGCGGCCCGTGACGAAACCGCTTTCCGGGTCGAGTCGGCGGGTTCCGCGGCGCTGGCCGGGCTGGTCCCGCCGCTCGCGGGCGCGCGCGGCGACCTGGCGCTGCTCGAACTGGACACTCCGGTGATCGGCGGCGCGGCACTCCGGCGGAAGGTCGGATCCGGGCGGGAAGTCCGGATCCACAGCCTTCCGCTCCGCCTCGGCTACGGCATTTGGGTGCGTGCCACCACCGGTGCGGCGGACGGCGAACGGGTGCCGCTCACTCTGCTGGAGGGCGGCGTCGACCCGGACCTGTCCGGCTGTCCGGCGTTCGACCGCACCACCGGGCGGCTGCTCGGCATCGTGGTGGTCGACACCGCGGTGCGGCTGGTTCCGGCGGACACCGTGCTGGCGTACTTCCCGCAGCTGCGCGAATGGGTGACCGACGATTCGGTGATCGAGGACCGGCTCGACGAACTCCTCGTCCGCACCGGCAGCCGGCCCGCGCCCGGGGACCTCCGGGTCTCGCTGCCGAAAGCGACGCCGCCGGACCCGTTCGACGCCGTGCTGCCCGACGCGGCACTGCCGGAACGGCACCGGTTCTGCGGGGAATGCGGCAATCCGGTGGGCCGCGGCGAGGCCGGGCGGCCTGGCCGGGTGCGCGGCTACTGCGTGCGCTGCGGTACGCCGTTCACCTTCCTGCCGACGCTGGAACAGGGCACGGTCGTCGCCGGCCGGTACCGGGTGCTCGGCTGCATCGCGCACGGCGGGTTCAGCTGGATCTACCTCGCCCGCGACGAGGCCGAGGGCGGCCGGTTCGTGGTGCTCAAAACCCTGGTCGGCGAACGGGACCGCGGCGGCGCGCTGGCCGCCGCGCAGTCCGCCGTCGTCCCGCAGTTGCTGGAACTGGACCATCCGAACGTCGTCCGCACCCTCGCGCACGTCGAACACCCGGACCCGGAAACCGGCAGGCCCAGTGGGTATCTGGTGATGGAGTACGTGCGCGGCATTTCGCTGCGGTCGGTCCTCCAGCGCGCGAAGCGGCTGCGTCCGGAGCATGTCGCCGCATACGGGCTGCAGCTGCTCGAGGCGGTCGGGTACCTGCACGCTCGGGGATTGCTGTACGTCGATGTGAAGCCGGACAACGTGTTGCAGGACGGCGATCGGATCACGCTCGTCGACCTCGGCTCTGTGCGGCGGCAGGACGACCGGGACAGCGCGATCGTCGGCACGCCGGGCTACCAGCCGCCGCGGTCCGAGCTGGACCGGGAAGGCATCAGCGTCCGGTCGGATCTCTACTCGGTCGGCCGCACCCTCGAGGAACTGCTGCGGGAGTGTTCCGGGTCGTACGGCGGTCTTGGCCGGGAAATGCTTCAGGTGCTGATCGACCGGGCCACCGCACGTTACGAGGACCGGTTCGTCACCGCCTACGACATGGCCGAACAACTGCGCGGGGTGCTGCGGCAGCTGCTCAGCCAGCGCACGCGCGTGCCGCGTCCGGTCGTGTCGCGGGTGTTCGCCGAACCTCGCGAGCTCGCCGCGGCGGGGCTCGGGGTTCCGGAGTGGGAAGCCTGGGGGCCGGAACCGCCGTTGCGCGCCGACGATCGCCTTCGGGACGACGACGTCCGGGCTGCCTTGCCCATGGCTCTCTTCACCGCATCCGAGGAAGTCTCGGCGGCCTGGCGCAGCGCTGCGATCCTGCTGGACGCGGGCTCGCTGGACGACGCCGAGAACCAGTACCGGGAGTGCGCGCGGCTGGTGCCGGGCGAGCTGGCACCGTTGCTGGCGCTGGGTTTCTGCGCCGAACTGCGAGGGTTGGCGGCGGCCGCGGCGCGCTACTACGAAGCGGTGTGGGTGTGCGACCGGTCCATGGTCGCGGCGGCGTTCGGGCTTGCCCGGATCCGGCTCGGGCAGGGTGATCGGGTCGGTGCCGCCGCGGTTCTGGACGAAGTACCCGCGGCGTCGGGCTTGACGGCTCGGATCGGCGCGGTGCGGGCGCTCGCCGCGCTCGTGCCAGGTGAGACGGAACTGCCGAGCCTCGACGAAGCCGCTGCCGCGTGGGTTCGACTCGGCGAGCTGAACCTGGACGAGGACGCGCAGAGCCGGCTCACCGCGGTGGTCGGGGAAACGCTGCTGCGGCTGGCCGCCGAGAATCCCGCAGCTGCCACCCGGTTTCCTGACTTGCGCCAGGTGAAGCACGACCTCGCGCAGGTCTATTGGGAGCAGGCGAACCGGGCGTGGCCAGCGCTGCGGGACCATGCGGGGCGGGTGCGCGGCCTCGAGGTGCCGCGACCGGTCTCGGCCGCACAGCCGAAAGTCGTGGTGCACTACCCCCGTTACCTGCCGTCGCGCACCTCCAGCACGACCGTGAAGGTGACGGTCACGGCTGGCTCCGGCGGCGGTCCGATGCGGCTGTTCGTGCGGGAATCGCCGGGGTGCGTGGTGTACCGGGTCAGCCAGCTGGCTCCGCGAGAGTTGCATAAACCCCTGCCGCAGCGGCGAATCAGCGAGGAAGGCCTCGATCTCGGGCAGTGGACGCCAGGGGAAACCAGGGAGTACGCGCTGAGCTTGCTCGTGCCGTCGGGGTTGGCGATCGAGCGGGACCATCAGCTGGTCGCGATGTGGGCGCAGCAGGGCTCGGTGCAGTCGGAGGCGGAGACCGTTTCCGTGCGGCTGACCGATGATCCGGCGCATCTGGCCCAGGCACCGGTCGGTCCGCACCTGGGCCTGGGGGCTGCCGTGGATGCCGCGCTTTCCGCGTACCGCAACGGAAACCTGAGTGCCACGCTGGACGCGCTGGGTTCGGCGGTGGCGTTGGCGACCGCGCAGGGCAACGAGGCGGTGCTGGGCCGGTTGCGGTTGCTGGTGGACGTCGTCGACGCGGAGAGCGGGCTGGTCATCCTGCACGGACCGCTGGCTGGGGAAGAGTTTCTTTCGGAGCGGATTTCGGTGACGTTGCCGCCGCCGGTCACTGCTGATGCCGCGAAGCCCGTTGAGGACATCCAGCTCGAAGGGCCGCAAGCACAGGTTTACGGCACGGTGCTCAGCGCGCGGGTCGACTCGCGCCGGATTGATTCGCGCCGGGTCGATTCCCGGCGCGTCGACTCGCGTCGGGTGGATTCCCGGCGCGTGGATTCCCGCCGGGCGGATTCGCGGCCCGCTACCTGGCGCACCGGCCGGACCGGGTATCCGGTGCCGGGCGAGGTTTCGGGGCTGCCGCCGTTCTCCTCCCGGCGGGTGCTCTGGGCGGGCAGACGGCCGCCGGACGCGACACCGCCGGACGACGGCCCGCCGCCGGGACCGGGCCTGCTGGAGGCGACCGTCGAATGCCGGTCTGACGATCCGGTGGTCGTCGGGCGGGCGGTGCGGGTCGCGGTTTCGGTGCGGCGCAAGGAACCCGCGAGCGCGCCGGCCGGCGTCGTGCGCGTCCGGGTGCTGCTCGACGCCGCGCCCGGGGCGGCCCAGCCGATGTCGCGGGTCGGCTGGATCACCGGCGACCGGCTGCGCGAGCCGGCGGAGTTCGACGTCGTCCCGGTCGCGCCGGGGCCGCTGCGGCTGGTGTTCCGGATCTACCGTGAGCACGACGCCCAGCTGCTCCTGGAAATCGCGGCCGCGCTGCCGGTGGAGGTGCCGTCATGACCCGCCAGCTGAGCGCCGAGGTGACCGTCGACAACACCGCCGGGCTGAGCCGCGTCGCGGTGCCGCCGTACAACCGGGCGCGGACGGTCAACCTGCGGTTCCTCGAGTTCCCCGGGGTGCCGGGGCTTCTCGTGCAAGCGTGGGGCAGCGCGTTCCCGGAGGACGGCGGCGGCGGGTACCAGGGCCGGATCGCGCACAGCCTCGGCGAGCTGAACTCCCGGATCGACATCCTCCGCGAAACCTGGCAGCGGCACGTCGTGGACGTCGCCGAACGGACCGAGCGCGGGCCGCGCCGCCACCCGTTCGCCGACGACTGGGACCTGTCGCAGCGACCGGAACTGTTGCGCCGCGCCGGTTTCGCCCTCGCGGACGCCGGCTATCTGATGTACCGGCTGCTGTTCGCCGGTCCGGATCGCGGGCTGCAGCGGATCCGGGCGCTGCTCGAACTGGCGCTCGCGGAGGGCGAGAACGTGATCAGCATCGAATCGGACAGCCTGATCGTGCCGTGGGGCATGCTGTACACCTCGCCGCGGCGGCCGGACGAGTACCCGGACGACGAGAACTGGTCGCTCGCCGGGTTCTGGGGCTACCGGCACGTCGTGGAGCACACCTTCTCCCGGGTCGACGACTTCGACGCGCGGATCACCGTGGACGGCGGCAAACCGGTCGTGGGGCTCAACGTCGACCACGGCGTGGACCGGCAATTCCCGGAGACGCCCTACATCGCGCCGGTGGTCGACTTCTTCCACGGCCGCGCCGAAGTCGTGCTGCGACCGGACAAGAAAACGCTCGCCGCGCATTTCCGCAGCCGCGATTTCGCCGACCACGTCACGTATTTCGGCTGCCACGGCAAGGTAAGCGGGTCCGGCGGGCTGATCGAACAACCGTATCTGAAACTCGGCGACGGCGAACGGATCTACGGCACCGATCTGACCGCGTGGCTGGAGGAAGCGCCGCTGCCGACGAAGCCGTTCGTGTACGTCGGGGCGTGCCAGGGCGGACAGGTGACGTCGGCGTTCTACTCGGCCTTCGGCAAAGCGTTGCTGGGCAACGGCGGACGCTGCCTGATCGGCCCGCAGATCGACCTGCCGCCCGCGTTCGCGTGCGAGTATTCGCGGCGGTTGTTCACCGAATTCATCGATACGGGCGCGAAACTGGGGGACATCGTGCGCTCGCTGGCGCGCGCGTTCGCCGACGAACACCACAATCCGCTCGGGCTGATGTTTTCGCTGTACCGCGGGATCGACGTGCATCTGTGGCAGGAAGGGCGACCGTGACCGAACCGGTGATCCTTGACCTCGACGAGCACGGCGATTTCGTGGATCCGGAAACCGGCGAACCGGTGCCCGCCGAGGCGGTGCCGCGTTTTCTGGCCCGGTGGCTGGAGGTTCCGGCGACGGCGACCGACATCGTCGTGTTCGTGCACGGCTGGCAGAACAACCGGGAGACGGCGGACCGGCGGGCGCGGCAGTTCTTCGGGCTGCTGGAGGAACGGCACGCGGCTGGGTCTTACGAAGGACTCGGTGCGTGGCAAGGGTTTTACGTCATGGTGCGGTGGCCGTCGATGAGCAACCCGTTCCTGACCGGGTACCGGCGGATCCGCGACCGGGCGCATGCGATGACCACCGACGGGCGGGCCGCGGAGGCGCTCGGCCAATTGCTCGGATATCTGAACGCGGAACGTCAATTTCCGGGCAGCGCGCCGAGTTTGCGGACCGTCACCGGGCAGTATCTGCATTGCGTCGGCCATTCCTTCGGCGGCCGGTTCGTCGTGGAAGCGGTGCAGGCCGCGGCGGGCGACGGTCCGCCGGTTCTCGGGTGGGATCGGGCTGACCCGCGTTATC
The DNA here is from genome assembly GCF_029087445.1 of Amycolatopsis sp. La24. NCBI lineage: Bacteria > Bacillati > Actinomycetota > Actinomycetes > Pseudonocardiales > Pseudonocardiaceae > Amycolatopsis > Amycolatopsis sp. La24. The sequence goes on from NZ_JARACH010000003.1 coordinate 287,923, forward strand.
CGTACACTGTGGACACTCTGCTGGTGTTCCAGATGGCGGCGCGGCCGGACATCTTCACGAACCGGTTCGCTCCGGTGCTGCGTGCCGCGCCGATCAACGGGCCGGTCGTGCTGACCAGGTCCCGGTTTGACCGGGCGACCGGGTTGTGGCACCGGTTGGCGGAGGGCGTGCGTGGGATCGGGAACGTCGGGGTGAAAGCTCCGGCCGACGAGGTCGCGAACACGGTGCTGCACAAGGTATCGGCGGAGTATTCACGGTCCGAAATGGACCGGCGGATCGTCAACGTCGAGTCGGGGTGGCGGTTCCGGCGCGGGCGGTGGTGGAATCCAGCCGGGGCGCATTCGGACATCTGGTACCCGGAGTCGGCGCATTTGCTGCTGTCGCTGGCCGAACTGGCCCGCTGAACGGGGCTCGGCAGTCCGAGGCAGACCGCCGAGCCCCAAAAGCGTTCAGTAGCCGTAGTGCAGCCAAACGGCCTTGGTCTCGGTGTACGCGTCCAGCGCCCACGGACCCATTTCGCGGCCCCAGCCCGACGCTTTGTACCCACCCCACGGGGCGGCCATGTCCGGGATCGGCGGCATGTTCACGAACACCGCGCCCGCGCGAATGCCGTCCGCATAGCGTTGCGCGGTACGGATGTCGCGGGTCCACACGGTCGCGGCGAGGCCGTACTGCGTGTCGTTCGCGCGCGCGACCAGCTCGTCCGGGTCGTCGTACGGCGTCACCGCCAGCACCGGGCCGAAGATCTCCTCGCGCATGATCGTCATCGAGTCGGTGACGCCCGCGAAGAGCGTCGGCTGGTAGAAGTAGCCGTCGCGGTCGACTTCCGAGCCGCCGGTGATCAGGTCCGCGCCTTCGGAACGGCCGGTCGCCACCAGGTTCGCGACGTGCCTGCGGTGCTTGTCCGACACGAGCGGCCCGACCTGGGTCGTCTCCTCCAAACCGGGGCCGACCTGCAGGCCCGCCAGCCCGGCGGCCATCTTCTCCACGAACTCCTGTTCGCGCTTGCGGTCGACGTAGAACCGCGTGTACGCCGCGCAGACCTGCCCGGTGTTCAGCGTCGCGCCGGCGAGGTTGCCCGCGACGGCGGCGTCCAGGTCGGCGTCGGCGGCGATGATGCTCGGGGCCTTGCCGCCGAGTTCGAGGGTGAGCCGCTTGAGGTTGGACTCCGCGCTCGCCGCGGTGATCAGCTTCCCGACCGCGGTGGAACCGGTGTAGGAAACGTGGTCGACGTCGTGGTGCGAACTCAGCAGCGCGCCCACCGGGCCGTCGCCGGTGACCAGGTTGACGACGCCCGCTGGGATACCAGCCTGCTCCGCCAGCTGTACCAGCCGGATGCTGGTCAGCGGCGTGACCTCGCTCGGCTTGATCACCACGGTGTTTCCGGTGGCGAGCGCGGGCGCGAGCTTCCACACGAGGATCATCAGCGGGAAGTTCCACGGCGTGATCAGCGCGTTCACGCCGACCGGCTCGCGGCGCGTGTAGTGCAGGGTGTCCGGGAACGAAACCGGGTTCGTGGTGCCCTGGATTTTCGTCACCCAGCCGGCGAAGTACCGCAGGTGCTCGGCCGCGCCGGTGACGCTCACCTGGCGCGAGATGCCGATCGGCTGGCCCTGGTCGCGGGTTTCCAGCGCGGCGAGTTCCTCGTGGTGCTCGTCGACGAGGTCGGCGAGGCGGAACAGCAGTTTCGCGCGCTGCACCGGCGCCAGCCCGGCCCACTCCGGCGAGGTCAGCGCGCGGCGCGCGGCGGCGACCGCGGCGTCGACGTCGGCCCGCGTCGCCGTCCCGACGTCTTCGAGAACCGTGCCGGTGGCCGGATCGCGGGTCGGGATGGGCTCCCCGCCGGCCTCGGTCCACTGACCGTCGATGAACAGGCGTGTCGCCATGGTGCTCCCTAGTCCCGGTCTTCTGGTCGCTCCCGAGTATCGGCGCGCGGCGGGCGGGCGGTCTTGTCCGCGAGGGCACGCCCGTTGTCGGCGAGTGAAGACAATTCCGGGCGCGGCCGGGGGACCGGCCAGGATCAGGACATGGACGTGATCGTGGTGGGTGCGGGTTCGGCGGGCTCGGTGGTGTGCCGGCGGCTGGTCGACGCGGGCGCGAAGGTGACGCTGCTGGAGGCGGGCGGACCGGACACGAACGCGGCGATCCACGACCCGTCGCGCGCGGCGGAACTGTGGCACGCCGCCGAGGACTGGGACTACTACACGGTGCCGCAGCCGCACGCCGGGAACCGCAGGCTGCACCTGCCGCGCGGCAAGGTGCTGGGCGGCTCGCATTCGCTGAACGCGATGATCTGGGTCCGCGGCGCGGCGGCGGACTACGACGGCTGGGCGCTGCCTGGCTGGACCTGGGACGACGTGCGCCCGGTGTACGAGCGGATCGAACGCGACCTGCTCGACCTCGAACAGCACGATCCACTGCAGCCGATCCAGCAGTCCATTGTGGACGCAGCGCAGGAGATCGGCCTGCCGTTCAACGACAATTACAACGGCGGCACCCTCGACGGCGTCTCCGTGCAGCAGGTCACCATGTCCGGCGGACGGCGGCGCAACACCTGGCTCTGCTACGCCGAACCGGTCGCCGGCCAGATGACCGTCCACACTGGCGCGCTGGTGCATCGCGTGATTTTCGAGGGCGACCGCTGCATCGGCGTGCTGGCGGAGATCGACGGCAAACTGGAGTCGCTGTTCGCCGACCAGGTCGTGCTCGCCGCTGGCGCCCTCGCGTCCCCGGCGATCCTGCTGCGCAGCGGAATCGGCCCGGCTGACGACGTCGCCGCGCTGGGCTTGGACGTTGTGGCGGATCTGCCAGGGGTCGGCGAGAACCTGCACGATCACCTGCTGTCGCCGGTCATCTTCGCCACCGACCGGCGCGCGGTCGCGCCGCCGCAGACCGGGCTTTCGGTGACGCAGACGCATCTGTTCTGGCGCAGCCGCCCGGGCCTGGCGGTGCCGGACACGCAGCCGATCCACTTCAGCGTGCCGATGTACGAACCGTGGATGACCGGGCCAGCGACCGGGTTCTCGCTGATGGCGGGCATGATCACGCCGCAAAGCCGGGGAACGCTGCGGCTGCGCAGCACGGATCCGGCCGAGATGCCGCTGATCGACCTGGCCGCGCTGGCGCACCCGGCGGACTTCGAGAGCCTGGTCGCGTCGGTGGAACAGTGCCGGTTGATCGGCGGCGCCCCGGCACTGGCCGAGGAATGGGGCGCGCGGGAGCTGTACCCGGGACCGGCAGATATCCGGGAGTACGTCCGGCGAACGGCGATCACGTATCACCACCAGGTGGGCACGTGCCGGATGGGGACCGACGAGCTGGCGGTGACGGACCCGACGCTGGCGGTGCGCGGAGTGTCCGGGCTGAGGGTCGCGGACGCTTCGGTGCTGCCGCGGGTGATCAGCGGGAACACGAACGCACCCGCGGTGCTGATGGGGGAGCGGGTGGCGGAGTTTCTGCTGGCGTAAATCGCGCGCGGGCGTCGGTAGGCTCGTTGCGTGGATGATCTTCTCGCCGCCGACCATTCGAAGCTCGACGTTTTGGCTGCCGGCCCGTCTTCGGAACGGGCCGCGTTGGCTGTGCGCGCGGGCGAGCTGTACCCGGCGGCGAACGACGACCAGCGGCGACACCTCCATTACCTGCTGTACCTGCTCGGGACGGACAGCGATCCGGTCCTGCTCGATCTGCTGACCCAGCTCCGCACGGCCCGGCTGCTCGAGGACGTGGTGCGGCGAGGCCTGCCGGTGCCCGAACCCGTGCTGGATCAGCTGATCAAGGAGCTGGGATATCAGCCGCCGGTCATCGACGCGGCGGGGTTGTCCGGTGCCCGGCGGCGGGCGAAAGCGCTCGGTGCGCTGCTGAAGGACGACGATCTGTGCGGCCGGGCGGCGCTCGCACTGGCCCGGATCGGCGCGCGCGAATGGACGGTGCCGATCGCCCGGCGGCTTTTCGCGTCCGCCGGGCTCATGCACACCTTCTTGGCGGTCGCGCTGGAGGAAATGGGCGACCCGGCCGCCGTCCCGGTGCTGCTCGACTGGCTGGCGAACGGCCCGGAGCAGCCTGCCTGGGACGTCCACCGGGCACTGGTCCGGCTCACCGGACGGTCTCCGTTGCTGCCCGCGCCCGACGATATCCGCCGGGTTTGGGCCGCGCTCGACCACACCGCCGGGCCAGTCCCCGAGGTGCGCGACGTGGCCCCCGATTCTCCTTCCGCACTGCGGTTTTCCGTCGACGAAGGCCGGGCCCGGGTGCGCGTCGAGTTCGACGCGCCGTCGCCGGGACCGACGTGGCCGCGCTGGGATCAGACGCTGTACATCGGGGATCGGGCGCGTTTTGGCGTCGGCTCCGGGTGCGAGACCTGCGAAACCACGCTGCACCTGCTCGGCTTCGGTCCCGCCGAAGCGCTGGCCGGCGCCGACCAGGTACGGGAAGTCCTCGCTGGGCCGCGGGAACTCACCACCGCGACAGTGCGCGCGCTGGAACCGCTGCTGCAGGAGCTGGAGACTGGGCACTACCGGATGCTCTTGGCCGATCTGCCGCTGGAACGAGTGCGGACGGCGGAGCAGTCGTGGTGGTGGCTGCGCAGAACCGAGACGCGCAGTGCGTGGGAGGGGGACCCCGACTGGCCGGGCATCGAGCATTTCCAAGTCCCGCGGGCGATTCCCGGCGAGATGCCGGCGTACGGCAGCGTGGTTCCGTCGCAACCGCTGAACGCGCTGGACCCGGTGACCGTCGGCCGGTACGCCGAAGCCATCGCCCGCGGCGGGCGGCCGGCGGCGTTGCTGCTGGCCTGGGCGGAGGACAGGTACATCAGCGCCGAGTGGCCGGAACGGTTCGTGCTGGGCGTCGTCCTTGACGGACACCACCGGCTGGCCGCCTACGCCGCGGCAGGCGTACCCGCGCGCTTGTTGCTGCTGGTGCAAGGGGAGAGCGGCGAGACGGTGGAGGACTTTGTGCGTGGTTATCCCGGTTAGGACCGGGACAACCACGCACGAGCCCTAGTCCCGCGCGAAAACCCGCTTCCCCCCGAACCACGTCTCCCGCACCGTGATCCCGGCCAGTTCGTTTGCCGGGGTCTTGAACGGATCCTGGTCCAGCACCACGAAATCCGCCGACTTCCCCGGCGTCAGCGACCCCGTCACGTCGTCCAGTCCGCATGCGCGGGCTGAGTTCAGCGTGAACACCTGGATCGCCTCGGCCAGCGTGATCGCCTGCTCCGGCCACAGGCTCCCCGGGTGCTTGCCGTACGGGTCCTGCCGCGTGATCAGGCCCTCGATGCCTTCCCAGGCGTTCGGGGATTCGCTCACCGGCCAGTCCGAACCTCCGGCGACGAGTGCGCCGGTGTCCAGCAGTGTCCGGTTCGGCTGCATGCGCGCCGCGCGTTCGGCGGGGATCACCTGGGCGATGGCGTCCGGGATCACGCCGGGCACCCAGAGGAACGGCGAGATGTCCGCCGACACGTTGAGCGTCGCGAACCGCTCCAGGTCGTCCGGGTGGATGAATTGTCCGTGCGCCACTTGGATTTTCGTCGTGTAGTCGCCGCGGGCGCGGAGGTTTCCGGCAGCGTCCAAAGTGGCCCGGACGGCAGCGTCGCCGGCGCAGTGGATCTTCGCCGACAGCCCGGCCGAGACGGCGACATCCAGCCATTTCGCGAGTTCCTCCGGCGGCATCGTGGTGTCGCCGCAGAAGCACTCGTGGTGCAGGTACGGCTCGAGGAACGCCGCGGTGTGCGCGGGCGGGGTGCCGTCGAGGAAGATCTTCACGAAGTCCGGCCGGTGGTGCTCGCTGCGGTACGCCGCGGCCCGGTCGAGCAGTGGTTCGCCGATCGGGTCCGCGCCGAAGATCGGGTCGTTGACCAGCATCGACGACACCACCCACGCGGCCAGTTCGCCCGCGTCGTCCAGCGTCTTCAGCGCGGCGAGGATGTCGAGGGTGGCCCCGGCGTCCTGGAACGCGGTGATGCCGTAAGAGTGCAGGATCGCGATCGCCCGTCGCGACGCTTCGGCGTGTTGTTCGGCGGTGAGCGTGCGCGTGTCCCGCATCGCCCGCTCCACCGCCAAGCCCGCGGTCTCGATCAGCAGACCGGTCGGCGCGCCGCTGTCGAGGTCGCGGTGGATCGTCCCGCCGGTCGGGTCAGGTGTGGCCGCGGTGATCCCGGCCAGTTCGAGCGCCCGGCTGCTCGCCCACCGGTTGTGCCTGCTGTCCTCGATCAGCACCACCGGACGGCCGCCCGCCGCCTCGTCCAGTGCCCGCCGCACGGACTCGTGGCCGAGTTCGGGGGCCAAAGTGGACGGCCAGGCGCCGCCGACGACCCATTCGTCCGGACCGAGCCCGGCCGACCATTCCCTGACCGCGGCGAGGATTTCGTCCAGGCCCGCGCCGCTTTCCAGGCGCAGCTCGAACAATTCCCGGCCGGCGAGGGCGTGGTGGCTGTGCACGTCCACGAAACCTGGCAGCACGAACGCGCCGCCGAGATCGACGACCTCGGTGTCCGGACCGGCCTCGGCGGTGCTCACCCGGCCGTTCTCCACCGCGAGCGAGGCCGCCCACGGCCGATCTTCGTCCACTGTGTACACAGTGGCGTTGGTGAGGAGCAGTTCAGGCGCCACGGGTCACTGTCCAGCGGGGTCGTAGTCCGGCGAATAAACAGTGTTGCTGAGCAGCCGGCCGTACGCGCCGAAGGTGAAGTGCGTCGGCGACTTGCCGTCCTCGCCCAGTCCGAACAGCGAACCGTGCGACCGCAGTTCCCGCACGTTCCGGTGGTCGGCCACGGTCACCGACGCGCACGGGATGACCTTCTCGCGCCAGGTGAACACGTAGATCCCGGGCCGGATCTGGTAGACGGAATTCTCGTCGGTGTCGGCGAGACCGCGCTCCGGGCCGGAAAGGCACTGCCAGGTGTACCAGTGCGGGGTGAGGTAAACGTGCTCGTACGCGTGCTCTTCGCTGTAGACCCACTGCACGCGGCGGCCGATCAGCGCGGTGCTGGGCGCGATTTCCTCGCCGTGCGCCTCGCGGCCCTGGATGGTCGCAGGACGGAACCTTTGCGTCACCCGGGGAAGTCCGTCGCCGATCGTGCTCGTGACGACTAGTGCGCGGCCCTGGCGCACGTCCAGCAGCAGGCTGTACGAGGTTTCCGCGCCGGGGTGGAACTGCACGTAGAACAGTCCGGCGTCGACGAGGAACGTCTCGGAAGCGGTCTCGCCGGTGGCGCCGTCCTCGTTCCACGACGCGCGGCCGCCGGTGAAGCTGATCGAGAACGTGCCGCCGTCGGCACAGTCCAAAGTGAACGACTGGTTGTCGAGATCGTCCACAGTGGCCGCTTTGTTGGCGTCGAAGCCGGGGGCGAGCCCGTCGAGCGGGAGCCAGGTGGAGGTGTCGGACAGATTGGTCGCGGGCATGGAGCCTTCCTCAGTGTTCGCAGTGGCCGTGGGCGGCCGAGGGCAGGTCGAGTGCCGGGTTCCGGTCGCAGAACCCGTAGGGGCGCACCATGAATCCGGAGTAGTCGACCGGCATGACCGGCCAGTCCTCCGGACGCGGGATGTGCGTGGGGCCGAAGACGTGCCACAGCACGACGTCGGTGTCGCTGACGGAGCGGTCGGCCGCGGTCCACGCGGGCAGACCGGCTCCGCCCGGGTGCGCGTTGGGGCGGTCGCCCGCCGGGAAGCGTTCGTCGGGCGCGTAGGGCGTGACCCACAGGTGGTTCGTGGCGAACGTCGCGCGCTGGTACACCGTCGATTCCGGTTGTGCCATCAGGGTTGCCGACGGCCGCGGCACGAGCTGGTACGCGGTCGGCGCGCCGAGCCGGTTGGTGTGCTCGGTGCTGCGGACTTCCCACACCCGCGCGGTCGCCGGGTTCGCGTGCCGCTTCGCTTCCTGTTCGGTGCGCAGTTCCGTGGCCTTCCAGGTGAAGGCGTTGCCATACGGGTTCTTTTCGCCGACCGGAATGCCGACAGCGTCCACTTCGTACACCGAGTTGCGCTGACCGTCGACGGCGAAGTCGAGCCGCGCGCAGAACAGGTGCTGGTGCACCGGCGCGAACAGGCCGGGCGCGATCTCGGACGCGTGCGGACTCGCGGACCCCGGCTCGCCCGCGCCGGAGAAGACGATCCCGGTCGCCTTGGCTTCGCATTCGATGGTGCCGTCGAGGTAGAGATACCAGAAGAAGCCGTAGTCGTAATTGCCGATGGTGGAGATCGACGAGATCACCAGCCGGCGCGAACGGCGGACCTCGGCCTTGCCGTCCAGATCCGTGTGCTTCCACAGGATCCCGTAGTCCTCCTCGTGCATGCAGATCGCGTTCGGCACGCGCACCGGCTGGCCGTGGTCGTCGGCGAGGAAGGCGTCGAAGTAGTGGATCACGCCGAGGCAGTCGCAGCCGAGGCGCAGGCTGTTGCCGTTCTTGCCGAGCAGGTATTCGCCGGCGTCGAAGTAGCTGATCCAGAACCGGCCGATTGACGTATCACCGTAGGGAACAACCATCTCAGGCACCGACGCGCGGTACAGCACCGAGCGGTCCTGGAAGGTCAGCTGGTGCAGGGTCAATCCCTCGCGCGCGTTGAACCCGACGCGCAGCTGCCAGCCCTCCCACGTCACGAGCGAGCCGTCGACCTGGAAGCTCGGGCCTTCCGGCTGGGTGATCTCGATGGGCTTGAGCGTCGTGCGCGCGGGGTGGTGCCCGTACCGGCCGGAGTCCTCCGGGACCGGGGTGTCGCCCTCGTCCTCGACCCGCAGGACGCGCTGTTCGGTCAGGTTGAGGTGCGCGACCAGGCCCTCGACCGGATGCGCCCACGGGCTGTCGGTGTCGTCCTCGCGCAGGAAGGTGAGCGAACGGATGACCCGGCCGGTCTCGTCCTCGCGGCCGAAATAGCCGGGGGCGAGCGGCGCGCAGAACGCGTGCTCGATGCGGTCGCCGAGGCCGCGGCGCTCCATGGCCGCCCGCCATTCCGGCGAGGCCTTCGTGACGGCCTCGGCCAGGTCGTACTCCTCGAAGAGATACGGGGGCTGGCCCTCGCCGCACTTCTCGTGGCTGACCAGCTCACCGGCGGTCACCGACACGACCGCGTCGGCCGATTCGCCGGTCGCGGTGTCGAGCAGGGTGAACTGGATCCGGCGGTTGGCCGGGGCGCCCGCCAGCACGGCGGCCTTGTCCGGCTCCACCGGGAGGACCTGCGGAAACCGCGTCGTCTCGGTGATCATCCCCTGTGCCTCCAGCACGGCCCGGCCTGCGGCGAGCTCGTCGGCGGTCAGCGGGTCAAGGGGGTGCGGGTGTGCGTTGCTCATGGTGTCCCTTCGCGCTCCTCGCCGCAGTGTTCGCGGTGCCCCGGGGACAGCGGTAGCCGGGACCCGGGGGTCGTGCGGTCGCTGACAACAAGGATGCACTCGTTGCCAATCCCCGCAGGCGCCGTTGCTGCAGGATTGCCGGATGCGACTCGACCTCGACGGCAAGGCCGTGCTGATCACCGGAGCCGCGTCCGGGATCGGGCTGGCCTGCGCGCGGGCGTTCCTGGACGAGGGCGCGCGGGTCGGGATCCTCGACCGGGTCCGGCCGCCGTCGCTGCCGGGGGACGTCGTCGCGGCGCGGGCGGACATCACCGACGAGGACCAGGTGGCCGCGGGCGTGCGGCTCGTGGCGGAGTCGTTCGGCGGGATTGACGTGGTAGTCGGCTGCGCTGGGATATCAGGACCGGTCGGACGGCCGCTCTCCGAGACCAGCGCGGCGGACTTCACCTCGGTGATGGCGGTGAACGTGCTGGGCCAGTTCCTGGTCGCGAAACACGCTCGGCCGTGGCTGGCGGACGGGAGCTCGATCGTCTTCCTGGCCAGCGATTCGGCCTTCGTGTGCGCGCCGGGGATGGTGCCCTACTGCGCGTCGAAGGGCGCGGTGGTGTCGTTGACGCGGGCGTTGTCGGTCGAGTTCGGCGGCGTCCGGGTCAACTGCGTGTGCCCGTCGGTGGTGGACACGCCGATGGCGCGAGGGGATTTGGGGGACCTGCTGGACGAACCGGGGTTCCCGGTCCAGGCGGCCGGGGAGGTCGCCCAGCAGGTGGTGTATCTGGCTTCCGCGCTGGCGCGGACGGTGAACGGACAGGCCTTGCTCGCCGACTTCGGCTATTCGGCTCGGTCTGGGTTTCCTGCTTGAAAGGGAGAAATGACGATGGCAGACACGCGGGTCGTGGCGATTACCGGCGGAGGGACGGGCATTGGGGCTGCGGTTGCTCGGCGGTACGCCGGCGAAGGCGCACAGGTCGTGGTTCTGGGCCGGCGGCGCGAGCCGCTGGAGAAGGTCGCTGCGGAGACTGGCGCGCACGTGATCGCCGGCGACGCCAGCGTCCGGGAGGACGCGGAGGCGGCGATCGCGGAAATCGTCGAAAAGTTCGGGCGGCTGGACGTGATCGTGGCCAATGCCGGCGGGCACGGGCTGTCTTCGGTGGTGGACACCGGCGACGAGGAATGGGAGATCGCGCTTCGGTCCAATTTGTCCAGTGCGTTCGTGTTCTGCCGCGCTGCGTTGCCCTCTCTCGTGAAGAGCGGCGGCCAGGTCGTCATCGTTTCTTCGCTGGCCGGGTTGTTCGCCGGGCCCAATGTCGCCGGGTACACGGTGGCGAAGCACGCGCTGATCGGGCTGACCCGGTCTATCGCTCGGGATTACGGGCCGCGCGGGGTGCGGGCCAACGCGGTGTGCCCGGGCTGGGTGCGGACGCCGATGGCGGACGGGGAGATGGAACAGTTCGCCGAGGCGGCCGGGTTCGACGGCGGGCACGACGAGGGGTACCGGCGGGTGACCGCCGAGGTGCCGCTGCGGCGTCCGGCCGAACCGGAGGAAATCGCTTCCATCGTGCGGTTCCTGGGCTCGTCGGAGTCCTCGTACATCACCGGGGCCGTGCTGGTCGCGGACGGCGGGGCGCACGCGGTCGACTTGCCCACCTTGGCCTTTGAGCGCGCCGGGATGGGGTCGTAGAGCCGCTGGGGTTGGGCGGCACCGCTGACGTGCTGCCCGACTGAGGTACGTGAGGGGAACCCTGACGGAATCAGATTCCCTCAGGGTTCCCCTCACGTACCTCAGCGCAGGCAACGCCGCATCCGTTCGCGACGGCCGGGTCAGCTTGATTCCGCCAGGGTCCGCAGCCATTTCGTGAGCAGCTGGGTTTCCGTCGCGCCCAGAATCTCCGGGTTCGCCGCGGCGTGCTCCAGCACGCGGTGGATTTCGGCGGGCCGGTCTCCGGCCGCCGAGGTGCCGGTGATCGCGGCGATCGCGCCTTCCCGCACCGCCACGGACAGCGGGCGGTCTTCCTCGGCGAGGATGATCTGCCGCAGCGTGACGCCGATGTTCGCCACCAGGATGTGCGCGGCCGCCTGGTCCGGCGGGACCGTCAGGCGGCCCTGGTCGGCCGCCGCCTTGGTCAGGGCGCGCAGCATCGCGCTGGGGCGTTCTTGCGCTTCGGGGGCGTGGCCGGGGTGCACCTGGCCGTACATGAGCGTGTAGAAGCCGGGGTTCGCGATTCCGAACGCGACGTGGGCGTCCCAGCCGTCGCGCAGGTCCTGGATCGGGTCGCCGGACGGCTCGTGCGCGCCCTTCTCCGCGAGGTACAGGTCGAAGCCGCGCTCGACGACCGCGTCCAGCAGGCCCTGTTTGCTGCCGAAGAAGTGGTACAGCGTCGGCATTTTCACCCCGGCTTGGGCACAGATCGCGCGCAGCGAGATGTCCTCGCCCGGCGTCGCGGCGACCTGTTCGGCGGCGGCGTCCAGGAGCCGGGTCCGTGTATCCGCGTTCGCAATCTGTGTCACACCGCTATGGTAGCCGCTATTGCACTGCTACAGTGATACATATCAGCGATAAAGAGATGGAGGGGTCCTCATGACCGACCACACCCTCAAGGGCAAGAACGTCCTGGTCGCCGCCGGGGCGAAGAACCTGGGCGGGCTCATCAGCAGGCAGGCCGCCGAGGCCGGCGCGAACGTGGCGATCCACTACAACTCCGAGTCGACCCGGCCGCAGGCGGAGGAGACGCTCGCCGCGGTCGAGGCGGCGGGCGGCAAGGGCGTCGTGCTCACCGGCGACCTCACCGTCCCGGCGAACGTGGAGAAGCTGTTCGCCGACGCGGAGGCCGCGCTCGGGAAGATCGACGTCGCGGTCAACACGGTGGGCAAGGTGCTGCGCAAGCCGATCACCGAGACCACCGAGGACGAGTACGACTCTATGTTCGACATCAACTCGAAGGCGGCCTACTTCTTCATCAAGGAAGCGGGCAAGAACGTCGCCGACGGCGGCAAGATCATCACGATCGTGACCAGCCTGCTCGCGGCGTTCACCGACGGGTACTCGACCTACGCGGGCGGCAAGAGCCCGGTCGAGCACTTCACCCGCGCCGCGGCCAAGGAATTCGCCCCGCGCGGGATCTCGGTCACCGCGGTCGGGCCCGGCCCGATGGACACGCCGTTCTTCTACGGCCAGGAAACCCCGGAACGGGTGGAATTCCACAAGTCGCAGGCGATGGGCGGGCAGCTGACGAAGATCGAGGACATCGCCCCGATCGTGTCGTTCCTCGCGACGTCCGGCTGGTGGATCACCGGGCAGACTATCTTCGCCAACGGCGGCTACACCACCCGCTGAGCAACGACAGCAAGGGAAACGCCATGTCCGAAGTGGAGATTCCGGAACCGGTGGCGTCGTTCGTCGACGCGGTGAACCGGCACGACGACGCCGCGTTCCTGGACGCGTTCACCGAAAAGGGCGTCGTGGACGACTGGGGCCGGTCGTTCGCCGGGCGCGCCGAGATCAAGGGGTGGAGCGACGTCGAGTTCATCGGCTCGCGCGGCGTCCTGACCCCGGAGGAGGTCACGGTCTCCGGCGGCACCGTCACCGTTGTCGGGGATTGGCGCAGCAATCACGCCAACGGACGGTCGAAGTTCGTCTTCGCCGTCGAGGGGGACCGGATCGCCAAGATGACCATCCGGGAAGGCTGACCGGCCGGGGCGTGGGCGTCCCACCGCGGAACGCCCACGCTCCGGGTCAGTTGGTGCCCAGATACGCCTGGTGCAGCGTGTCCGGCTGGTCCAGCAGGGGCTGCGACTCCCCGGCGTAGGTGACCCTGCCGGACGAAACGACCACGGCTTCCTGCGCGACTTTCAGCGCCAGGTGGGTGAACTGTTCCACCAGGAGGATCGCCGCGCCCGCGTTGGCGAATTCGGTGACTGCCGGGAGAAGCCGGGTGAAGACGGCCGGGGCCAGGCCGAGCGACATCTCGTCGATGAGCAGGAACTTCGGTTTCGCGGCGAAGGCCCGGCCCAGCACCACCATCTGCTGCTCGCCGCCGGACAGCAGTGCGGCGGGCGAGTTCTTGCGTTTCTCCAATTCCGGGAACAGGGCGAGGACTTCTTCCACGCCGGCCGGGGTTTTGGCGGTCAGGCGCAGGTTTTCCAGGACAGTCAGGCTGGCGAACACCGCCCGTCCCTGTTCCACGTGCGCCAGTCCGAGCCGCGCTCTGGCCACCCGCGAATGTTTCGTGACATCGGTATGTCCAATGTGGATCGCCCCGGACGCCGCCGGGATCACGCCGGACAGGGCTCCCAGCAGGCTGGTCTTGCCCGCCCCGTTCGGGCCGACCAACGCGGTGATCTTGCCCGGTTCCAGTGTCATTCCGACGTCGGCGATGACTGGGCCCGCGCCGCGCGCGACGGTCAGGTTCTCGATTCGCAGCGTGCTCACAGCATCTCCGTTTCGCCAAGGTAGGCCTTCAGAACCGCCGGATCCGCCAGCACTTCCGCCTGCGGGCCGCTCGCCAGCACCTCGCCGAAGTCGAGCACGGTCAGCGTGTCGCAGACCGACCGGACCAGGTCCAGGTCGTGTTCGATGATCAGCACCGAGACGCCGAACCGGGCCGGGACCTGCCGCAGGCGTTCGCCGAACGCGACGTGTTCCTCGTGCGGGAGACCCGCCGCCGGTTCGTCGAGGAGCAGCACCTGGGGCTTGGCCATGAGGTGGCCGACGACTTCGACCAGCCGGCGCGCGCCCACGTCGACCCGGTCCAGCGGCGTCGCGGCCGGCGGGCAGCCGAAGAACTCCAGCGCGGCAGCGACTTCGGCGGCATCCGGGCGTCGGCGGGCGACGAAGCGGACGTATGCCTCGATGGTCAGGCCCGCGGGGACTCGGTCTTGTTGGAAGGTTCGGCGCAGGCCGGAGCGGGCTCGTTGCGTCGGATTGCCGGTGAGCGGACGGTCGGCCAGTTCGACGGTTCCTTCCGCTTGCGGTAGGAAGCCGCTGATGGCGTCGACCAAAGTGGACTTTCCCGCGCCGTTCGGGCCGATGACGCCTAGGACTCCGCCCTTCGGTACGGCCAAGTCCACTCCGGACAGTGCCTTCACTTGTCCGAAGGTGACACTCAGGCCCCGGACCACCAGTACCGGCTCGCCGGGCGGCAGCCGCGGAGGTTCTTCGCCCAGCGCAGTGATTTGAACCCCAGCGCTTGCCCTCGAGCGACGCCGCCACAGCTCGCGGATCGCGGTGCCGAGGTTGCCGCGTCCGGCCAGCGCCTGGATGCCCAGGAGACCGAAGATCACGTAGCCCCAGTCTTGCGGGACTCCCCATCGCTTCAGCAGCTCCGGCACCGCGACCCACAGGACCGCGCCGAACACTGCCATATCAATCAAGTGCGCACCGGACATGATCGCCAGCACGTACAACGCCAGTGACTGCAGCGGGGCGAAGCTGGTCGGGAACGCGAACCCGACCTGTGCGGTCAGCAGGCCGCCGCTGATGCCGCCCAGAGTGGCGCTGACCGCGAAGGCCGACAGCTTGGCCGTACGAACGCTGGCGCCTGCCGCCGCGGTACCGCGCTCGGAGAACGCCACCGCGGCCCAGCTGCTGCCCCACGGACCGCGCCGGAGGAAGTGCACGAGCAAGGCGCAGACGATCAGGACGATGATGCACATGAGGAAGTACGCGTTGTCGTCGGCCACAAAGGACGGACGGTCCACCGAGACGCCGTCCGTGGTGCCGGGGAACTGGATTTCCACCAGGGTGACGTCGGCGGCCGCGGCCAGGCCGAGCGTCACCACCGCCAGGTTGATCCCGCGCAGGCGCAGCGCCGGGAGTCCGATGAGGACACCGACGACACCGGCGGCGAGACCGCCCAGCAGCAGCCAGAAGAAGAAGCCGCCGGGGGCACCGGCTTTGTTCAACGCGGAGACGACCCACGCGCCGATCGCGCCGAAGGTCAGCTGGCACAAGGAAATCATTCCGGCGCTGCCGGTGACGACACCTAAGCCGAGCAAGGCGATCGCGGCTACGACGACGCTGACGCCGAGGTAGGCGAAGTAGCCGTTGAGACCGACGGTCAGGCCGATTCCGACCAGCACCGCGACCACCGCGACGACCAGTGGGGTTCCGAAGCGGGACACTGCGCCCCGGTCAGCGAGCTGCATCCCACACCTCCTTGCGCTGAGACCACACGAGCAGGCCGACGATGGCCAGGAACGGGACGAAATTCCGCACTACCGAAAGCTGGTCGACCTGCGCGAGCGCGCCCTGCAGCATGCCGAGAACGAGTCCGCCGACGACGGCGAGGTCCAGCCTGCGGAACCCGCCGAGCAGGGCCGCCGCGGCCGCGGGCACGACCAGCATGGACAGCGAGGTGGCATCGTTCGATTGGGACGGCGCGACGATCACGATGATGACCGTGCTGATCAGCCCGGTGGCGCCCCACACGGCGGCACTGAGACGTTTCGCGGGGATACCTAACAGCTCAGCTGTCGTCGGGCGTTCCGACAAAGCACGCAGTGAGATACCAACGGGCGTCTTTGTCAGGATCAGCCGCGCGGCGAAGGCGATCACCACCGCCAGCACGACGGTCACGACCGTCACCTGGCTGATCACCACCCCGCCGACGGTGAACGCCGGGCCGGCCAGCAACGCCTGGAACGGCTGCGGTTTGTTGCCGAACAGGATGAACGACAACGAGATCAACAGCAGCAGCACCGCGACAGTGACCGCCGAGCGGGTGCCGGTGCCTG
Organism: Amycolatopsis sp. La24; assembly: GCF_029087445.1. Lineage (NCBI taxonomy): Bacteria > Bacillati > Actinomycetota > Actinomycetes > Pseudonocardiales > Pseudonocardiaceae > Amycolatopsis > Amycolatopsis sp. La24. The sequence continues at coordinate 303,934 of NZ_JARACH010000003.1, forward strand.
CTTCGGCGAGCCACGTCGAGACGACCCAGCCGATCAGCACGCTCAGCACTCCGCCCAGCAGCACGCCGAGCACCACCGCCAGCCACTCCGGCAGTCCGCCGTGGACGGACAGCGCCACCCCGACGTAACTGCCGAACATGCCGGTCGCCGCCTGCGCGAAGTTGACGACCCGGACCAGCCGCGACATCAGCGTCAGGCACACCGCCAGCACCGCGTAAAGCCCGCCGGCGGCGAGCCCGGCCAGCGCTCCCTGCACCATTGCAGTCTCCTCTTTCCAGAGCGGATCGGGTCAGCGCCGCGGAATCCGCAGCCAGTCGGTACCGGCGATCTCCCACCGGTTCGTGCCCGTCGCGAGCTTCACCGGCCAGCCCGCGATGTTGTCGTGGTGCGTCTGTCCGGGGCCGAACACGTACGGCGTGCCGACCATCGGATCGGAGATCGGCTTCATTTCGCGCAGCGCCTTCGTCACCGATTCCCGCGTGATGTCGCCCGGCATGCCTTCCAGCACCTTCAGGAAGTACTTCGCCGCGAGATAGCCGCCCTGGCTGAACGAGGTCAGCGGAATGTTGTTGCGAGTCATGAGATCCCGCCACTCCTTGGTGCGCGGGCTCGACGGATCGGTGAACGGGTAGAACTCGGCGGGCACGTAGACGCCCTTGCCCGCGTCGGAAACCGCTTTCGCGTACTGTTCACTGTAGACACTCGTGAGCAGCAGCCAGGTCACGTCTTTCCAACCTTGTGCCTGCGCGGCTTTCAGCTGGCCGATCGAGTCGGGCTCCACCGGGTTCACCGTCACCGCCTTGCACCCGGCGGCACGCGCCTTCACGATGTAAGGCGTGTAGTCGGAACCGTTGTACGGCACGGTCGCGTCGACGTACTTCAGTTTCTTGCCGGTGATTTTCGACCATTCGTCAATGGCCGCGCGGTAGTATGGCAACGTGTTCCCGGCGATTTCCAGCAGTGCGCACATGTCTTGCAGGTGCAGCACTTCGGAGCCGTACAGCAGGGTCAGCGTCATGTCGTGGAACGGCCCGACGTTGGCCGGCCCGATGTTCGGGCTGGTGAAGCACGACGGGTCGACGCCGATGCCGGAGATGGAGAGGACTCTTTCCTGCTGGTAGTACTTGGCGTTGATCTGGCATTCGATGAGGCTCGACGAACCGACCAGCGCCACCGCCTGGTCGCCGCCCACGATTTCGCGGGCCGCGGCCGCCGCGGCGGCGGGGTCGCCCTTGTCGTCGATGGCGTGGTATTCGATCTTGCGCCCGTGCACGCCGCCCGCCGCGTTCGCCGCGTCGAAGACGGCCTTGGCGGCCTGGGAGGATTCCGGGAAGGTGGCGGGACCGCTCAGCGCGTTGACCGAGCCGACCACGATCGGTCCGTTCGGATCGGCGGTGCCCGCGCAGCCCGCCGCGACCAGCGTGACGAGCACGGCCGACGCGAGCGCGGGCAGGAACTTTCTCATCATGGCTCGGCTTTCCGGTCCACAGTGACCAGAGGGGGAGGGGAGAGAGAACGGGGGCGGTGCCGGGGGAAGGACCGGCACCGCCGTGGCGCGGCAGGCTCAGTCGGTCGCCGGGGCGACCGGTGCGGAATCGACGATCTGCTCGAAGCTCGCGACCTTGTCGCCGTCGAACTTCCACACGTGCGCCACGCGCGCGGTGAAAGCCTTGCCGGACTTGCGGTTCTTGCCGGTGTAGGTGCCGAGCCCGACGATCGAATCACCGGCGTCCAGCAGCGCGGACAGGGAGAACTGGTAGCCGTCCCAGTCGCGGGCGATTGCCTCGAAGACGTTGCGCCGTACCTCGTCCGGCCCGGTGTAGGTGCCCGCGTAAGGGAATCCGGCGGCCTCGGTCCAGGTGGTCTCGGGGCCGATCGGCGCGAGCATGCCGTCGAGGTCGCCGCGGTCGCTCGCCTCGTAGTGCGCGGTGATCACGTCCAAATTGGACACAGGGAAACTCCTTAAACGGGCTGGACGTCGGGGTAGCTGATCGAGCCGAGCGGGTAGATGTGCCCGCCCGCGCGGGAGTGCTCGGACCGGCCGTCGCCGGTGATGCCGAGGAAAACGCCGGTGGTGCGCAGGTCGTAGCCGAGGTCGTGCAGCCACACGCTGGCCACCGCGATCCGGAACTCCCGGAAGCAGAACAGGTACAGGCCGTCGGCGAACTTCCAGACAGTCGACATGTCCACGTCGCCGTGCCCGCGCTGCACGCCCTCGACGCACTGCCAGCAGTAGCGTTCGGAGGAAAGGTAAACGTGCTCGTACAGGTGGTTCGGGCTGTAGCGGTAGACGTTGCGCTTGCCGATGAGGTCCCGCGACGGCCTGGGCACGTCCCCCGTCGGCTCGCCGCCGTCGGTGGTGCCGGCGTGGAAGGTCTGCGAAACCCGCGGCGTGCCTTCGATGTCCTCGTCGCCGATCACCGACCGGATGGTCATCGCGCGGTGCGTGGTGGTCGAGTAGACGATCGTGCGGGCCTCGCCTTCGACGCTCGTCAGCGGCAGATTCACGAAAAAGACGTCGGGACGCACGGCGACCGCGTCGTACGGGTCCTCGACGCCGTTGAGAGTGAGCCGTTCGCCGTCGAGGAACCGCAGCTCGAGCTTCGCGCCGTCATCGAGCGTGACGGTGAGCTCCTGCCCGGTGAGGTCCGCGTTGGGCAGCCGGTAGGTGTCGATCCCGGCGGCGAACTCGTCGTAGGTGCGCCATTCGTCAGGGGAAGGGTCGGACATGCCCATCATGCTCGCCGCGCCCCGGCCCGGGAGCGAACGTTCGTGCGCTGGCGGGCAACTGCCGGACGCTCGCGGTCAATACCAGCGGCTTCGAGGCGAAACGGCAACGGCGCCCCCGGTGATCGGGAGCGCCGTGGAGGGTGTGGGAGCCGGGTCAGCCGCGGGCGCGGAGCTCACTCGGCGACTGTGCGAAGGCCGCCCGGAACACCCGCGAAAAGTGCGCCGCGTCGACAAATCCCCACCGCGCCGCGATTGCCGCCACCGGACGTGCCGCCAGCAACGGATCCCGCAGATCCCGGCGGCAATGCTCCAACCGCCGCTGCCGGATCCACCCGGCCACCGTCGTCCCTTGCTCCTGGAACAACCCGTGCAGATGCCGCGTCGAGATGTAATGCTCCGCGGCGATCTGCGCCGGACCGAGATCAGACCGCGAAAGATTGGCGTCGATGTAACTGCGGATCCGCCGCATCAGGTCGTGGTGCGGGTCGGCCGCCGTGCGGTCCAGGTCGAGTTCCGTGGCCAGCATCGTGGTCAGCAGGTCGACCGCGTTGTGGGCCAGCCGCACGCCCACCGGGCTCGTCAGCACGTCCAGATTCCCACCCAGCTGCGCCAGGAACGGCACCACGACGTTGCCGACGCCCTCGCGCCCGGACATCCGCACCGCGGTGAGCTGACCAACCAGATCACGTGGCAGGTCAACCTGCTGCTGCGGGAACATCAGCACCAGCGTCCGGAAATTCTCTTCGAACACGAGAGAGTACGGCCGGTTCGTGTCGTACAGCGCGACGTCGCCGGGCCGCAGCACGGCTTCGCGGCCGTCCTGAGTGAGGATGCCAGTGCCGGCCAGCATGACGCTCAGCTTGTAGCACGGCCGGTCGGCGCGGGCGATCAGTTCCGGTGTGCGCTCGACGGCGTGCGGGGACGCGGTGATCTCGGTGAGCGCGATCTCGCCCGCCTCGTGCGTGCGGAGCCTGCCGTGGAACCGGTCGCGGTGCTCGGTGCTCACCTGCAGCGGCACGAACGATCGCAGGACAGCGGACCGGAACTCCGTGAAGTCCTGCGCGACCGTGGTCGGCGTCTGCAAGATAGCCGTCATCATGTCACCTCTCCGTCGAAGTGCCGGTACCGCTGCGTGCCCGGGGAAGGGACCTGGCGCCCCTTCCCCGGACGGGACGCACCTTAGACCTGTTCGCCCAGTTTGAAACCCTGGTCGGCCCCGTCGGCGCGGGTGTAGGAGAACCCGTCCGCGCCGATGGTGACGTCCATTTCCTTCGTCTCGGTGCGTTCCTCGACCGGCTGGAGCTTCCCGTCCAGGTCGAGCACCCGCGAGGCCTCGGTGTACCAGCTCGGCACCACCGGATTGCCCCACCAGTCGCGGCGCTGGTTGTCGTGCACGTCCCAGCTGATCACCGGGTTGTCCGGGTCGCCGGTGTAATAGTCGTGGGTGTAGATCTCGATCCGGTGCCCGTCCGGGTCACGCACGTACAAATAGAACGCGTTCGACACGCCGTGGCGGCCGGGACCGCGCTCGATCTGGTCCGATTTCCGCACCGCGCCGAGGTGGTCGCAGATGTGCAGGATCTGGTGCCGCTCGTGCGTCGCGAACGCGATGTGGTGCAGGCGAGGGCCCGCGCCGCCGGTGAGCGCGACGTCGTGCACGGTCGGTTTGCGGAACATCCACGCCGCGTACACGGTGCCCTCGTCGTCCACGATGTCCTCCGACACCCGGAAGCCGAGGCCCTCGTAGTACTTCCGCGCGGCCGGGACGTCCGGCGTGTTCACGTTGAAGTGGTCCAGCCGCGACAGCGCGCCCGGGCCGTGCACGTCGTAGCGCTGGGTGAAGCGCTCGACGTGTTCGGCCTCGTAGAAGAACTCGATCGGGAAGCCGAGCGGGTCCACCACGCGCACCGCTTCGCCGATGCCGCGCGTGGTTCCCGCCGGGACGCGGCGCACCTCGACGCCGAGTTCCCGGTAGTACGCCTCGGCGACGTCGAGTTCGCCCTCGCCGCGCACGCGGTACGCGAGCACGGCCAGCGCCGGTTCCGCGCCCTTGCGCAGGATCAGAGAGTGGTGCAGGTATTCCTCGAACGCGCGCAGGTATATCGCCTGGTCGTCCTCGTATGTCACGACGAGGCCGAGAACGTCCACATAGAACTCTCGCGACGCTTTGAGGTCGCTGACGATCAATTCCGCGTAGGCGCAGCGGATGACGTCCGGCGGGGTCGTGGTCATGCCTTGTCCTTCCCGGCCCCGAAGCGCGCCGTGTGCACGTCGCCGAGCGTGATGTGCACGGCCTGCTGTTCGGTGTAGAAGTCGATCGAGCGGTAGCCGCCTTCGTGGCCGAGGCCGGACGCCTTGACCCCGCCGAACGGCGTGCGCAGGTCGCGCACGTTGTGCGAGTTCAGCCAGACCATGCCGGCGTCGATGCTCTGCGCGAAGTTGTGCGCGCGGGTCAGGTCGGCGGTCCAGACGTAGGCGGCCAGGCCGTACTTGACGTTGTTCGCCAGCTCGAGAGCTTCTTCGTCGGTGTCGAACGGGGTGATCGCCACGACCGGGCCGAAGATCTCCTCCTGGAAGATCCGCGCGTCCGGCTTCACGTCGGCGAACACCGTCGGGGCCACGTAGTTCCCGGTGTCCAGGCCCTCCGGACGGCCGCCGCCCGCGAGCAGTTTCCCTTCCGTCTTGCCGATTTCGATGTAGCTCATCACCTTGTCGAAGTGCTCCGGGTGCACGAGCGCGCCGACCTCGGTGGCCGGGTCGTGCGGGTCGCCGACCACGATGTTGCGGGCGCGTTCGGCGTACCGGGCGCAGAACTCCTCGTAAATCGGGCGCTCGACCAGGATCCGGCTGCCCGCCGTGCAGCGTTCGCCGTTGAGCGAGAAGACGCCGAACAGCGTGGAGTCCAGCGCGGCTTCGAAGTCCGCGTCGGTGAACACGACCGCCGGGGACTTGCCGCCCAGCTCCATCGACATGCCCTTGAGCCCGGGCGCGCAGTTGCGGAAGATCGTTTCGCCGGTGGTGGTTTCGCCGGTGAACGAGATCAGCCGGACGTCCGGGTGCTTGACCAGCGCGTCGCCCGCTTCCTCGCCGAGGCCGTTGACGAGGTTGAACACCCCGTCCGGCACGCCCGCCTCGCGGAAGATGTCCGCCCACAGGCTCGCCGACAGCGGCGTGAACTCGGCGGGCTTGAGCACCACGGTGCAGCCGGACGCCAGCGCCGGCGCGAGCTTCCAGCTCTCCAGCATGAACGGCGTGTTCCACGGCGTGATCAGCCCGGCGACGCCGACCGGCTTGCGGTTGACGTAGTTGACCTGGCGGCCCGGCACCTTGTAGGTGTCGTCGGCCTGCGCGACGATCAGGTCGGCGAAGAACCGGAAGTTCTCCGCCGCGCGCTGCGCCTGGCCGAGCGCCTGCTTGATCGGCAGGCCGGTGTCGAAGGTTTCCAGCTCGGCCAGCTGCTTGTCGCGGCTCTCCACGAGATCGGCGATCTTGTTGAGGATCCGGGCGCGCTGGCGCGGCAGCATCTTCGGCCACGGGCCGTGGTCGAACGCCTCCTTCGCCGCGGCGACGGCGAGGTCGATGTCCTCGGCCTTGCCCGCCGAAGCCGTCATGTACGGCTTGTTGGTGACCGGGTCGAGCACCTCGAAGGTCTCGCCCGAGACGCTGTCGGCCGGCGCTCCGCCGATGTAGTGGCGGATGTGCTCCGGCAGGTTCTCCGGAACGTAGTGCGCGGTCATGGTCACTTTCCTTCCACGGTGAAGCCGTCGACGGGCGAGAGGTACTGCTCGCCCTGGCGCATCAGTTCGGTGATCCGGGCGATGCCCGGTTCGGTCGGGGTGATCAGCGGCGGGCGCACGAAGCCCGACTTGATCAGGCCGCGCTGCTCCAGCACCCACTTGCCCGGCGCCGGATTGGTCTCGACGAACAGCAGGTCGACCAGCGGGTGCAGGCCGTAGTGGATCTCGCGGGCGCGGTCGAAGTCGCCCTCGGTCCACGCGCGGTACATCTCGGCGCTGGCGGCCGGGGCGATGTTCGCGGTGGCGCTGACGAACCCGGTGCCGCCGAGGGAAAGCAGCGGCAGGCACAGCAGTTCGATGCCCGACCAGACGAGCAATTCCTTGCCGCACAAGTGCAGTACGCGGGAGAAGTGCTCGAAGTCCTTAGTGGTCTCCTTGATCCCGACGAAGTTGTCGAAATCGCGGAACAGCCGCGCGACCGTCTCCGGCGCGAGGTCGACCGACGTCCGGCTCGGCACGTTGTAGGCGACGATCGGCAGGTCCGGGAATTCCTTCGCGACCGTGGCGTACCAGCGGTAGAGCGCTTCCTGGGTGGGCCGCGCGTAGTACGGGGTGATGATCAGCGCGGCGTCGATGCCCGCGTCGCGTGCTTCGGAGGTCAGCTCCAGCGTCTCGTCGAGCTTCGCCGAACCGGTGCCGGGCATGAACGGCACCTTGTCGTCCACCGCCTTGGCGACCGTGCGGATCGTCTCCGCGCGCTCGGCCAGCGTCATCGCGCCGGGCTCGCCGGTGGAACCGCCGATCGAGACGCCGTGCGAACCGGACGCGAGCTGCCAGTTCACCAGGTTGGCCAGGCTGTCGTGGTCGACGGCGCCGTCGGCGGTGAACGGGGTCATCAGCGGCGCGATCGAGCCGGTGATGGCGTTCGGGGTACTGCGGAACCTCATGGGGTGGGGTCCTTCCTAGGGAGCTTCGGCGGGCGGGGCGGCCCGCCGGTCGAGGTAGGCGTCGAGGGTTGCGGTGCGGTGCCGGCGCGCGGCCAGTTCGAGTTCCAGCGGGTCGGCGTTCTGCTCGATCAGCACCAGCAGTTGTTCGTGTTCCTTGACCGATTCGTGCGCGCGGCCCGGGACGAAGCTGAACGTCGAATCGCGCAGCGACGCCAGCCGGTGCCAGCCGCGGTGCACGAGGTCGAGCACGTGCGGGTTCGGGCACGGTTCAAAGAGGACAGAGTGGAACTCTTGGTTCAGCTCGGTGAACCGGTGCGGTTCGAAGTTTTCCAGCGACAGGCGCATCTGCTCGTTGACCGCCCGCGCCCGTTCGATGTCCTCAGTGGACAGTTTCGGCGCGGACAGCGAGGTGGCGAAACCTTCCACCAAGGCAAGCGTTTGCATGGTGTGCTCGTAGGCGGTCTCGTCGACCATCACCACCTGCGCGCCGACGTTCCGCTCGAACGTGACCAGCCCTTCGGCTTCGAGCAGCCGGATCGCCTCGCGCACCGGGACGACGCTGACGTCCAGTTCCTTGGCGATCTGCCCCAGCACCAGGCGATAGCCGGGACCGAAGGTCCGGTCCGCGATCCGGTCCTTGATCCAGCGGTACGCGCGCTGGGATTTGCTCTCGCCTGCTACGGGCGCCACTGGGCGTACCTGGCCTTCCAGTGCTCGTTCATCGGGTAGAGGCCGTCGACGCTTTCGCCGTTCGCGACCTGCTCCGCGATGAACGTTTCCTGGCGTTCCTGCTCGATCGCCGCGTCCGCGATCTTTTCCACCAGGTGCGGCGGAATCACCAGGACGCCGTCGGAATCGCCGACAATCACGTCGCCCGGCTGAACGGTCGCGCCGCCGCACGCGATGGTGATGTCGACGTCCCACGGAACATGGCGGCGACCGAGCACGGCCGGATGCGGGCCGGAGTGGTAAGTCGGAATGTCCAGCGCTGCCACCGCAGCCAGGTCACGAACGCCGCCGTCGGTGACGATGCCCGCCGCGCCGCGGACCTGGGCACGCAGCGCGAGGATGTCGCCGATCGTGCCGGTTCCCTTTTCCCCGCGGGCTTCCATCACCAGGACGTCGCCGGGGTTGAGGGAATCGATGGCGCGCTTTTGGGCGTTGAAGCCGCCGCCGTGGGATTTGAAGAGGTCCTCGCGGAAGGGGACGTAACGAAGCGTCCTCGCGCGGCCGATGAGTTTCGTGTCCGGACGGGTGGAGCCGAGGCCGTCGATGGAGACGTGGTTGTAGCCGTTTTTGCGCAGCTGGGCGGAAAGCGTTGCCGTGCCTACGCTGGTGAGCTTGGTCTTGAGTTCCTCGGTGAGCACGAATTCCGCCGGGAGCCCCGCGGATTCCCGGTCGCCGTAAGCCTGTTCGCGCTGGTTGTCGTCGATTTTGGGCTGAGCACTGAACTCCGGGAGCGGCGTAGTGCCCTCCACGACCGGCGTGACCAGCCGCCCGGTGGTGAGGTCGCCATGGCTGACCTCGACCTCGACCGTGTCGCCCGGCTGCACCACGGACGACCCCGCCGGAGTCCCGGTGAGGATGACGTCGCCGGGTTCGAGCGTGCTGAGCTGGGAGAGGTCGGCGACGAGGGTGCCGAAGTCGAAAATGAGGTCCTCGGTGGTGTCGTCCTGGACGAGCTTGCCGTTGACCCAGGTGCGGACGCGAAGATTTTTGGGGTCGACCTCCGCGGCCGGGATGGTCGCCGGACCGAGCGGGGTGAACCCGTCGCCGCCCTTGGAGCGGAGGTTGGAACCACCGTCGGCGTGCCGCAGATCGTATACGCCAAAGTCGTTGGCGGCGGTGACGCTCTCGACGCAGCCCCAGCCCTCATCCGGACTGACGCGGCGGGCCTGCTTGCCGATGATCAAGGCGATCTCGCCCTCGAAGGCAAGGAGTTCGGTACCCGCGGGGCGCTCGATCGGGGTGCCGGAGGCGCTGATGGAGGTGACGGGTTTGACGAAGTAGGAGGGTTTCGCGGGGGTCCTGCCGCGTTGCTTCGCGCGGGACGGGTAGTTCAGATGAAGCGCAATGACCTTGCCCGGCCGCTCCGGCGGGGTGGTGCTCGATACGGGACTCATGGGGGTTGACCTGCCCGGATGTCGTCGGGAGAGGAAGATATCTCAAAAGATATACGATCCTGGCTGGTTGGGGCAAGGGGTCGCTTCTGGGCTTGCCTGGTAACGCCTACGGGCGTGTCCCCGGGTATCCCCGCTGGTCAGACGTGTTTATTCAGCGCTGGCTGTTTGCGACCTGCTGACAATCCCTTGCTTCGGCCACTACAGTGACGGCGCGAGCACGCACAGTTGTGCGGGCAGGGGGTGAAGATGGCGGGTCACTCTGACGCGTCCAACGTCGTCCAGGCGCTAGTACGCCTCGACGACGTGCCGGAGCGGTTGCCGGAGCTGGTGTTCGTGCTGGTCATCCTGGGTCCAGAGGGGCAGCCGGGCAGGCTCGAAGTCCGTCGCACCACGCGGAACGAGTCAGCGGTCGCGGCCTATTCGTCGATCGATCGGCTGGTCGATGCCTGCGGGAGCGGACAGCCGTGGGCGCAAGTCGCTCGCGACCGGTTGCTCGAAGCATGCCGCGAGCTGGGAATCGGCATCGTGGCGTTCGATGCCGTGCTCGACCTCGTACCGCGGTATCCCGAGATCGACAGCCGGGATCAGCCTCCGCTGGAGCCGGTCCGGCCGCTGGACGACCAGGACGGCTTCCTCTACGTGCCTTCGAGGCCGGTCCGGGCCGGCCAGCAGATAGTGGAACTGGAACTGCAGCCGGCCCGCAACGGCAGGCCGGTGCTCCTGGCCTACACCTCGCCGGAGCTGCTGGCCGCGGGGTGCGGACCGTATCAACCCTGGGTCGCGATCAACGGCGACGAGCTCGAAGCCGTCGCGGACGAGGCGGGAGCGCACGGGGTATTGCTCAATCCCGTGCTCGCCGAAGAGTCCCGGCACGCCGCTCCCGTGCGCGATTGGACGTCTCGGCCCGCGATCGGAGGGGAGTAGCCATGTCCGCGCCCTATGGGGACACGACCGGTTACAGCTTCACCGAAGGAGCGCTCAAGAGCATTGCCGGCCAGTTGCGCGATGCGGAGAAGGCACTCGACGGCGTCACCTCGAACGTCGTGCGCGGTGTCGACGCGGGTGCGTCGTCCGCGATTGTCGGGACCGTGCTGGACGACCTGGTGAAGATGGGCGTCGGCGCGGCTGGCGCAGCCGGTGGTGCGGCGGAGAAGGTGCACGCCGCCAACGGTGCCTACGACGACATCGAAAACACCCACGCCGGGCAGCTCAAGCTCAATGACAAACACGCCGACGATCCTGATACGCAGAGGGAAACGCACGTCCACGGCTGAGAGGGGCAGCATGGGGCAAGCGCTCAACACCACGGTGAACGGCTCGTCCGGCACCTGCGTCGCTGCCGCGGACTGGCTGCACACCGTCGCCGAGGCAGGACATCGAGCCGCCGGGAACGTCCGTGCCGCACGCAGCGGTGCCGAGGCGGGCTGGCACGGGCCTTCGAGCCAGGCGTTCCAGGAATCGATCGCCAACATCGACGTCGCCGCGGACGACATGGCGAACTGGGCCGCGACTGCCGAGCGCGGCCTCCGGGAGTTCGCGTCGTCGCTGGACGCGGTGACAGCCCGGATGAACGAAGCACTCGCCCAAGCGCACGCAGGCGGGTTGCGGGTCGACGGCCCGTTCATCGTCGAGCCCGATCCGATCCCCGCGAACAAGCCCGGCACTCCGGTCGAGGTGTGCACCGCCGGCGGCGCGACCCGGGCGGTCGGCACCTACCAGGGCGACATCAAGCAGTACAACACCCTTGTCTTTCAGTACAACGGCAAAGTCGCCGCCTACAACGAGTGCAAAGCGATCGTCGATGCGGCACGGACTGCCGAAGGCAATGCGCACCAAGCGCTCCAGCACGCCCTTCAGCCGCCGTCGGGACGGCTCGACATCGACGCCTACGTGGTGGGGACAACCACCATCGCCCGGGTCAACGGCTACATCAGTTCGTTCGAAAACCCGCGCAAGGAAGCGCTTCTCAACGCCCAGCGTTCCGCGGCCAGCGCGCAGTTCTTCGATGATTGGGCGCACGGCACGTGCGTCAGCCTGACCGCACTCAACAAGGAGGACCTCGCGTGGGCGGCCGGCAAGGCGCGGGACAACAAGACTGCGTACGAGACGGGACTGTTCCAAGATCGGTGTTTCCGGCCCGACACGCCGGGCTGAGGTCCGGCGGGATGGGCACTGTGAGTGATGACATCGGAGCTTGTGAGTCCACGTAAGCGTGACGAGAAGCCGGCGCGGGAG
>NZ_JARACH010000030.1:0-109694 GCF_029087445.1 Amycolatopsis sp. La24
GCCAAAAACACGGCGCGGGGGTGCTTGTCAAGGCATCTTTCCCGCCTTGACAAGCACCCCCGCGCCGTAGTCACAATGAAAAATCGGGGTGCCCACGCAACAAAGGGCCGCAATGTCGCCGCCAGGCGACGAGCCAATCACCCCACCCCGAGATAAGCCTCCTTGATACTGGTATCAGCCAACAACTCCTGCCCAGTACCAGTCTTCGTAATCTGCCCAGTCTCCAGCACATAAGCCCGATGCGCCCGAGACAACGCCTGCTGCGCATTCTGCTCAACCAGCAGCACCGTAGTCCCCTGCCGATTGATCTCCGTAATAATCCGGAAAATCTGCTGAATGAACTGCGGCGCCAACCCCATGGAAGGCTCGTCCAGCAACAACAACCGAGGCTTAGCCATCAACGCCCGCCCGATAGCGAGCATCTGCTGCTCACCCCCGGACATAGTCCCGCCGACCTGAGTCTTCCGCTCAGCCAACCGCGGAAACAACTCGAACACCCGGTCGAAATCAGGCTGCAGATTCTTCCGGTCCTTGCGCGCATAAGCGCCCATGTCCAGATTCTCCAGCACCGTCATGCCGGGGAAAATCCCCCGCCCCTCCGGCGCCTGCGAAATCCCGCGAACCACACGCAAATCCCCGCGCAGCCGCGAAATGTCCTCGCCGTCGAACCGGATGGCACCGCCGGAAATGGGCCGGATACCGGAAATCGCCCGCATCGTGGTGGACTTGCCGGCGCCGTTCGCCCCGATGAGGGTGACGATCTCGCCCTCGTTGACCGTGATGGACAGCCCGGACACGGCCTGGATCCGTCCGTAGTGGACGGAAACCTCGGTTAGCTCAAGCAACGTCATCGTCGGGAACTCCCAGGTAAGCGGCGATCACGGCGGGGTTCTCCCGGATTTCGGAAGGCAGCCCGTCGGCGATCTTCTTGCCGAACTCCAGCACCACGATCCGGTCGGTGACGCCCATGACGAGCTTCATGTCGTGTTCGATCAGCAGGACGGTGTAGCCGTCGTCTCGGATCGTCCGGATCAGCCCCATGAGCTCTTCCTTCTCCGCCGGGTTGAACCCGGCGGCAGGCTCGTCGAGGCACAGCAGCTTCGGCTCGGTGGCGAGCGCCCGCGCGATCTCCAGCCGGCGCTGATAGCCGTACGGCAGGTTCTTCGCCCGGTCCGCGGCGCGGTCGGCGATGCCGACGAATTCCAGCAGCGCCATGGCCTTCTCGATCGCCTGCTTCTCCTCGCGGTGGTGCCGCGGGACTCGCAGGAGGGCGCCGAGCAGGCTCGTCTTGTGCCGGGCGTCGGTGCCGACGACCACGTTCTCCAGCGCGGTCATCTCGGAAAACAGCCGGATGTTCTGGAACGTCCGCGCGATGCCGAGCTGGGTGATCCCGTGCCGCGACGTCTTGCCGAGCGGCTGGTCCTCGAGCAGCACCTGCCCCGAGGACGGCCGGTAGACGCCGGTCATCGCGTTGAAGCAGGTGGTCTTGCCCGCGCCGTTCGGCCCGATCAGGCCCAGGATCTCGCCGCGCCGGATCTCGAAGGACACCGAGTCCAGCGCCACCAGCCCGCCGAAGCGGACGGTGACGTCGTCGACCTTGAGCAGCGTCTGCCCGTAGCCTGCCTGGATCTCCCGGTCCGGCGCGACGACCTCGGCGACCTCGGCCTCGTGCTCGGCGAGCTCGTCGGCGGTCATGTTCGCGACCTCGGCCACGAGGCCGCCCTCGGCCGGGACCTCGGGCCCGGTTCCGTTGCCAGGGACCGTCATGCCTTCTCCCCCGGGTTGTCGGTGACCAGCGAACCGTCGCTGCTGACCTGTTCGCCCTTGCCGAGCAGCCGCTGGTACGCCTGCCTGCCGTAGGCGAGCAGCCGCTGCCGCGCGCCGAGCAGGCCCTGCGGGCGAAAGATCATCAGGACGATCAGCGCCAGCCCGAAGATCAGGTACTTGTACTCCGCGATCTGCTGGAACCGCAGCGGCACGTACGCCACCACGATCGCGCCCAGCAGCACGCCGACCTTGTTGCCCGCGCCGCCGAGAATGACCGCCGCCAGGAACAGCATCGACGTGACCACGTCGAACTTCTGGTTGTTCACGAAGCCCAATTGCCCCGCGTACAGCGCGCCGGAGAGGCCGCCGACCGCGGCGCCGCCGACGAACGCCCAGATCTTGAACTTGAACGTCGGCACGCCCATGATCTCGGCCGCGTCCTCGTCGTCGCGGATCGCGACCCACGCGCGGCCGACGCGGCTGCGCTCCAGGTTCCCGACCACGAACAGGATCACGATGATGATCGTGACGCAGAGCCAGTACCACGGGATGCCGTCGGTGTTGTTGAAGAGCGGGTTGCCGTCCGCCTTCACACCCGGCGGGTGCCCGACGCCCTGGAAGCCGCGGTTGCCGCGCAGCGGGTCGATGTTGTCGGCCAGCAGCCGCACGATCTCGCCGAAGCCCAGCGTGACGATCGCCAGGTAGTCGCCGCGCAACCGCAGCGTCGGCGTCCCCAGGATCACCCCGAAGATCATCGTGACCACCATCGCGATCGGCAGCACGACGAGGAACGGCAGCTTCGCCAGCGACGAGTCCGGGCTCGTGAAGAGCGCCATCACGTAGGCGCCGATCGCGAAGAACCCGACGTAGCCGAGGTCGAGCAGACCCGCTTGGCCGACCACGATGTTGAGCCCGATGGCGACCAGCGCGTAGCGGGCCACCTCGAACATCGCGATCGGGAAGTCGTACCCGGGCTGGGTGGTGATCAGCGGCGGGTTCAGCACCGGCAGCAGGTAGACCAGCGCCACCAGCGGGATGAGCACCCCCCACTGCTGGACCCGGGACAGCCTGTTCCACCAGTCCGAGAGCGGACGGCGGCGCGCCTTCTCCGGAGCGGCGGGCGGCGTCGTAGTCGTCGTCATACCCGTGCCTTTCCGAGCGATTCGCCGAGAATGCCGGTCGGGCGGAACATGAGGATCAGCACCAGCAGGGCGAACGCGACGACGTCGCGCCACGCGCCGCCGAACAGCGACTGCCCGTAGTTCTCCACGACGCCGAGCAGCAGGCCGCCCAGCAGCGCGCCGCGCAGGTTGCCGATGCCGCCGAGCACCGCGGCGGTGAACGCCTTGATGCCGAGGATGAAGCCTCCCTGGTACGAGGCGCCCTGCGGGATCTTCATCATGTAGAACAGCGCCGCCGCGCCGGCCAGCAGGCCGCCGATGAGGAACGTCAGGGTGATGACGCGTTCCTTGTTGACGCCCATCAGCGTCGCGGTGTCCGGGTCCTGCGCGACCGCGCGGATGCCGCGGCCGAACTTGGTGCGGTTGACGAACATGTCCGTGCCGACCATCAGCAGGATCGACGCCACCACGGTGATGATGGTGACGATCGTGACGCTGCCGCCGAAGATCGTGAACACCTCGTCGTTGCGCAGCAGCCGGATGCTGTTTTCCGGGTTGCCGCCGCGCCAGATGAACAGGATCTGCTGCAGCACGAAGGAAGCGCCGATCGCGGTGATCAGGAAGACCAGCCGGGGGGCCTTGCGTTTGCGCAGCGGCCGGTAGGCCACGCGTTCCAGCACGACCGCGGTGCCGCCGGACACCGCCATCGACGCGATGAGCGCGAGCAGCAGGAAGCCGATCAGCTCGAAGATCGGCAGATCCGGGGTCGCGCCGGGGCGGAAACCCAAGCCGTAGAAGGTGAACCACGTCGCGAAGGCGCCGTAGATGAACACCTCGGAGTGGGCGAAGTTGATGAGTTTGAGCACGCCGTAGACGAGGGTGTAGCCCAGCGCTACGAGCGCGTAGATGCTGCCGTAGGAAAGACCGTCGATCGTGTTGTCCCAGAACTGGTTCAGGAACGAATTCACGTCGAAGGTGATCCAGCTTCCGCCGCCCTGCGCGAGGACGAGCGAACTGAGGTCAGGGGTCATCGACACACTAGTTCTCCATGTGGGTCCGGGGTGCGGGCCCGGCGGGATCTCGCCGCCTGGCCCGCACCCCGGTACTGGAACCGAAAGCGGTGAGCTACTTGATCTCGGTGTTGCGGACGATCTTCCCGTTCTCCACCTTGTAGGTCCACACGGTGGTCGCGGCGAGCTCGCCGTGGTCGTCCCACTTGAAGTGCTTCGTGATGCCCTGGCCGTCGTAGGTCTTCACGAAGTCCAGCAGGCCGGCGCGGTCCTTCTTGCCCGCGTCGATGCCCTTCAGCAGGATCGTCGCGACGTCGTAGGCCTCGGGCGAGTAGGTGCCCGGGTCGACGCCGGTCGCCGCCTTGTAGGCGTCGGTGAACTTGGTGAACTGGTCGGCGGGCACGCAGGGGCAGGTGAAGTACGCGTTGGCCGCGGCGTCGCCGGCGCCCTTCACGAACAGGTCGTCCTTCACGCCGTCCGGGCCGACGAACTTGGCCTTGACGCCCGCGTCGTTCAGCTGCTGCGCGAACGGAGCGGCTTCCTGGTAGTAGCCCGAGTAGAAGATCGCGTCCGGCTTCTCGTTCTTGATCTTGTTGACCACGGCGGAGAAGTCGGTCTGCTTCGTCTTGACCTTGTCCTGGCAGCTCGCCTTGTCGCCGAGCGCCTTGACGGTCGAGGCGGCGAGACCGGTGCCGTACTCGGAGTCGTCCTCGATCACGCAGACCTTGTTGGCCTTGAGCTCGCCGGTGATGAACTTCGCGGCGGCCGGGCCCTGCGCGTTGTCGTTGCCCAGCGCGCGGAAGAAGGTCTTCCAGCCGTTCTGGGCGAGCGACGGGTTGGTCGCGGACGGGGTCACGGCGACGAGGCCCGCGGAGTTGAAGATGTTGCCCGCGGCCTTCGACTCGCCCGAGAACGGGAGGCCGATGACGCCGATGATGCCCGGGGTGTTGACGATCTGGGTCACGATGCCCGGCGCCTTGTCCGGGGTGCCCTCGGTGTCGAACTCCGCGAGCTTGACCTGGCAGCCCGGGTTCGCCTTGTTGTGCTGGTCGACCGCCAGCTTCGCGCCCTTGAGGATGTTCTGGCCCAGGGCCGCGTTCGCGCCGTTGATCGTGCCGGCGTAGGCGATCGAGGTCGGCGCGCACTGCGCCTTGCCGTCTCCCGCCGGGTCCGCCGCGTTCGCCGCCGCCGACGGGGCCGCGGCCTGCGGCGCGCCGCTGTCGCCACCCGAGTCACCGCCGGTCCGCGCCGAGCAGGCGCCAAGGGAGATGACTCCCGCCGCGGCCAGCACGATGACCTTAGTGAGTCGTGCTCTCTGCACTCGTTCCTCCAAATGCCACCCGCCACGCTCCTGCGGAACGGCGGGTCCCTGCGTGGGACTTCGACTGGGCGCTGAACGTAGCCGCCGGGTGAGGTGTTGCACAGAGTCACAGCGAGTCTTGTATCCACATCGTGACGGTCGTCACGAGAATTAACGGACGATTTACACTCGATCGTCTGATTGCAACGACCGAGTGAATGACTCTTCGTGTCCGAGCACCCCTCGAACGGACCTAGACCTGGCGTCCGATCGATGGAGGCAGTGTAGGAACATCCCCTCTGTCACCGTGACCGACACCACGATCCCCCGGCCTCCAAGGTAGCAACCTTGCCCTTTCGCGCAGGGCAGATCAACCCGCACGGGTGGGTCGCGAACCGGTGCCGCAGAAGGGTTTTCGCTGGTCGGCGCCCAGGTTTCGGCGCGACACGGCGGGCCGGGACGGATGCGGCGAACCGGACGGCAGTCCCGCTGGGCGGGAGCGCGCTCCGGGGCCGGGCGGTGACTCTCCGGAACGGTTTCCGGCGTTTCCGGAGTGCCGGGCCACGAAAAAGCGGGCGCGACCCCCTGGTCACGCCCGCTTCCCCGGGTGCTTGCCGGTTGCTCAGCCGATGCTTTCCACGACCGCCTCGGCGACGGCCTTCATCGTGGTGCGCCGGTCCATCGCGGTGCGCTGGATCCAGCGGAACGCGTCGGGTTCGGTGAGCCCCTGGCGGCTCATCAGCAGACCCTTCGCCCGGTCGATGACCTTGCGGGTCTCGAGCCGGTCGGTGAGCCCGGCGACCTCGGCCTCGAGGGCCTGCAGCTCGGAGAACCGGCTGACGGCCAGCTCGATCGCGGGCACGAGGTCGCGTTTGGCGAACGGTTTCACCAGGTACGCCATGGTGCCCGCGTCGCGGGCCCGTTCGACGAGGTCGCGCTGGCTGAACGCGGTGAGAATGACGACCGGCGCGATCCGGTCGCCGGTGATCCGCGCGGCCGCCTCGATGCCGTCGAGCTTCGGCATCTTGACGTCGAGGATCACGAGGTCCGGCTTGAGATCGGTGGCCAGCGCGATGGCCTCCTCGCCGTCGCCGGCCTCGCCGACCACCTCGTAGCCCTCTTCGCGCAGCATCTCCACCAGGTCGAGCCGGATGAGCGCCTCGTCTTCCGCGACGAGCACCCGTCGCTGCGGCACGCCGGCGGCGCCGTTCGACTCGGCAGCCTGTTCGGTCACCGGTGTCCTCCTGAAGGCTCGGCGGGACGTCTTCGACACGCGGTCACCCGCGAGAGCCCAGCGTACCGGGACCGATCCAGATCCCACGATGGCGTTCACCACGAAGTGGCGGGCGACACCCAGCCCCGGCCCCAAGTCGATCACCGCCGATCCCCGTCGATCACCGGACCCGATCATCGGACCCGGTCGCCGGAGGGGAGGACGGGTCCCGTAAGGTTTCCGGCACTGCGCCCCCGTAGCCCAACTGGCAGAGGCAACGGATTCAAAACCCGTCCAGTGTGAGTTCGAATCTCACCGGGGGCACGGACAACCTCTACACAAGCGAGCGCGCTCGACTGAGCAGCTTGCATGTCGGTCATCTGATCCGTGATCCGCTCCGCCGCCTCGGCCAGGGCCACTGCGTCGAGCAAGGCAGCCTCGTCCGGCCCGGGCTGGCTCGCGGTCTCGGCGTCCAAAGCGTCGACCCGTGCGGAGATCGCTATCCGTACGGCTGCTCCGACATCCGCCGCGACGCCTGCGAAGGACGGTTCGGAGATCACTATGCGAGTCAGTCCTGGTCGCTCCGGCCAGGCCGACCCGGCTTCACGGCGAGTTCACTGCCCTTGGCCCCGGCGCGACAGACGCAGATCCTCTGAGCATTAACAATCATCTTGCGAGTCCCGTTTGAAAAACCTTCGGAAACGTCCCGGGACAGTTTTCCCACGAAGCCTGGATATTTCACGCGAATAGCGCTCCAAGTCGTGGCTTCCGCTACTGACTGCCCGGTCCATCAACTTGGCCCATTTCTCGATGGCATCGTCGAACAGACCGCGCAGAGCCGTCAACCGGGCATCGATTTCGCAAAGCTCGCGCTCGTACGGGCCCGCATCCTCCTTGCCGAGCAGCCGACGCGCTTCATCGTGCGCGCAAAGCGCCCCCGTAAATTCCCGCGAAGCGCCGCACACTTTCGCCCGGACCATCTCCGCGCGGCCGTGGTTGACGTCGTCCACGCTGATGCTGACCGACTTGTCGACCCACCGTCGCGCCTCGTCCATCTCCGCAGGCAGGCCCGCTTCCCCCGCCTTCCAGTGGATGTTCGCGCCCATCCGAAGGTGAATACTCAGGTCGCGGATGCTGACCTCGCCCAGTTCCCGGTCGATTTCAATCGCCTGCCGCATGCACTGCAACGCCCCGGAGTAGAGTCGATGATCGCCGTCATCTGCCCGCATCTCCAGCAGTCGCGCCTGCATCTCGAGCACTGAAGACCGGACCCTGCGTCGCAGGGCCTCGTCGCCAAGGCCGCGCTTCTCGACCTCGTCAACCTGCGCCCATGCCAGATCTAATTGAGCCTGCGCTTTCTCGAAGCGGTATTGCAGGAAGTGCATGCGCGCATGCATCGAGTAGGCTCGAATCAGGATGAAGGGGTCGCCGATCCGGCGAGCACTGGTGATCCGGTAGCCGTTGAGCACCTGGAACCACGAGTGCAGGCTCCTTCGATTCGCGAACAGTTCCAAGTTCATGACCAGCAGACAGACTTCGCTGTCTTGTCCAGCCCCGCACGCGTCACGGACGACTTCGGTGACGAGGTCGAGGAGCATGCCAAGCGCGGCCTTGGCCCGCACGGCATCACCTCTCACAGTCGACTGTTCAGGGACCCGCAGCCGACCAGGATCGCTGTCCGCTTCCCGAGCCTTCTCCATCAACCAGCGCAGCAACCTTTGCGACACCGCGGCGGCCGGCGGCTGACAGTCCGCGGGAAGCAGGGCGGGTACGTACCGCCGCGTCACTTCGTCCATCACCGGACGTTCGTCAGGGCCTTTCGCGAGAACGAAGCCCGTCACCAGCTTCGCCAGGTCGCTCCGGGTGACCGGGAATCCTGCCGCTGCCTGCGCGCTGTCGGGCGTGATGCCTGCCGCGGGGTATGCCGCCAGAGCAGCGATCAATGCGTGGTTGTGCGCACCCAAGGAGTCGAACGCCCGCCGCACGGCCTCAGCTATCACATCATCGGCCCCGGCGAGCCCCTCGGCCGGCAGCGTCTCGAGAAAATCTCGCACAACCGTGCCGGGACCGGCCGCCCTCGCGTACTGGAGAGCAACGCCTGCTTGAACGAGGATCCGCGGTCGACCGCCACACAAGCTGAGCAGTTCGTCAGTCGCGTCCGGTTCGGCGTCCAGAACCGAAGGGGCGCACCGCGATTCCAGCACCTTCCTGGCTGGCACATCGTCCAGCATGGGCAGTTCGACGACGCGATCGAGAGTGACCTCGGAACGCAGCCGACAGTCAACCGCGGCACTGGTCACGAGAACGAGATTCACCGGCGAAACCGGTTGCAAAATGCTGACGTCGTCCGAGTGACGCAGATTCTCGAGAACCAGAAGAAAATGATATTCCAGGGACGCGTTTTGATACTGCCGAGGGAGCCGCCGGGGATCGTCGCTGATGTCAGAAGCGGGAATTCCCAGATCCTGCAAAACGGAAACCAGGACGCTGGCCGTGTCCAGCGACCCGTCGACCCGGTGGTTGTCCAGGTTCACTCTCACACAGCCGTCGTGGAACTGGGGCGTCCAATGGTGCGCCCACCACATCGCCAGAGTGTGTTTCCCTCCACCCGGAGGACCGACAAGGAGCCACAGTCCCGGCTTCGGGCGGAGCTCACGCAGAATTTCCTGGTTGAAAAACGGGTCTGGCGCTGTGGGCCTGGCGGCGTCGCGTCGGGGCTCGCGCCGCCTGAGTCCCCGCAGCAACGCGTCCTGAAACGCGGGATCCTTGCAGGCGTCCTTCAGCCGGTCCGCCAGATCCGCGTTGCCTGCCGGCACGTCCCCGAGTTTCCGCTGGAGAGACTTGGCCACCCCGCCGGCGACGCCTTTCGCCACGCCGTCCACTGCGACGCCCCTGAGGACCGCATCCCCTAAGCCGATCCAATCCATACGCGAACCCCTCCTCCAAGCCGATCCGGGACGGACGATAGCAGCGTGCACAGTATGCGTCACCCTAGGTGATGCATTCTGATGCGGTGCGCAGACGGTCGCGAGAGCCTCTCCTGGAAAACACGCTCGGTCATCCGAATGCTGGGTGGACTTCGCCGGATTGGCAGACAGAGAGGGGCCCGCTGCTGACGTTGGTGTCCGGCACGGACCAGCCACACGTGACGCTGAGAGGCGGTCCGTTGCTGCCCTCCGGTCCGGCGAGACCGGAAGGTCGCTACCGATCTCGGGCCAAACGCCGTAGTGAACTGAACGCTGCACTCCCAAGCTCCGGGTCGTCGCCAAGCCGACAGAGGACCTCGACTGCGTCCGCGTTTCCGACGTGGCCGAGCACGCGCACGGCGTAGTCGACCGTCGCTCGGGAAGTGCCTCACGAGGAACCTGACCACCTCCAGTCGGCCGCACAGCCTGCTCGCCGATGGCGGCGTCGAGCCCAGCAACTCGGCCAGCGTCCGCAGGCTTATTCCGTCGAAACGATCCAGCACGACCACCGCATGCACTGCGAGAGCGACAACGGTCTCGGCGACGCGTCACGCGCCCTCGCACAAGATCTTGAGCAGTTCAGCGTGTCCAGCACCGCAGCCGCGGCCTGCTTGGCGACACCTGTCACGCGGTTTCTGTTCGGTGAGCTCACTGTGCCACCTCAGGGTCGAGCCGTCGCCCCGTCGGCTCCTGAAAGGCAGCGAAGACGGCCGGGCTGGCCACGCTGGAACCTTTGGACTGCTGCGCGCGAAAACGGAACGACAGTGTCGAAAGCGAACCCGGGGAAACGTATCTATCGCTCACCGCGATCAAAGAACCAGGCGTCATGCGGAGGCAGGGTCCGCGTCCAAGCCTTCTTGGCGCGCGAAATCGCCGTCCCCGCTGACGCAGTCATGCCTGGTCCTCATCGCCGAAGAAAGGCACCACCGTGACTGATCGAACAGCGGCATTGCGCGAAGTATGGGAAAGAATGGGCCGCGTTGATCCTTTGTGAGCGGTGATGTCCTACCCGGATCAGCGAGGAGGAAAGTGGACGATCGACGAATTCCTCGCCGCGGCCGAGGTGCCTCGGCCCTCGCTGCGGGAGCGGAAGACCAGTTCGCGCTGCCGCTCAGTGCGCGTGCGCGGCGAAGCCGATCAGGAATTGGGAGAAGACAACCGCGAGGACCACTGCGAAGGCAAGGAATCCCAACGCCCACCGGCGTGCGTTGAGCAACGGCAACTCCCGCGCGGCCGGCGCGGGCCCGGTTTCGGATGCGGACATGACTTCAGAGTTCCTTCCGGTAGACGATGTCGATGACGACGGCGGCGATCGCCGCGGCCGCGACGCCGATGCCGACGAACACCCAGCCCGCGCCGCCTGCTCCGGAGCCGGAATACCAGCCTTCGGAGTAGATCAGCACGAGGACGGCCAGCAGGAGAGCGCACAAGACGATCAGTCCGGACAGGCGGCGCAGCTTGGCCCGGGCGCTGCGGCGCAGGTAGGCGTCGGCGAGCGCGTCGTCGTCTGGCCAGTCCGATGTGGACGGTCGGGTGGACATGAGTTCTCCGTTCAGGAACGCAAGCGCGTCAGGTGGGCTTTGGGTTCGGTGACGATGAAAAGGGTGCCGACGATGGTGATCGCCGAACCGACGATCACGTAGGTGCTGAACGGCGCACCGTAGACGGTGAGGGAAAAGAAGGCGATGAAGAAGAACGCCAGGGTGTTGGTCAGCACGCCGCCGCGCACCGCACCGGCGTAGGAGATTCCGATGTAGTAGCCCATGATCATCCAGATCGCCCAGCCCAGCCCGATCACCGCGCCGATCGCCACGAGCCGCGGCTGGGACCAGGCGGCCGCGGCGACGTGCCGGCCCTCCGGGAACAGCACTGCGAGCAGGATGTCGGCGATGAGCAGTTCGAGGAAAGCCCGCCACCACAGGAAACTCTCCGGCGGCATCAGGTCGGTGCCCGCGGTGATGGCGAAGCTCTCGAAGCCCCAGGTGAGCACCGCGGCCACGATGATCAGCAGACCGACCACGAAGTACCAGCCATGCGTCGGGGCGCCGAGTTCCCCGCCGGAGACGGCCAGCCAGATCCCGACTGCCAGGGCCGCGAGACCGACCAGAGTGGACGCGCGAAGGATCCGTTCTCGGTAGAGCACAGCCGCGATGATCGCTCCGACCACCCCGGCGAGCCCGCCGATGGAACCGGCGAGAGCGCCACCGATCAGTCCCGAGGCGGCGGCGAAGCACAAGTCGCCCACGAACCCGCCGACCGCGACGAACAGATTCCACCAGCTGACCCGGTGGCCGAGAATCCGCGCGGCGTCTCGCCAGGTGCCGGTGACGAGCAGGAAGATCGCGATGGCGAGGACGCCGAAGGGCACCTGCAGTGCGGCCACGAGAACGAACGCGCCGGTCGGCTGCTGCCGGTCGAACGGCGGCGCGGAGACGATCGATCCCAGCAGGCCGAAGGCGAGGCCGAGGGCGGGCGCGGCGAGGATCGCGTAGATCATCCCCATCCGGGTTTTCTTCCCGTCGGCCAGGCGCGATCGCTCGGCCAGCGCGGTCGCGGCCGGGTCGGGCGCGCTCATGCGACGTTCCCGGTGCGCGCGGGCAGTTCGACCGGCAGGTACCGGCGAAGATCGAGCTGGTACTCGACAAGCCGCCTCGCCGATGCGGCGAGCCGGTAGCGGCGCAAGAGATGGCCCCGGTGGCTGCGGTGTTCGAGCACCTCCAGCCAGCCGACGGTGGACAGCCCGATGAGGTCCTCGCGCAGGCCGGACAGTTCGGCGTCGCCGTAGCGCCGGCGCAGTGCCCCGAACAAGTGGTGCTCCCACAGGCCGTCTTCGCCCAGGTGGTAGAGCACCATGACCGCCTGCATTTTCGGTGCGGGTTTCATCGTTGAAACTCCTTCGCGGGTGGACAAATGTTTCCGAGATCGGCGCGGGTCAGGCCCGCCAGACGGTCTTGGCGTTGACGAACTCGCGGATGCCGTGCGCCGACAGTTCGCGGCCGTAGCCGGAGTCTTTGACCCCGCCGAAGGGCACGCCGGGGAACGAGGCAGTGAGGCCGTTGACGAACACTCCCCCGGCCTCGATCTCGCGCTCCGCGCGGTCGATTTCCGCCGCGTCGCCGGTCCAGACGCTCGAGCTGAGCCCGAAGTCCGAGTCGTTGGCGAGCCTGATCGCTTCGCCGAGATCCGCGACGCGGTGCACGCAGGCGACCGGGCCGAAACATTCCTCCCGGTACAGCCGCATGTCCGGGGTCAGTCCGGAGAGGACGGTCGCCGGATAGAAAAAGCCCGGCCCGTCCGGCGTCCGGCCGCCGGCCAGCACCGTCGCGCCCTTGGCGACCGCGTCGGCGACGAGGGCTTCGACCTCTCGCCGTCCGCGTTCGGTGGCGAGCGGACCGAAAGTGGTGCCCGGATCGCGGGGATCCCCGGCGATCGTCGCCGCCATCCCTTCGACGAACCGGGCGGTGAACTCGTCGTAGACGTCGGCGTGGACGTAGTAGCGTTTCGCGGCGATGCAGGACTGCCCGGCGTTCTGCACCCTGGCGGTGACCGCCGCTTCGGCCGCCCGCTCCAGGTCCGCGCTGGGAAGGACCAGGAACACGTCCGTGCCGCCCAGTTCCAGGACTGTCTTCTTGATGTGGCGCCCGGCCGCTTCGGCTACGGCGGACCCGGCCGCGACGGAGCCGGTCAGCGTCGCTGCCCGGATCCGCCGGTCGGCGAGCAGCGGGGCGACGTCCTTCGCTTCGATCAGCACCGCGGGAAAAGACCCGGGCGGAAAACCGGCGCGGTCGAACAAATCGCTCAGGTAGAGCGCGCATTGCGGCACGTTGGAAGCGTGCTTGAGCAGTCCGGTGTTGCCTGCCATCAGCGCCGGGGCGGCGAACCGCACCGTCTGCCAGATCGGATAGTTCCACGGCATGACCGCGAGGACGACGCCGATCGGGTCGAACCGCACAACGAGATCCGACGCGCCGGCCGCCGCCGGATCGACCGGCCGTTCCGGTGCCAGGTAACGCTCCGCGTGGTCGGCGAAATGGCGCATTCCGGCGGCGGACTTGAGCGCCTCGTAGCGCGCGGATTCGAGGGTCTTGCCCATCTCCGCGGTGATCAGCCCGGCGACGGCGTCCGCCTCTGCTTCCAGCAGGTCCGCCGCTCGGTGCAGCCATTCGGCGCGCTGGGCGAAGGTGGTGCGGGACAAGATCCGGAACGCGCCGTCCGCGGCGGCGATCCGGGCTTCGACCTCTGCTGGGGTGTGCGCGGCGAATTTCTTGTGGACCTCGCCGGTGGCGGGGTCGACGCTGGCGATCGTCATGAATGTCCTTCCTGCAAAGGGTGGGGTCGCGCGGACCGGGAGCCCGGTCCGGCGGTCGGGTGCGGCGGCCGGAGCCGTCAGGCCGAGGCGAAGCGCCGGGCCAACGCGGTTCCCGCGCGCCGCAGATACCGCGCCGGGTCGGCGATCGCCCGGGCCTGGCTGCCAGCCAGTTCGGAAAGGTCTTCGGCGGCCTGGAACAGGCCGGCGATCGGTGCGGCCACCCGCCCGGCGGCCAAGAAGGCGGGCACCCGCGCCGCGACGGCGAGCGCCGAGACGTGCCCGGCGAGTTTTCCCGACCGCGACTGCGCGTCGAAGCGTCCCTCGCCGGTGAGGACGAGGTCCGCGGCCGCGACCGCGGCGGGGAGCCCGGCCAGCGAACCCAGGAATTCGCTCCCCGGAGCCAGCTGCGCTCCCCAGGAGAGAAGGCCGAACCCGGTCCCGCCCGCCGCGCCGGCTCCGTCCGTCGCCGGGTCAGCGTCCAGCAAGCCCGCGAACTGCCGGAGATTGCGTTCGGCGGCGGGCAGTTCGTCCGGCGAGAACCCTTTCTGCGGGCCGAAAATCGCCGCCGCACCGTCCGGGCCGAACAGCGGGTTCGTCACGTCGCTCAGCACCAGCGCGCCCGCGGGCGGCACGGGACGAAGCCGCGTCCGGTCCACGGTGTGCAGCCGGGCCAGACCGCGATTCCCTGGCGGAACTGGGTTTCCCGCCTCGTCGAGCAACCGCGCGCCGAGCGCGGCGAGAACGCCGGCACCGCCGTCTGTCGACGCCGACCCGCCCAGCGCGAGCAGCAGCCGACGCACGCCGGTGTCCAGGGCGGCAGCGATCGCGCGGCCGAACCCGAGCGTGTGCGCCTCGGCGGGGCGCGGCCGGTCGAGCAAGCCAAGACCGCTGGTGGAGGCGAGTTCGACGACACCGGTGCCGTCCGGCAGCAGGAGCCAGTGCGCACGCACCGGCCGGTCGTCGGGGCCAGGCACGACGACCGGCATCCGGCGTGCTTCGGGCACGGCCGCGGCTACCGTGTCGAGGGTGCCCTCCCCGCCATCGGCGAGGGGCAGTTCGCGCAGCACGTCGTGCTCGCGCTCCGCGGCCCAGCCTTCGGCGAGCCACCGGGCGGCCTCGGCGGCGCGGACTGAGCCTTTGAACGAGTCCGGGGCGACGAGAACGCGAAGTGCCTTCTTCGTGCCTGTCATCCCGTCGCTCCCACCGCGCGGCCGAACGATTCCACCACGCGCCGGGCGACCCGCTCCGGGTCATCCTGCCAGAGATCTTCGTTGAAGATCTCCACCTCGACATCGCCCCGGTAGCCGGCCTCCTCGACGAGCCCGGAGATCGCCGCGAGATCGGCATGTCCGGCACCGGGCAGGCCGCGGGCGAGCAGCGCGCCGGACGGCAGCGGCGTGACCCAGTCCCCGACCTGATACGAGACGATCCGGCCAGTCGTTCCGGCGCGGCGGACCTGCTCGGCGAGGCACGGATCCCACCAGACGTGGAAGGTGTCGACGACCACGCCGACCCGGCCCGAGGGAAACTGCTCGGCGACGTCGAGCGCCTGGGCCAGCGTCGAGATCACTCCCCGGTCCGCCGCGTACATCGGATGCATGGGTTCGATCGCGAGCACCACTCCGGCCGCCGCCGCGTCGTCCGCCAGCACGCCCACCGCGTCCCGCACCCGGTTCCGCGCGCCCGCGAGGTCGCGGTCGCCCTCGGGCAGCCCGCCCGCGACGAGCACCAGTACCGGCGCCGAGCCCGCCGCGCCCGCCTCGGCCAACACCGCGGTTTCTTCGATCGCCCGGCGGTTTTCCTCGAGCGCGGCCGCGCGATCGTGCCCCGTGACGAACCCGCCGCGGCACAAACTGGAAAACCGCAGCCCCGAATCCGCCAGCATCGCGGCCGCCTTCGACAGCCCGACCTCGGCGACCGGTTCCCGCCACAACCCGATCGCCGGAATTCCGGCGTGTTGAGTGACCCGCAGCGCGGCCGCGAGGTCCGCGTGCCGGATCGTCGCCTGGTTCAACGACAGCCACGGATGCGCGGTCATGCCGGGATCCTTTCGCCGAAGCCGTGCACGGCAAGCAAATCGGCCCACCGCCGCGCCGCCAGTTCGGGATCGACCAGCGCCCCCGCCTCGTCAGCCAAGCGCACCAATGCGGACAGGTGCGGCAGGCTGCGGGCCGCGTGCAGGCCGCCCACCATCGCGAAGGCGGGCTGATAGCCGTTGAGCCAGGCCAGGAACGCGACACCGGTTTTGTAGAACTCGGTGGGAGCGACGAAAATATGCCGTGCCAACGCCTCGGTCGGACCGAGCACCCGCCGGTACTCCGCGTGGTCGCCCGCGTCGAGTGCGCGCAGCGCGGTGGCTGCCAACGGGGCGAACGCGGCGAAGGCGCCGAGAAGCGCGTCGGAACAGGCTTGGCCGTCACCGGCGATCAGGCTCACGTAATGGTAATCGTCCCCGGTGAACACCCGGACCCCGCGAGGCAGCCGCGCCCGGAGCGCGATTTCCCGGCCCGGGTCCAGCAGGCTCATCTTGATCCCGCGTACTTTCCCGGCATTCTCTTCGACGATCCGAAGCACCGTCTCGTCCGCTTCGGGCCCGAAATAACCCGCCAGCTGCCGGTCGAACGCCTCCCCGAGCCAGTGCAGAATCACCGGGGCCCCAGCCTGCGCCAGCACCTCGCGGTACACCTTCTCGTAGTCGCCCGCCGACGTCGCCGCGCGGGCGAGATGCCGGCTGGCCATCAGGACGACCCCCGCGCCGTGGTCTTCGGCGTAGTGGAGCTGAGCCGCGTACGCATCGACGATTTCGCTCAGCGACAAGGTTTCCTCGAGCCGGTGATCGGTGCTGGCTCCGACTACCAGCGCTCCCCCTACCGAGGCCGCTTCGGCCGCGCTGCGAGCGATCAGCTCGCGCGTCGCGGCCGCGTCCAGACCCATGTTGCGCTGTGCGGTGTCCATCGCGTCGGCCACTCCGAGGCCCCATGACCACAGGTGGTGGCGAAACGCCAGCGTGGAGTCCCAATCCAGATCCGCGGGCGCGCCCGGCACATTCTGCGCAGTCGCGCGCGGAACGACATGGGCCGCGGCGTATGCGGTTCGCGCGCGGAACGGCCCGTCGGGACGGGCGAGCGCCGGAGCCTCCCGCAAGGTGTGTCCGGTGACGCAGGCGTCCGCGTCGACCAGGGTCACCCTCGTCATTTCGCTGCCCCGCTCGCCATCGCCCGCGGCACCTCGAGCGGCGCGAGCTCGACTCGCGCACCGGTCCGGGAGCTCTGCAATCCCGCTTCGGCGAGCCGAACCCCGCGCGCGCCCGACAGCAGGTCGTAGGGGTGCGGATCCCCGTCGACCACGTGCCGGACGAATTCCTCCCACTGGGCCCGGAAGCCGTTGCCGAACACCTCGTTGTCCGGGATCTCCCGCCAGTCGGCGGCGTAGTCGTGGGACTCGGCCAGGTCGGGGTTCCACACCGGGCGGGGCGTGCCGTCGCGGTGCTGCGCCCGGCAGCCGAACAACCCGGCGACCGCGCTGCCGTGCGTGCCGTCGACCTGGAACTCGACGAGTTCCTTGCGGTCGACGCGTACCGTCCAGCTGGAATTGAGCTGCGCGATCACGCCGCCGTCGAGTTCGAAGATCGCATACGCGGCGTCGTCCGAGGTGGCCGGATACGACGCGCCGGTCTCGTCGTACCGGGTCGGGATATGCGTCACCGCCCGCGCGTAGACCGAGCGGACTTCCCCGAACAGGTTCTCCAGCACGTAATTCCAGTGCGGGAACATGTCCACGACGATGCCGCCGCCGTCCTCGGCCCGGTAATTCCAGCTCGGCCGCTGCGCCGGCTGCCCGTCGCCCTCGAACACCCAGTAGCCG
Source organism: Amycolatopsis sp. La24 (assembly GCF_029087445.1). Taxonomy (NCBI): domain Bacteria; kingdom Bacillati; phylum Actinomycetota; class Actinomycetes; order Pseudonocardiales; family Pseudonocardiaceae; genus Amycolatopsis; species Amycolatopsis sp. La24. The sequence goes on from NZ_JARACH010000030.1 coordinate 17,551, forward strand.
AACTCCCCGCGGACCGACAGGATCCGCCCGAAGAATCCGGACCGCACCAGCCGTGCCAGCTTCCTCATCCCCGGCAGGTAAAGCTTGTCGTGCACGACGCCGTTGGGCACACCCGCGTCCTGGGCCAGCGCCGCGAGTTCAAGAGCTTCGGGCACCGTCTCGGCAGTCGGCTTCTCCGTGTAGACGGCCTTGCCGGCGGCGATCGCCCGCCGCAGCGCGGCCGCGCGTGCCTTCGTGACGAGGAAGTCGGCATAGACGTCCCACTGGCCGTCGCCGAGCGCGGCGTCGAGATCGGTGGTCCAGTCCGCGATGTCGTGCCGGCGGGCCAGTTCGGCGAGCTTCGCCCCGTCCCGGCCGACGAGCAAGGGCCGGACCTGGACGCGCTCGCCGCTGCGCAGCGGCACCCCGCCCTCGTCGCGCAGCGCGAGGATCGACCGGACGAGATGCTGCCGGTAGCCCATCCTCCCGGTCACGCCGTTCATGATGATGCCGATGCTTCGCTGAGCCACGGGGCCTCCTGGGACACCTGGTCGGATCGGTCCGGACCGGTCAGGGCCGGATGCAGAGAACGCGTTCCCGCCACGATCACTCTCGTTCGGAAAGCGCTTTCCAAGCTAGATTCGTCGAGTGCTCCCCGTCAAGCCCCCAGCCAGGCTCGCCGCCGGGAATTCCGGAAAGCGCTAGCATCGCGGCTGTGAGTCCTCGACGTTCTCCCAGCCCGGCCGAGCCGGCCGGCAGCGTGGCCACCCTCGCCGACGTCGCCGAGCGCGCCGAGGTCTCGCTCGCGACCGCGTCCCGGGTGCTCAACGGCAGCACACGCCAGGTGAAGGAAGCGTTGCGGGCCAAGGTGATCGCCGCCGCGGCGGAACTCGACTACTCGCCCAACGCCCAGGCCCAAGCGATGGCGCGCGGCAACACCGCCACCCTCGGGCTGATCGTCCACGACATCGCCGACCCGTACTTCTCCAGCATCGCGGCCGGCGTCATCGCCGCCGCGGGCGAGCGGGGCCTGCTGGTCACCGTGGCCAGCACCCAGCGCGACCCCGAAGCCGAACTCCGCCACGTGGAGCTGCTCCGCCGCCAGCGCGCGCAGACCGTCGTCCTCGCCGGGTCGCGGCTCGACGACGCCGCCCTGCTCGACCCGATGCGCACGCTGCTGCGGAAGTACACCCAGGGCGGCGGCCGTGCCGCGTGCATCGGCCAGGACGGGCTCGGCATCGGCACCGTCGTCGTCGAAAACCGGCTCAGCGCGGCCGCGCTCGCCGACGCCCTCCACCGCGCCGGACACCGGGCGTTCGCGGTGCTGACGGGTCCGCCCTCGCTGCTCACCGCGCGCGACCGCGCCGAGGGCTTCTGCTTCGGATTGTCCGAGCACGGCGCGGAACCCGAGGCAGAGCACCAGATCCCCGGCGACTTCACCCGGACTGGCGGCTACGAAGCGACGCGTGCGCTGCTCCAGCGAACCGGAGGACGCCCGCCGGTCGACTGCCTGTTCGCCGTCAACGACGTGATGGCGCTCGGCGCGCTCGCCGCCGCGCGCGAAGCCGGCCTGCGAGTGCCCGAAGACATCGGCATCGCCGGATTCGACGACATCAGCCCGTTGCGCGACGTCGTGCCCGCCCTCACCACCGTCCGCCTGCCGATGACGAACATGGGCGCGGAGGCGGTGAAACTCGCCCTCGACGACCACGCGGGCGCTCCCCGCCGCCACCGCGTCCGAGGCGAAGTCGTGCTCCGCGACAGCACCCGCTGCCAGTAACCGATCGTTGCGCTGACGACCTCGCGCTCGCTTCCCCGGCAGCCGCATCGAACACCCCTCTTGCGTCCGGGCAGCACAACTCGTACGGTTCCCGGAAAGCGCTTACCAACGGCGGTGTGCGAGAGGAATCCCATGGAAGAAGCTGACGTCCTGGTCATCGGCGCGGGAGCGTCCGGCGGAGTCGCGGCGGGAGCGCTGGCGAAGGCCGGGTTCGACGTGGTCTGCCTGGAACAGGGCGAATGGCCCGACCGGGCCGACTACCCCGCCCAGCGCGACACCTACGAACTCGAAGCGCGCAAACAGTGGTCGGCGAGCCCGAACGTGCGGCAGAACCCCGCCGACTACCCGATCGACGACAGCCGGTCCGCAGTTGCGCCGCTGATGTACGCGGGGGTCGGCGGGAGCATGATTCTTTACGCGGGAGACTGGCCGCGGCTGCTGCCGTCCGATTTCCGCGTGCGCTCCCTCGACGGCGTCGCCGACGACTGGCCGTTGCGCTACGCCGACCTGCGACCGTTTTACGAACGCACGGACGTCGCCTTCGGCGTGTCCGGCGCCGGCGGCGACCCGGCTTACCCGGACGGCGCCGAACCCCCGCTTCCGCCCCTGCCGATCGGCCGGATCGGCGCGAGGATGGCGAAAGCCCATGACAAACTCGGATGGCACTGGTGGCCGGCCGCGCAGGCGGTGCTGTCCGCACCGCACCAGGGCAGGCGTCCGTGCGTCCAATTCGGATCGTGCATGCAAGGCTGCCCGGAAGGAGCCAAGGCGTCGACCGACCTCACCCATTGGCCGGCCGCGGTCGCGGGCGGCGCGCGGCTGCTGACCGGGGCCCGCGTGGCCCGGATCCTGATGTCCGCCAACGGACTCGCCGCCGGCGCCGAGTACGTGCTCCCCGACGGTTCGTGGCACACCGTCCGGGCCGACGTGGTGATCATGGCCGCCAACGCCGTCGGAACCCCGCGGATCCTGCTCAATTCGGCCACCTCCGCACACCCGGACGGCCTCGGCAATTCCAGCGGCCTGCTCGGGCGGCGGCTGATGGTGCACCCGTTCGCCAACGTCACGGGCTACTTCGACGAAGACCTGGAAAGCTGGCGAGGACACGTCGGAGCGAAGATCACCTCGTACCAGTTCTACGAAACAGACACCGACCGAGGTTTCGTGCGCGGCGCGAAATGGAGCCTCGCCCCGACCGGCGGCCCGCTGAACGCCGCCCTGCCGACCCGCGCGGGCGAGCAGACCTGGGGCCCCGCGCACCACGAGCACGTCAAGCGGCACCTCGGCCGGACGATCAGCTGGGGCATTTTCGGCGAAGATCTGCCGGACGAGAACAACCGCGTCACGGTCGACAGCGCGCTCACCGATTCCTCCGGAATTCCCGCCCCCAGGATCGAGTATTCCGTCAGCGACAACTCCCGGCGCCTACTCGACTTCCACATCGCGCGGGCCAGCGAATCCCTCCAAGCGGCCGGAGCCTCCGACGTCGCCGCCGAATCGCTCATGCGCTACTCCGGCTGGCATCTCCTGGGCACCGCGCGGATGGGCCACGACCCGGCGAGGTCGGTGGTCGACGAGCACGGGAAATCCCACGACATCCCCAACCTGTTCATCGTGGACGGCAGCGTGTTCGTCACCTCCGGCGGCGTCAACCCGACCAGCACCATCGCCGCGCTCGCCCTGCGCGCGACGGAACATCTCATCGCGAACCGCCGGAACCAGCCCGTCCCCGCCTGATCGGAGCCACCCATGACCGCGACCACCGGCCGCTTCCTTCCCGCCGAGTGCCGGGACTGGCTGCGAGAACTGGCCGACGACCTGATCCCCGCCGCCGGCCCGATGCCGTCCGCCGCCGCGGCCGGCATCGACAGCGGCCAGCTGGACATCGTCCTGCGAGTCTTGCCGAACCTCGTCGACGACCTCCTGCGCGCCTGGCGGGCCACCGCCGCCCTCCCCTCCGGTGTCGCCCTCAAGCAATTGAGCGAACTCGACGAGGCCGGGCACCAGGCGGTGCTGCTCGCGGTCGCGGGCAGCTACTACACGAACCGAACGGTGCGCGACTTGCTCGGCTACACCGGCCAACAACCCAGGACCGTGCAGATCGCCGAGGACATCGACGAGGACCTCTTGCTCCGGGTCGTGGAACGCGGCCCGATCCACCGGCAGGCGTGACCGCCGGTGCGGGACTCTCCCTCTGCCGAGTCCTTCCCGGGCGAGTCCCCAGAACTGCGATATTGCGTGGAGCTCTTCAAGAAGCGCAATTTTGCAACTCAGCTTTTTATGAATAACAGCTTCATGACCTTCGCTTTTAAGGGAGGCCCAGCAGCGCAGACTTCAAGGGCGTAAAATCTCTCGAGTAAGCATCCTTTCGGGACTCTTAGCGCAGCCACATTCACTGCTCACTGACGGTGTCGTTTCGCCTAGCGGGTCCACGCGGCACCGCCCCGCCGACGGAGGGGGACGGTGCCGCTTATTCGGCTTACTCAGGCGTCATGGAGGTTTCGTCCCGCGGTTTCCGGGCTTCGCCACGCGGCCACAGCGGCCCCGAGGCTCATCAGCAGTGCGTAGACAGTGAAGACCTGCTGCAGGCCGATGCTGTGCAGCCATGTGTCGAGCAGCGGCGCGGTGCCGCCGAAGACCGCGATTCCCAATCCGTACGGGATGGCGACGCCGCGCGACCGCACGCTTGTCGGGAACAACTCCGCATAGAACGCGGTGTTGGCGGCGGTCGCGGCGGACAGCAGCACCAGCGAGACGGACATCGCGATCAGCATCTGCCACCACTCGCTGCCCATGATCCACACTACCGGAAAGGCCAGGACAGCGGTCGTGATGCCATACACCAGGAAGTTCGCGCGCCGGCCGAATCGGTCGGAGAAACGTCCCCAGAACGGCGTGGCGACGATGTAGATCGCTTGCGAGATCAAGGCGACCGTGAATGCCGTCTGCTTGTCGGCTCCATAGGAAACGATCGCGTTGGCCGCGCCGTTGACCACCCAGGAATAGAAGGTGACCGTGATCCCGGCTGTCATCAGGAGAACGCGCAGCATGCCGCCGCGGTGCTCCCAGAGATCCTTGAATTGGGACGGTTTCGGGGCGTGGTCCGCGTTGCGGGCGGACTTCTCCGCGTGGTCGGTGAACGCCTCCGACTCGTGCAGGCTGCGGCGCAGGTACAGACCAAACAACCCGGTGAAGCCACCGAGGATGAAGGGGATGCGCCAGGCCCAGGATTCCATCTGCTCGGCGGTGAACGCGGTCGTGAGCACGGTGCCGATGGCCGTGGCCGCCATGATGCCGAGAATGAGCGCCATTCCGTTGAAGCTCATCCACAGCCCGCGCCGCTTGGACGGGGCGATCTCGGCCGAATACGAGTACGCGGCAGCGTTTTCCCCGCCGTATCCGAAACCCTGCATGATCCGGGCGACGATCAGGATCACCACTGCGGCGACGCCGATGCTGGAACTGGTCGGGCTCACCCCGATCGCGAGACTGCCCGTAGCGGTGACCGTCATGGCGATCACCATGGCGGTCTTGCGGCCGCGTTTGTCGGCCAGCCAGCCGAAAAAGACGGACCCGGCCGGACGGAACAGGAAGCCGACCGCGAAGACCGTCAGCACCGACAGGGTCGCCCCGATCGATCCGGCGCCGCCGAAGAACTGCTTGGAGAAAAACGGGGTGAAAATGCCGAAGACGGCGAAATCGTAGTATTCGAGGACGATGCCGAGCACGGTGCGGACCATCGCCCCGCGGGACTTGCTCTCTGCCCGGGTTTTCTTCTCTGTCGTTTCGCCCAGCACGACTCCTCCTTGAGTCTCGGGGTTGCTGATGAGTCGACTAGCCGCGGTGAACGCCGCCGAGGCCGCGGGCGAATTCCGCGATCGCGGCGCACAGGGCGGCCGGCTGTTCCGGCGCCAGCGCGTGTCCCGCGTCCGGGATGGTGCGCACGGTCACCCGTCCGCCCAGCATCGGCTTGAACACGCCGGGCACGACGACCGCGTCGAATTCCGCTTGCAGGTCCAGCAAAGGAACGGAACCTCCGGCGAAGTACGAATCGATCGGGGTGACGGTCCGCGCGTGCGACTGCGCGTCGTGCGCCTCGCGATACCAGCCGGTGAGCCACGGCCGCGGATCGTTGCCCGGAGCGAAGAACGCTTGCTCGAGGCACTCGATCCGCTTCGCTTCGGGCAATCGGGGGTCGCCCGCCCCGTCGATCGCTTCGCGCATCCTGCGGTACGGCTGCTCGGTCGAACCCGGTGGCATCTTGCCCGCCGAAGCGGCGGCCATGACCAAGCCTCGCACGAGATCGGGACGGTCGACCGCGAGCATGCGGGCGGGCTGGCTGCCCCAGGCGTGGCCTGCGACGACCACGGGTCCCGCTCCTTCGTGGTCGAGGACGGCGGCGACATCCGCGGCGAAGTCGTGCAAGTCCAGCCCCTCCATCGGCCCCGAGCTCCGGCCGATGCCGCGCGGCTGCGGCCGGAGCACCCGGAAGCCTTCTGCTGCCAGCAACCGGGCGACCTCGTCGTAGTCCTCGGCGCCGCGGCCGAGGGACGGGAGGATGACGATCAGCGGTCCGTCGCCCTGCCGGAGCGTCTCGATCCACACCCCGCGACCTGCCGGGACCACGATGCGTTCCGGGGTCGTCAGGGCGCATCCGGCCGTTCCGCACCCGGCGGGCAACCGGCTGTGCACTGCGTCTCCGCGGTTCACCGGGTTCCCTCCGTCCGGATGCGCACGAGCGCGTCGAGCGCGAGAACGCCCTCTCCCGCGGCCCGCACGACAAGCGGGTTGATCTCGGCTTCGACGACGTCCGGTTCGTGCACGGCCAAGGCCGACAGCCCGACGATCGCCCGCGCGAGCGCGTCGACGTCCCCCGGCGTCCCGCCCCGATATCCCCGCAGCGGAGCCAATCCCCGGACTTCCCGGATCATCTCGTGCGCTGTCTCGAGATCTACGGGTGCGAGCCGGGTCGCCGAGTCGGCGTACAGCTCGGCCAGCACTCCGCCGGTGGAGAGAACGACCATCGGGCCGACGTCGCGGCTGACGCGGTAACCGAGGAGGACTTCGACGCCCGCACCGTCGATCATTTCCTGCACCAGGACGCGGTCCAGCGCGATCGCGGGGTCGTAGGCCGCGACCGACGCGACGATCCGCTTCGCCGCGTCGCGGATTCCGTCCGCGTCCTCGACGCCGAGCACCACCCCGCCCGCGTCCGTCTTGTGCGGAAGCCGATCCGACAATGCCTTGACCACGACCGGATATCCGAACGGCAGCCGCGTCGGCCCGTCGAGCTCCGAGACCTCCAGCGCCGCCGACGCCGGTGTCCGCACCGAGTGCTTTTCCAGCAGGCGACCGGATTCGCGCTCGTCGAGCGTCGCGGTCTCCGCGTCCGGACCCCCGGGACGGAACTCCGCGCCCACCGTGCAGCCGCGCCGGCCGAACGCCGCGGCGATGACGTCCGCGCCGGACTCGGGAGTGCGGAACGCCGGCACCCCCGAAGCATTGAGCAGCGCTGCCGCATCGGGTGCTTCCGGGAGCGCGAACGCGACGACCGGCACCGGGTGTCCGCCTCGGGCGGCGATCGCTTGCACGGCGAGTTCCGGATTGAGCCGGGCCGACGAGCCGATGACGAACACGATCAGGTCGAATTCGCCGCTGTCCTGCATGAGCCGCAGCGCCTGGGTCACGATGTCGTGCCGGGCGCCGGCGAGCCCCAAGTCCGCGATCAGGCTGTGCGGAACCTGCGCGCCGGCGGCGTTCATCGCGGCGACGAGGTCCCGGCTGGGCGCGGCGACGTTCAGCCCGCGCACGGCGAGCTGGTCGACCATGACGGCCGCGCCGCCGCCGGTCGTGGTCACCACGCCGATCCGGGGAGAGCGCGGCTCCGCGCCGGCCGGGATCCGTTCCAGCAGCGCCGGGGCCTCGATCAGCCCCTCGAAATGCGACACCCGCGCGAAGCCGCAGGCGCGGAAGAAGGCTTCCGATTCCGCGTCCTCGCCGGCGAGCGCACCGGTGTGCGAAACCGCCAGCGCCGCCGCTTGCTCGCTGCGCCCGAGTTTGTAGACCGCGACCGGCTTCCCCGCTTCGGCAGCTGCCCGCGCGAACGCGGCGAGGTCTTCCGAACGGCGCAGCGACTCGAGGAACAGCACGTAGGAGGTCACGTTCGGGTCGTCGACCGTCTCCAGGCAGATCTCGCCGAGCGACAGGTCCGCTTCGCCACCGGTGGAGACCAAGCCCGCGAAGCCAACGCCCCGGCCGCGGGCGCGGCTGACGAGGGCGCCGATGACGCTGCCCGACTGCGACGCGACGAACACTCCCCCGCACGGCGTGCCCGGTTCCCCGAAGGCGGCGTTCCCGGTGAGCATCACGCCGGCCGCCGGGTGCACCACGCCCAGGCTGCTCGGGCCGACGACCCGGACCGGCCCTTCGGCCGCCGCGGCACGCAACCGGTCCTCGCGGGCGAGTCCCTCCGGACCGTCTTCGGCGAATCCGGAGGACAGAACGGTCGCCACCGGAACGCCGATCCGGGCGCACTGCCCCACGGCCTCGATCGCCGCCTCGGCACCGGTCACGATGTAGACGTGGTCAGGGACTTCGGGCAGGTCTTCGAGACTGGGCCAGGCCTTCTCCCCCTGCACGGTCTCCCGGCGCGGGTTCACGAAGTACGCGGTGCCCCGGTAGCCCGCCTGGGCCAGGAACCGCTGCGGGCGGCCGGTCGTCTTGCCGGGATCGTCGGAAGCCCCGACGATCGCCACCTTCTCCGGATACAACAGCGGGCGGGCGAGGCTCGCGAAAAGGTCGGTCATGCTGCGCTCCTTGCGCGTCTGGAAATCGACGGCGCGGCCTGGCCGCGCGGAGTGAGGTTCTCGACGGGACCGACTGCGCCGATCGGGCTGCGCGGTCCCTGGAACTGAGTGAAGACTCTACTCTATAGAGTATGTTCTATGGAATACCTAGATGAACCGAATGCGGTCCGAGCCGGGTCTGCGACCTGGGGCGACGCGTCGTCGACGGGCGTGCGGAACGACGCGCCGCTCCTCGATCGGCTCGCCGTGACGCCGGTCGGCGACGGCTGTTTCTCCGGCCGGCCGCCTGCCGGGTTCGCGCAGCGAGTGTTCGGCGGGCACCTGCTCGCCCAGTCGGTGCTCAGCGCGACAAGGACGGTGCCAGCGGGCCGAGTGGTGAATTCCCTGCACGCCTATTTCCTGCGAAGCGGTTCCGCCGACGAGGCCCTCGGTTATCCCGTGGCCGAGGTGCGCGACGGCAGGTCGTTCTCGATCCGCTCGGTGTCGGCTGTCCAAAGCGGACAGCAACTGGCGACAGTCCAAATCGGCTTCACCGCGCTCCGCGACCGCCCGGCGCCGGTGTCCGCGGCGATGCCGGCGGTACCCGCGCCCGAAGAGCTGCCGTCCGTCCGCGAACACCAGCCCGGGAAACCCGGTCCCGGCGGGGTGAACCTGCCGCCGCGCGAGAACTGGCGGACTGCCTCTCGCCCGCTCGATCTCCGCTGGGCCGGAGGGGTCGCGGGCGACCGGGCTCGCCGCGCGTTCTGGTTCCGCTGCGCCGAAATCGAGTCCGCCGACCAGAACGCGCACCGGGCGATCCTCGCCTTCGCGTCGGATCGTTCCCTGATCCCCGCGGTGGCGCAGGCTCGCGGGGAACTCGACCATCCCGGACCTCGCCCCTCGGCGACCGTCGACCACGCGATGTGGTTCCACGCCGACGTCCGCTGCGGCGAATGGCTGCTGTACGTGCAGGACAGTCCGGCGAGCACCGAAGTGCTGGGCCTGGCGCGCGGATTGATCTACCACCGCGAAGGCACGGTCGTGGCATCGGTGGCGCAGCAAGGCGTTTTCTTCCCTTCGTCCTGAGGCCGCCGGCTGGGTTCGCTCGGCGTGGCCAGGCGAACCCAGCCGGCGGTTCAGCGCAGCAAGGCCAGATCCCCGGCGCGGAATCCGTGCCCGGTGGCCTCGGCCAGGCGGCGCTGCCCGCGTTGCCGGGCCGCCGGGTCCAGTCCCGCGGTCCAGAACGCGATCCCGCCGACGTGCCCGGGAAATCCGTAGCCGAGGGTGAGCAGGAGGTCGATGTCGGACGGGCTCGCCGCGACGCCTTCCTCGAGCACGAGCGCGCTTTCGTTGGCCATCGCCAGCAAGGCGCGGCCGAGGATCTCCTCGGGCGGGATTTCCCTCGGCGTGATGCCCTTCGCCCGGCGGGATTCCGCGACGAGCCGGTCGACGAACGGGTCCGGCCGCGGCGTCCTCGATCCGGGTGCGTACCGGTACCACCCCGCCGACGTCTTCTGCCCGAGCCGGCCGGCTTCGACGAGACGGTCCGCGACATCCGGGTAGCGGGCGCGCGGATCCCGGCCGTGGTCGTGGCGCCGTCGCGTGCGCCAGGCGATGTCCAGTCCGGCCAGGTCCGCGACCGCGAACGGGCCCATCGCGAACCCGAACCCGGCGAGCGCCGCGTCGACGGCCGACGGGGTCGCGCCGTCCTCCACCAGCAACTCGCACTGGTATCGGTATGCCTGGTAGACGCGGTTGCCCACGAAGCCTTCGCTCGCCCCGGCGAGGATCGGGACCTTGCGCAGCATCGCGGCCAGAGCGAGCGCCGCTTCCGTCGCGGTCTCGCCGGTCTTCGCGCCCCGGACCACTTCGAGCACGCCGCTTCGGTGCGCCGGGCTGAAGAAGTGCGTACCTGCCAGACGGTTCGGATCGGCCAGGCGCGCCGCGAGCACGTCGATGTCCAAATAGGACGTGTTGGTGCCCAAGGGAATTCCGGGGTCGACGACGGCCTCGACCGCCGCGAGCGCATTCGCCTTGGCCTCGTAGTCCTCGAACACCGCTTCGATCACCAACCCGGCCTCCGCCAAGGCGGCGAACTCGCTGCCCGCACTCAGCGATTCCCGGCGTCTCGCGACCTCGGCGGCGGCGAGGCGACCGCTGGCGGCTTGCCGCCGCCAGGCCTCCTCGATCCCGGCGCGAGCGCGCTCGGCGACCTCGGCGTCCCGGTCGAGCAGGATCGCTCGTTCCCCGGATTCGACGACCGCACGAGCGATGCCGGCCCCCATCGTTCCCGCCCCCACCACGCCGACCGGGCCGACGGACCGCCGCCCGCGCGCCGGCGCGGTTTTCCGCGCCTCGGTTCGGGCGAAGAACAGGCGGCGCCGGGCGGCGGCTTCCCGGCTGGACCGGAGACGGTGGAACTCCGCTCGTTCGTGGGCGAGCGCGAGTTCCGCGGGAGCGGCCACCCCAGCTACCACCGCGCTGACGGCAGCCAGGACGGCCGGGCGGAGACCTTCCCGCGCCACTGCCTCGACCGCGGCGGTTTCGAGCGCCCCGGGTGCCTCCTCGCGCACCGGGCTGGTGCGCAAGAGGCGCTTGGCGACGGTCCGGCGCGCCAGCCGGACCGCGTCCTCCCGGAGCGAGCCGGTGGCGATCGCATCGATCAGCCCTTCCTCCGCGGCTTGTTCCACGCCAAGCGCCTTTCCGGAGGTCACGAGCTCCAGAACGCGCGACGGGGGCAGCAGGCGCAGCGTGCGCTGAGTGCCGCCGGCGCCCGGGAGCATCCCGAAGGCCACCTCCGGCAGTCCCACCCGGCCGCCCGGTGCGGCGATCCGCGCGTCGCAGGCGAGCGCCAGCTCCAGGCCGCCGCCCAGAGTGGTGCCCGACAACGCCGCGACCACCGGGTGGCGGCACCGTTCGATCAGCTCGACGACCTCCGGCAGTTCCGGCTTCGCCAGCTCGCCGGCGAATTCGCGCAGGTCCGATCCGGACAGGAAATGGCGGCCCGCGCCGATGAGCACGACGGCCGCCACGGAGTCGTCGGCCGCGACCGAGCGCAGTGCCGCGGCCAGTTCGCCGCGGACGGCCGCGGTGCCGGTGTTGACCGGCGGGTTGTCGATGACGAGCAGGGCGATCTCGCCCTCGCGTTCGAGGCGGACGAGACGGCGGTTCTCGGATGCGTCCGGCACGGCGATCAGCCCCGCTGGCTGAACCGGCGGCCGAAGATCTCCTCGGCGATCCGGTTCTTCAGCATGCCGATGGACCCGCCGGCGATCATCCATCCCCGGGTGCGGCGCAGGCAGTACTCGACGAGCGTGTCGGTGCTGTAGCCGAGCGCGCCCATCGCCTGCATCGCGGTGTCGGCGGCGCGGAAGCCCGCTTCGTTGGCCGCGAGCTTCGCGATGGAGGTGTCGTACGCGGAGGGCAGGCCGTTCTCCGCTCCCCGGACGGCGCGGTCGAGCAGCGCACTCGCCCCCTCCAGCCCGACCGCCGCTTCGGCGAAACTCCATTGCACGCCTTGGAATTCGTTCAAGGTCCGGCCGAACTGGGTGCGCCGGCCGACGTGCTCGCGCGCGAGGTCGAACGCGAGCCTGCCCAGCGCCAGCGACCGCGCGGCGTTGCCGATCCGCTCGACGTTGAACCCGCTCATCTGCTTCTTGAATCCGCCCGGGCCGAGCAGGAGATTCCGGCGGGGAATCCGGCATCCGTCGAAATACAGCGGAGCCCAGGTCTCGCCGCTCATGTAGGCCGAGGGCTCCCCCAGCGCGAACCCGGGCGCGCCGCGCTCGACCAGCACCGAGCCGATGTTCCCGGTGCCCGGGCCGAACCGGGCGTAGACGAGGAACAATGTCGCGTCCACGCTGTGCGTCGACCAGATCTTGCTGCCGTCGAGCACGAGTTCGTCGCCGTCCTCGACGACGCTGGTGGTCAGTTCGGTCGCCGCCGAGCCCGCTTCCGGCTCGCTCATCCCGAGCGCGATCAGCGCGCGCCCGGCGAGCAAGTCCGGCAGGTAACGCCGCTTCTGCTCGGCGGTGCCGAACTCCGCGAAGGTCCGGACGGCTCCGAAATTCCCGGCCTGCACGATGTCCGCGCTCTTGGGGCAGTGCTGGGCGATCTCCTGGATCACCGCCACCGCCGCGGCGAGCCCGGCTCCCTGCCCGCCGTCCTCCTCGGCGACGGTCAGCCCCAACAGTCCTTGCGCACCGAGCATTTCGGCGATTTCCCACGAGTACCCGGGTTCGTGGGCCCTTTTCAGCGCGCCGTCGGCCAAGTGCCGACGCGCGAAACCGCGCACGGATTCGACGAGATCGGCGTGTTCGATCGAGAGGTCTGTCACCGGTTTCGCGCTCGCTTTCGTTGTCGTGCCCATGGTTTTCATTCGCCGCGGGACCGGCCGGAGCCGGAACGCACTGCCGCGTCGGCGCACGCGAGGAAGTCCAAGTTCTCGAACGCCCACACCGCCTGGATCAGGCGCGCGGTTTCCTTCTCGCCGATCACCGGCTCGCACAGAGCGCGCACTTTGTCTTCGAGCGCGGAGTCCGACACCGGATTCGACGGCTCGCCGTAAGGTTGTTCGACCCGGTGCCGCACCGACGCGCCGTCCGCGAGAGTCACGGTGACTTCGGCGGGCCGTCCGCTGCGCGGGTAGGCCGCGTTCGCCGCGTCGTCCACCTCGACGGCGACGGTTTCCATCAGCTTCCGGTTCTCGGCATCGAAACGCTGGTCCTCCGCGAAGTCCGTGAGTGTCACCGCGCCTCGCCGGAGCGCGACGGCCACGGTGAACGGCAGGCTGAGCTGTGCGTCGAGAACGGTGTCGAGGACTGTTCCGTTGTGGTTGGCCGCGATCGCGAAGGTGCCCACTCGCACCGCGGTCACGGCCTCGGGCGCGAACCGGTGTTCCTCGCGGAGCGCGATCGCCGCGTCGATCGCGCCGTGCAGGTGCCGGCAGCACGGATACGGTTTGACGTAAGTGTTTTCCAGCACCCACTCGGCGCCGAGCCCGTCCGTGATCCGCCCGGGGAACCAATCGACGCCTGGTTCTCCTGCGAACGCGGCGAAATAGCCTTCGGGTCCTTCGAGAACGGTGGTCGGTCCGGTGAGCCCGGCGGCGGCGAGGTCCGCGGACACGATCCCGTCCCGCGCCGCCTTGCCCGGATGCAGCCGCTTCACCTCGGCGGAGCCGTTGAGGAAGGCGAACAGGCCTCCGGCGTGCGATCCCGCGATGCCCAGCGCGTTCGCGACCTCGGCCACCGAACCGCCGTTGAGCGCGGCCACCGCTGCGGCGGCGCCGAACACCCCGCCGAGGGGCGTGTTGTGGAAATGCCGGTTGCGGGTCGCCGGATGCCCGGCCGCAGCGATGCGGCACGCCAGTTCCATGCCCGTCACCGCCGCCTTCAGCACCCGCTCCGGACCGGCGCCCGTCTGCTCGGCCACCGCGAACACAGCCGGCAGGACGACCGACGTCGGGTGCATGCTGCCCGGGGTGTAGCCCTCGTCCGCCTCGATGCCGTGCCCGTTGGTCCCGTTCAGCACCGCGGCGCCGAGAATCGACGAGCGGCCGTGGCCCACCGCGGTCGCGGCGTCGCCCGGATAGGTCCGCGCCACGTGCGTCGCCACCGCGTGCGACACCGGCCCGACCGAGCTGGCGACCACGCCGGCCAAGTGGTCCAGCACCATCCGCCGCGCGTGCCGGTGCAGTCCCGGCGGCAGCGGCTCCTCCTGCCGCCGGACCACCCATTCGGCAACGTGCCAGGTCAAACCCTCATGTGCGTTCATGCACTCTCCCGGATCCCGTTTCGTCGTCGACGCAGGGGCGCGCACGCCCAGCGATCGCGGCTGAGACTACATACTCTATAGAGTGTTGTCTATGCGATCTAGGATGACGGACGCCCCGCGCTGACGTTGTCCTATAGAGTGGAGAGCAGCCGAGGGCGAAACAGGGAGGCTTCATGACCGACGGGGCGATCGCGCCGCCGCAAAGCCGGACGGCCTACGTTGCCGACCGCATCCGCCGGGACGTCGCCTCGGGCGAACTGCGCCCCGGCGAACTGATCAAGCAGACCGTGCTCGCCAAACGCTACGGCGTCAGCCCTACCCCGGTCCGGGAGGCGCTGCGACTGCTGGAGGCGGACGGCGTCGTCACATACTCGCCGCATCGAGGAGCCTCGGTCCTCGAGATGACCCCGGACACCGCACAGGATCTCTACCGGCTCCGCGCCGCGTCCGAAGCCGTCGCCGCGGGAATGGCGGCCGAGCGGATGACCCCGTCCGGCCTCGCGCTGGTCCGCGACAAGCACGCGCTGCTCGACGAAGCTGTCCGTGCCGGGGCCGACCCCGCCGAACTGTCGGTGCTGAACAAGGACTTCCACTTCGCGGTGTACCAGCAGTCCTCGCCGATCGTCCTGCAGTACGTCGAAGCGCTCTGGGTCCGGTTCATTCCCTCGTCGACCATCTGGACGCCCGCGCACGCCCGCGAACTCCAAGACGACCA
Source organism: Amycolatopsis sp. La24 (assembly GCF_029087445.1). Classification (NCBI taxonomy): domain Bacteria; kingdom Bacillati; phylum Actinomycetota; class Actinomycetes; order Pseudonocardiales; family Pseudonocardiaceae; genus Amycolatopsis; species Amycolatopsis sp. La24. The sequence goes on from NZ_JARACH010000030.1 coordinate 32,585, forward strand.
CGACGGCATCCTCGATGCCCTCGTCCGCGGCGACGCCGAGGAAGCCGCCCGGCTCACCAGCGCGCACATCCTCCACGCGGCCGAGATCCGCGACCGCGAACCCGGGCTCCGCCCGGCCGGCGACGTCGAGCGGGAGCAGTTCCCCGCCGGCCGGTGAGCACCGCGCGAGGGGCGGCCGAGGTCACGCGGATCCGGCCGCCACTGTGTTGTGGTAGCGGAATACCCGGCGCTCGCGCGCGGTCGCGAGCGCCATCGCCCGCGTCCGCCAGGGCGTGCTGACCGCGCGCTGGTAAGCGGGCGAGCGGAAGAGGTCCGTGCTGTCGATCTCGTGGAATGCCAGCAGGTCCGGACCGCTGCCCTCGAGCTTCCGGTACCGGCGGATCCGTCGCCAGCCGGACACCTCGAGCAGCATCGGCACATGTTCCTCGCGGTACCACCGCTCCAGTTCGGCGGCGTCTCCGGACAGCCCGACCGCCACGACGACTGGCGCGGGCGACGCGCAGTGCCCCCACGTCCCGACGAGCTCGTACACCCGCCGGTCCAGAACCGCGAGCCGGTCGACGACCGACTGCTCGCGCGGGCCGCGCCGCCGGATCCGCTCGTACTCCGGCGTTTTCAGCGCGGAGAGCTCCAGCTCGTACCAGGCCAGCCACGAGGGGCGCGCGCCGTCGCCCTCGCGGTAGCGGTATCCGGCGCGGATGCCGGGCACGCTCAGCCGCGCCGGTCCGTGTTCGGTGTCGTACCAGTCGTGGAACTCCTCGTCCCCGACCGCGCCCGGTTCGGACAGCACGTACAGCAGTCCCTCGGTCATCCCGCGTCCCTTCCTTGTCGTCCAGTAGGCTTCCGGCCAAGCGGCGAGCACGGCGAGGAGCGGCAGTGTCGAGAGAGGACCCCGACGTCATCGATTCGGTGGCGAAGGCATTCCAGCTGCTGCAGGCGTTTTCCGCGGACCGGCCGGCGATGACGGTGAGCGAGGCTTCCGCGGCCACGGGCTTCAGCCGGGCCACGGCGCGGCGGATCCTGCTCACGCTCGAACGCCTCGGATTCGCCGAGACGGACGACCGGCGGTTCCGCCTCACCGCCGGCGTGCTGCGCCTCGGCTACGGCTACCTCGCCGCCCTGCCGTTCTGGGAGCACGCACAGCCCCGCATGCGCGCGCTCGCCGACGAACTCCGGGAGTCGTGCTCGATGGCCACATTGGACGGTCCGGAGATCGTCTACGTGGTGCGGGTTCCCGCGTCCCGTTCGATGACGATCACGCTGAACGTCGGGTCGCGGCTGCCCGCCTACCCGACCTCGATGGGACGGGTGCTGCTCGCCGCGCTGCCCGAACCCGAGCTGAAGTCCTATCTGGACACGACCGAGCTGAAAAGGCTGACCTCCGCCACGATCACCGACCCGGCGCGGCTGCGGGCCGAACTGCGCCGGGTCGCCGACCGGGGTTTCGCCGTAGTGGACGGCGAACGCGAGGAAGGCATCCGCTCGGCGGCCGCCCCGGTGCGGGGCGCCGGCGGGCGCACGCTGGCCGCGCTGAACGTGTCGGTCAACGCGGCCCGCGTCTCGCTGGAGGAACTGCACGAGCGGTTCGTGCCCCGGCTGCTCGAGACCGCCCGCGGCATCAGCAGCGACATCGAACGGCTGCATTAGCCCGCCGGGAAATCGAAGCACCGCGCGGGGTTCGCGACGAGAAGGCGTTCCCTGGCCTCCGGGTCCGGTGCGATCTGCTCGATCAGGTCGACGAGATCGCCGTCGTTGGGCACGAAACCGTGCGTGTTCGGGTGCGGGAAGTCGGTGCCCCACACCACCCGCTCCGGCGCCTCGGCGGCGAGCAGCCGGGCGAGCGCGGCGGAGTCGGCCAGGTCCGGCGGCGCGGTGGCGATCCGGTCGGCTCCGCTGAGCTTGACCCACACCGGCCCGCTCTCCAGCAACCGCAGCAGCGACCGCACCGGTTCGCTGTCCAGCCCGTCGCGGAGATCGATCCGTCCCATGTGGTCGATCACGACCTGAACGCCCAGCGAGCGCACCAGTTCCGCGTGATCGGCGACTCCGGTTCCCGCGACGTGCAGGGCGATGTGCCAGCCGAAGGGCCGGATCAACGCGACGACGGCGTCGATCTCCGCGCGCGACGGCGCGGGGCCGAGATGCGGGGTGAAGTGCAGGCGGGCCCCGCGAACCCCGGCCTCGTGCAGGCGCTTCACCTCGCTTGCCGGCGTCGTCGGCCGGATCAGGCCGACTCCCCGGTACCGGCCCGCCCCGGCTTCCAGCGCGTCGAGCAGAACCGCGTGATCGTCGCCGTGGCAGGCGGACTGGACGAGCACGGCGCGTTCGAAGCCGAGCAGCCGGTGCAGCGCTCGCAGATCCTCCTTGGGCGCTTCCGGCGGGGTGAAGGTCCGGTCCTCGGCGTACGGGAACTTGGCGACCGGGCCGAAGACGTGGCAATGCGCGTCTCACGCGTTGGCGGGCAACGGGGTCGCCGGCGCGTGCGGATTCGGATCCGGGCCGGGGTTGCGCGGGTCGCTCATCAGTCGCACCTCGCGGACATCCCGCCGTCGACGACGATCTCGGTCCCGGTCACGAACCGGGCCTCGTCGGATGCCAGGTACAGCGCGGCGTAGGCGGTGTCCCGGCCGTCGCCCGCGAACGCGAGCGGGATGCGCGCCTGCCGCTGTGCCAGCAAGGACTCCACGTTTCCGCCGGCCCGCTGGCCGGCGAGGCGTTCCTCGACCATCGGAGTGTGCAACTGGCCGGGCACCACGGTGTTGACGCGGATGCCGTCCGGCGCGTGCTGGACGGCAGTCACCTTGGAGAACTGGATGACTCCCGCCTTCGCCGCCGCGTAGCCGACTTGCGCCGAACCGGTCCAGCGCGTGCCCGAGGTGGACGCGGTGTTGACGATCGCGCCGCCTCCCTGGGCTTTCATCACCGGGATCGTGTGCTTGCAGGTGAGGAACACGCTGGTGAGGTTGTAGTCGAGCTGGCGCGCCCAGTCCTCTTCGGACAGTTCGACCGGACCGCCCTTGAACGAACCCCCGACATTGTTGACGAGAATGTCGATCCGGCCGAATTCCTCCTGGCACGACCGGACCATCGCGGCGACCGCCGAGCTGCTGGTCACGTCGCACAGGTGCGTGCGGATGACTCCGCCCTCCGCTTCGACTGTCCGGACGGTTTCGGCCAGCGCTTCGGCCTTGAGGTCCACAGCGAAGACCCGAGCGCCTTCCCGCGCGAACAAGACGGCGGCGGCCCTGCCGTTGCCCCAGCCGGGTCCGACGCTGCCCGCGCCCGTGACGATCGCGGTCTTGCCTTCCAGCCGGCCGGTCATGCGCCCACCTCCAACGCGACGAGGAACCGGGAAACCAGGTTGTACGCTCCCACGGTCACCGTCAGTTCGACAATTTCGCGCGAGTCGAAATGCTTGTGCAGAGCGGAGAAAACTTCCTCCGGAACGCTGACGTTCTCGGTCATCGCGTCCGTGTAGGCGACTGCGGCCCGCTGCCGCTCGTCCAGCAACGCGGTGTCCCCGTCGACGCGCAAGGCTCCGACCTGTTCGGCGGTCATTCCTTCTTTCCTCGCGACCGGTTCGTGTGCTGCCCATTCGTAGTCCGCGCCGTTGAGCGCTGCCACGCGCAGCACCGCGAGCTCCCGCAGATCGCCCGGGAGCGTTCCCTGGCCTCGGATCGCGCCCAGCAAGCTGTTCCAGCCGTCGGCGAACGGCGGGCTGTGCAGCAGCATCCGGTCCAGCGGGGTCAGGCGCCCCCCTCGGCGCGCGCGGATCCGGTCGGCGACCTCGCCCGCCGTCTCCACGTAGTCCAGCCTGGCCATGTATTTCCTTTCTTTTCTATTCCGTTGCGACGGTCTCGCGGACTGTCTCGCGACCGGAGAGGACCCGGCGAGCCCGCTCGCGGTCGAAAACGCCTTCCCACCGGCTCACCACGACGCTGCCGAGCATCTGGCCGCAGAGGCTGACGAGGCCGCGCATCGTCGAGAGGAACCGGTCGACGCCGAGCACCAGCATGATCCCGGCGATCGGAACGGTCCCGGTGGTGGACAGCGTCGCCGCGAGAATGACGAACCCCGCGCCGGCGACGCCCGCACTGCCTTTCGAGGTGATCATGAAGACGGCGAGCAGCCCGATTTGCTGCCAGATCGACAGATTCACGTCGAAGGCCTGCGCGATGTACAGCGAGGCGAACCCGAGGTACAGGCACACCCCGTCCCCGTTGAACGCGTATCCGGACGGCACGACCAAGCCGACGATCCGCTTCGGACAGCCCAGATGCTCGAGTTTGCGCATCAGCTGCGGCATCACGACCTCGTAGTTCGAAGTGCCGAGCGTGATCAGGAGTTCGTCTTTGAAGTAGCGGTACAGCTTGAGGATCCGGATTCCGCACAGCCGGGCGACCGCTCCGAACACGACGAGGCAGAAGGCGATTCCGGTCGCCCAGAACAACAGGACGACTCCGCCCAGACTGGCCAAAGTGGACGCGCCGAATTTCCCGGTCGTGTAGGCCATCGCGGCGAAAGCCCCGAGCGGGGCCAGGTACATGACCAGCTTGACGATGCCGAACATGACCTCGCCGATGCGCTCGACCGCCTCGACCACCCGCGCGCCGCGCTCCCCCAGCGCTTTGACCGCGACCGCGAACAGGATCGACACCAGGAGCACCTGGAGCACGTTCCCGCCGGTGAAGGCGCCGACGAGGGTGTTCGGGATGATGTTGACCAGGAAGTCGTACCAGTGCTGCGACGCGCCTGCCCGCGCGTACTGCTGCGCGGTACCGGACAGGTGCAGAGCGCCCGGATCGGCGTGGATGCCGCTGCCCGGCTTGAACGCGTTCATCACGAGGAGACCCACGACCAGCGCGACCGTGGTCAGCACCTCGAAGTAGACCAGCGCCTTCATGCCGATGCGGCCGACGCTCGCGAGTTCGCCCGCCGACGCGATGCCGGTGACGATCGTGCAGAACACGATCGGGGCGATGAGCATCTGGATCAGCTCGATGAACCCGGAACCGACGGGCTGGAGCGCGGCGCCGACGCCCGGGGCGGCGAGCCCCAGGATCGCCCCGAGAACGATCGACACCAGAACTGTCAGATAGAGCTTTCTGGTGAAGGCGGTGCGTAGCAACGATCCGGTTGACATCTTCGTCCCTCGTGTTCGCCTGTCGCACATTTGCGCGTCTGACGAACACAGTATGAGTACCGCCCTCGAACAGGTCAACCTCGAAGCCGAGAGTTACCGATGTGCCACAGCGCGCAGCAGGGTCATCGGCCTTGCGCGAGCTTCGGAGTGTTCCTGTTTTCGGCCGCTTTCCTCTCTGGCTGCCGACGACGGTTGCGCAACCAAGCGCCGCCGATGGCGTCGCAACACCGCTCCCGACCGGCCCCGCGCTGATGCAACGCACACGCAGCACCCAACGCCACCAAACGCGCAGCGCCGCACTGCACCCAACAACGACTACGGCCGAACCGCTGGTTTCCAGAGGACGACCGAACCGCCGCCGGATCTCCTCGGTAACACGCACCCCGTCCTGTGCGACTGCTCCAGAACAGTCCGAACGACTGGAGCACGACATGACCACTACCCGCCTCGTCGCCGGTTCCGTCGCGTTGGTGTTCGCCCTCGCGGCCACCGCGACGATCACGTACTTCGCCACGCGACCCTCGGGCATGTCGCTCGGGATCCCGTCGTCGTTGACCGCACCGCCCGCGAAGACGTTCGTGCTGACCGGCGTCCTCACCATCGAAAGCGACCTGTCCGGCGTGCAGACGGACGGCACCGGAACGACGGACAGCGCCTGCCAAGGAACCGGCGGATACTCCGACCTCACACCAGGCACAGCCGTCAAAGTGTCCGACGGCGCCGGCCACGTCATCGCAACCGGCTCGATCACCAGCGGCACCGCGCAAACCAGCTACCTCTACGACCACAACGTCGTCACCGGATGCCAACTCGGATTCACCGTCAACGACGTCCCCGACGGACTCCCCTCCTACGTACTCACCATCTCCCACCGCGGAGACCAATTCTTGCCAGCCGACCGGGCACACGCACCGATCACGCTCACCATCGGCGGCTGAACAGGCACCTCGACCAGATGGGTGACCTGTGACTGCAGCAGCCTGGATAACAACGGCTCCGCCCGCTCAGAGTCGCTCGGCGGCACGACTCCCGCGGCGGCGCAAGCGGTTGCCGTCCAGGGCGACTCGGCGGCCCAGCTGACGGGGAGTCAGGGTTCGTGGTCGGTTCCGCACTGTCCATTGTGGCCGTTGACGGGTCGAGACGAGTTTGAGGCTTCCGGTAGCGGCATGTCGGAGGTGCCTGGCGTTCGATCAGCCTTGTATGTCCGGAAAGCCGGGAATAACCTTCCAAGATGAAACGCTGGGGGACGAAACGTAAGCGCGGACCGCGGCCCTGGGCCGACCTGGACGAGGGGGAGTTGCGGGAAGCCGTCGATGGCCCTGATCCGCAGGACGCGGCCCATGCCATGACCGTCCTCGGTTACCGTTGTGAGGGCAGGGGCGAGTTGGCCGATGCCGAACAGTGGTACCGGCGGGCGCTGGCCACCGAGGATCCGGTCCATGCCCCGATGGCGATGCTGCGGCTCGGCGGGATCCGTGAGCGGCAAGGTCGCCAGGACGAGGCTGCGCACTGGTTCCGGTTAGCTGCCGAGAGCGGAGAACCCGAGGTGGGGCCCGGTGCCGCGCTGCGGCTCGGTCTTGTTCTGGAGAGTCGCGGCGAAGACGAGGAAGCTGCGGAGTGGCTTCGCCGGGCCGTCGAGTCCGGCCAGCCGGGGACGGTCCCCGAGGCGTTGTTCTGGCTGGGATCGCTGGCCCACAAGAACCACGACCTTGACACCGCCGAGCACTGGTTGCGGCAGGCCGCGGACTCCGACGCCCCGTCCGCAGTGAGCCGAGCGATGCACGAACTCGGCCTCATCGCCGACGAACGCGGCGATCAGAGGGAAGCCACGCGCTGGCATCTCCAGGTGGTCGAGCACGGCGAGTTCGCGGCGCCGGACAGCATGCTCTGGCTGGCCGCCGACCAACTGAAGCGAGGCGAACGCACCGAGGCGGTCGTATGGCTCCGCCGGGCCGCTGCAACCGACAATCCCCGAGTCGCCAAGGCTGCGCGGGCACTTCTGGAGAAGTTCTCAGACCTCCTCGGCGAATGAGACACGTCCGTCTCGATCAGGCGGCGCGGCAGAGATCTCGCGCAGCGCGAACTTAGTGTCCACTATGGACAGTGGTTACGCGTCCACGGAGATTGCGGCTCCGGGGCAGACGGTGGCGGCTTCGCGGACGGTCGCGTGCAGTTCTTCGCCGGGGTGTTCGTCGAGCAGGAGCACGATGCCGTCGTCCTCGCGCTGGTCGAACACTTCCGGCGCGAGCAGCACGCAGGTGCCCGCGCCGCAGCACTTCGCTTCGTCCACGGTGACCTTCATCGGCGTTTCTTCCTTTCGTTCGGCGACGCGGTGACCGGTGCCTGCCACAGGCCGATCAGCGCGTCGATCAGGCCGGTGGCGGCGTCGTTCCAGTCGGATCGCGGGGTGGCGCTCTTCTCGGCGAGGGCGCGTTCGCGTTCGGCGGTCAGGTGGACCAAGAGAGTCCGGGTCATGTCGCTGCGTTCGGCGGCCGCTTCGGGCGGGAGGTCGGGCAGTCGTTGCTGCAGGCCTTCGACGATGCGCGCCAGCGACGGGGAGGACAGGGATTCCTCCACGACGATCGGGCGCAGCGTCGGGTCTGCCATGGCCTGTTCGGCGAACCGGGCGTACCAGGTCGGGCTGCCCAGCGCGGCCAGATGCTCGGCCAGTGGACGCACCAGGCAGTCCAGCCAATCCCGCAGGTCGGCGCTGTCGCCGATCTCGGCCAGCCGACGCTGCCGACGTTCCTCGATCGCGGCGGAGTGTTTGCGCGCGATCGCCCGGACCAGATCGGTCTTGGTGCCGAAGTGGTAGCCGACTGCGGTGTTGTTGCCCTGCCCGGCAGCTTCGCTGACCTGGCGGTTGGACACAGCGAGAATCCCGTGCTCGGCGAACAGTCGCTCGGCAGCGGTCAGGATCAGTTCCCGGGTCGCGTGCGCCCGCGCCGGCGCGTCCCGGTCGGCGGCGTTGTTCCTCATGACTGTCACCATCGCACGGGCAGTTCCCGCAACCCGCCCACGGCCAGGCCCTCGATCCGGCGGAGTTCGGCCGCGGGGACGTCGAGTTCGAGCGACGGCAGCATTCGCAGCAGTACTTCGAGGGCTACCTGGAGTTCGGTGCGCGCCAGTGGCTGTCCCAGACACGCGTGTGCGCCGGCGCCGAATGCCAGGTGCGGGTTCGGGCTGCGGTGCAGGTCCATGACGGCGGCATCGGCGAAGGCGGTCTCGTCGCGGTTGGCCGCGGCCATGCTGCACATCGCGGTGGTACCGCTGGGAAGCACGGTTCCGGCGACCTCGAAATCCTCTGTGAGATACCGCGACATGCCCACGCCCGCGTTCGCGTCCAGCCGCAGCGTTTCCTCGACCGCGGTGCGCACCAGCGACGGGTCGGCGAGCAGTTCCTCCCACCGCGTGCGGTCGGACAGCAGCATCGCGACCATCTTCGCGATCATGTTCGCCGTCGTCTCGTGTCCCGCGATCAACAACCCGATGCCGGTCGCGGTGAGCAGCGCGTCCGACCAATGCTGCCCGTCCGCGTCGGTGTCGGTGATCAGCGCGCTGAGCAGATCCTCCCCCGGCTCTGCGCGTTTCGCCGCGATGTGCGCGCCCATGTACCGGCCGAAGTCCGCTTGCGCGGCGTCGAATTCTTCCTGGGTGTAGCGGGTCATGCTGAGCATGACGTCCGACCAGTGCGCGAACCGGTCGCGGTCGGCGTCCGGGACGCCGAGCATGTCGCAGATGACCCACACCGGCAGCGGAAACGCCAGCCCCGCCTTCAGATCCGCCGGACCGCCCTTCGCGACCATCTCGCCGACTAGCTGCTCCGCCATCGCCGCGATCCCCGGCCGCAACGCGTTCATCCGCTTAGCCGTGAACCACTTCCCGATCATCCGTCGCCAATTCAGATGCGCCGGACCGTGCTGCGGGATCACTGTCGCCATCTCGCTGTTGAACACCCCGCCGCTTTCGGTGTCCGCGACCCGCGCCGCGTCGTCGGCCGGGGTCGGACGGGTGAACCGCCGGTCCGAGAGCACGGTTTTCACATCGGCGTACCGGGTGATCAGCGCCGCCTCGTCCCCGCTCGCCAACGCGACCCGCGCGACCGGGCATCCCGCGCGCAGCTCCGCCCATTCAGCCGGAGGCTCCAACGCCCCCGGCTGCTCGAAGGGAAACCGCGGCAACTGCTCCACGTCGCTTTCGGGCATCGCAACCTCCTGCTCGCAACCGGCAACCGGCACGATCATGGCGAACCCGAGTCGTTAAGTCAATCAGCTGACTTAACGGAGGCCGCGGCAGGTCGCGACCGACTCCTCAGAACCAGTTCTTGACGTGCTCGAACCACTCGGGCTGCGCGGTGGCCAGGACCACCAGCAACACCCCGACGGCGATCGCAATGAACACCAGCGAGAAGAGGAATCCGAGCAGCCCGCGGGCCAGTCCTCCCGAACCGCGCCGCCGGTTGAGCTGGGCGTGGTAGGCGGCGTTGCGGGCGAAGGTGCTGCTGTTCTGCTGCACCTGCCGCTGGTAGTTCTGCTGGGCGTTCCGTCCGGCGGGCGTGGTCATGGTGGCTCCCCTTCGTCGATGCCGGCGTCGCGGTCCGCGGCGGCCTGCGACCAAGGTGTCAGCGGCGCGCGCCGTGCGAATCCGTGCTGATACGGAAAGCCGGTACGGAAAACCGGGTCAGGAGCGCTGGGCGGACCAGGCGGCGATCTGGGTGCGGTTGGCCAGGCCCAGTTTGCCCAGGATGTGCTGGACGTGGCTTTCCGCCGTGCGCTCGGAAATGTGCATCAGCGCGGCGATCTGCTTGTTCGTCAGCCCTTGCGCGACCTGCGCCGCGACCTCGGCTTCGCGCGGCGTCAGCCCGGCGGGTGCGTCGCCGCGGAGGGTCGCCGCCAGTTCGTCGGCGCGCCGTCGCAGCGGTGCCATCCCGAGCCGTGCGGCCGACGACGTCGCGGTCGCGCACAGCGCGGCGGCTTCCTCGACGTCGCCCGGACGACGGCGGCGCGCCAGCACCTGGGCCAGCTCGAACCGGGCGTGGGCGGCGTGCGGCGCTATGCCGGCCGTGTCGTTGGCGGTGATCCCGAGCCGGATCTCGCGGACGGCCTCGTCCAGTCGCCCGCAGGTCGCCTCCGCGATCCCCAAGTAAGTCCGTACGGAGCCGACGTTCGTCACGGTCCCGGCGCCTCCGGTGACGAACAGGTCGGCGGCGGGTCGCAGGCGCGCGGCCAGGTCCGCCGCGACCTCCGGCTCGCCGAACATCGCCGCCAGTTCGGCCCTCGTCGCGAGGGACGGGAGCAATGCGGGCTGCGGAAAAGCGTCCGGGCCGGCGGAGCGGCGCACGATCCGCCGGGCACGTTCGAAATCGCCCCGCTGCGCCAGATAAAGCGCGTAGACGGGCGAGGCGAACGCGGGCGTGTAGCGGTCGAACAGCTCGAACTCCTCGGCGGTGAGCAGGTCGCCGCGGCCGACGAGACCGTCGATCATGAGCAGCACGAACAACGAAACGCCGCGCACCGAGTCGTGCGTGCGGCCTTCGATCAGCCGCACGCACTTCCGGACGGTCGCGACGGCGTCGTCGAACCGGCCCCGGGCGACCTCGACAGCGGCCACCGCGCGCAGGTACTGCCATTGGGCAAGCGGCCTCCGCAACCGGTCGGTCAGCAGCCGCATCGGCCCCAGCGCCGCCTCCGCGTCGTCGACCCGGCCGAGCATCATGTACCCGTCGAAACGCCAGAGCCAGCCCCACAGCGTGGTCTCGTCGTCCTGTTCGGACTGGCCGAGCGCGTGCATCCGCTCGGCCAGCTCGAGCCGTTCGTGCACGCCGTCCGGGCCCGAGCGCGCCATCTGCCGGGACCGCAGCGCCGAGCGGAGCACCTGGGTGTCGCCGAGCCGTTCCGCCATCGCGAGCGCCTCGCCGGACACGCGCTCCGGGTCGACGCCGCCGACGAATCCGGCCTCGCCCGCCAGCAACGCGAGAAGCCGGGCGCGCATCGGGCTGTCCTCGTCGGGCAGCTGGGCCAGTGCCTCGGCGGCCAGCCGGTCGCCGCGGAAGCCGCCCCACGGATCGGAAAGTCCTTCCATGGCAAGGGAAACCGACCCGAGCGCGTACGGGTCGCTCGCTTCGCGCGCGGCGTCGGCTGCCCGCGCGAGGATCGCTCCGGCGGGCTGGATGTCGCCGTTGCGGGTCAACGCGGTGGCCTGCCGCAGCAACAACCGTCCCCGGTCGCCGGGCGACAGCGGCGCGCCGGCGTCCAGCGCCTGCTGGTAAAGATCGGCGGCCTGCTCCCAGGCGAGGCGGTCCAGCGCCAGGTCGCCCGCGCGCTCCGCCCACGCGACGGCCTCGCCCGGCTCCCCCACCGGCAGCGACGCCAGCCAGTGGTGCGCGATTTCCGCGGCCCGCTCGGCGGCGTCGGAACGAGCGGCCAGCCAGGCCGCCATCCGGGCGTGCGCTCCGGCGCTGGTCGCCGTCGGCAGGTCGGCTCGCGCGGCTTCCCGGATCAGATCGTGGCGAAAACGCCAGCCATCGCCGCGGACGAGCAGACCCGCCGCGCCTGCCTCGTCGAGCGCGCCGAGCACGGCCTCGACCGGATGGTCGGTCACCGCGGCCAGTTCCGGTGCCGCCGGCTCGCTGCCCAGCGCGGCGGCGATGGCGATCAGCTCTCGGCAGCAGCCGGTGAGCCGGGCCAGCCGCGCGCGGACGGTGTCGAGCACGCCGTCGGGCAGCGTGTCGCTTTCGAGCAGCGGGGCCAGTTCATTGACGAAGAACGGATTGCCTCCGGTGCGGCGGCTGACGACGGCGGCCACGTCCGGAGACACTTCCTCGCCGGTCGCGAGTTCGAGCTGGCGCTGGACATCCGAAGGCGGCAGGCCGACCAGGCGGACGCGGGACTGTCCGGCTTCGTGGGCCAGCGCCGCCAGCGCCGAGACCAACGCCTCGCGGCCACCGGTCTCGGTGTCGCGGTAGGTGGCCACGAGCAGCAGCCTCGACCGCGACATCCCGCGCGCGGCGTGCACCAGCAACGCCAGCGACGCCGCGTCGGCCCACTGCAGGTCGTCGAGCACCAGCAGCAGCCCGTCCGGCTCGGCGGCGTCGCGCAGCTGGCAGGCGACGGCTTCGAACGCCTCGAAGCGAGCAGTCGCCGAGTCGGCCGACGGGTCGCCTTCGGCGAGCGCGGCGGGCAGCGTGCCACCCAGCTCGCGAACTAGCTGTCGGAAGATCCAGTACGGCGGGCTGCCCTCGTCGTCGCTGGCCCGGCCCCAGCCGACCGGGACGCCCAGCGCCGCGGCCCGCGCGGCGGTCTCCTGGGCCAGGCGGGTCTTACCGATCCCGGGCTCGCCGGTGATCAGGACGAGCTGGCCGCGCCCGGACCGCGCCTCGTCGAACCGGGCGGCGAGCAGTTCGGCCTCGCGGGCCCTCCCGACGAACTCGCCTGTCATGCCCAGAACCATAAGGTTCGCCCTGCTGGTCCGCCTAGGCGTGGGAAAGCACTTTCCCGCCCCGCGCGTACACGGCGACGACCCGCCGCAGCGCCGCCGGATCGGCCAGCGGGTCGCCGTCGACGGCAAGGAGGTCCGCGTCGAATCCCGGCGCGACGCGGCCCTTGCGATGCCCGAGCCCGCACACCCCGGCCGCCACGGACGTCATCACGCGCAGCGTTTCGGCCGGGCTGAGGCCGATGCCGCGCAGCATCACCGGCGCGGTCGCGAGAACACCGTGCGGCTTGACCGGCGCGATGCCCGCGTCGGTGCCGGCGACGAACGGCGCGCCCAGCTCGTGCAGCCGCCGCAGGTTGCGCGTCAGGGCGGGCAGCCGGCTCGCGATCTCCGGCGGCGGTGCGATGCCGGGTACCGGCTCCATGCCGACCGTCGCCCCGACGACGACGCGCCGCGCGGCGATGCCGGCCATCAGGTCCTCGCGCACGTCGACGCCGGCCGCGGACCAGAACGTCACGTGCTCCATGCCGTCGACCCCGGCGGCCAGCGCGTCGGCGATCGCCGGGGTTCCGTGCGCGTGCGCGGTGACCGGCAGGCCGTGGCGGTGCGCCTCGTCGACCGCCGCGCGCAGCACCTCAACGTCGAACTGGGCGCACTCCTGGCGGGTGCCGGGGGTCATCGTGCCGCCGCTGGCCATGATCTTGATGACGTCCACCCCGTTCTCGACGTGCTCGCGCACGGCCTTGCGGACGCCGAACTCGGTCGGCTCGGCGACCCCGCCGAGGAAGTGGCAGTGCCCGGACGGCGTGGTGATCGGCGGTCCGGCCGCGACAATCGTCGGCAGATCCGGCCGGCCGCGCAGCCGCAGGGACAGGTAGTTGCGGTCGCCCAGGTCGCGAACGGTCGTCACACCCGCCCGCAGCGAGGCCCGGCCCGCCTCCGCCATCGCGGCCAGCGCCTCGTCGTCGGAGCGGGCGGCGAGCGCGCCCACGGCGTCGGCGCTGGCATCGAACGCCAAGTGGACATGGGTGTCGATCAGCCCGGGCAGCAACGTCGCCCCGCCGAGATCGACGACGGGCACGCCCGCGGGCGGCGCCGCACCGGCCTCGACCGAGCGGATCACCGGCCCGTCCAGCACCACGAGCGGGTCGGCGAGCAACCGGGATCCGGTGCCGTCGAAAAGCCACGCGGCGCGTATCGCGGTGAGCTCGCGCCGCTCGGTGACAATCAATCGGGTCATGCGGACGACAGTCGCGGGTCGGCCGCGCGGGCGCGTCCGCAGTAGTACGGAAATCCGCTACGCAATTGAACGCCGTGACTCACGCCGGGAAAAGCAGGCTAGCCAGCAAAACATGCACCGCAGTACCGCCGACGATGCTCAGTACCGCGTTGCGCCGCCAGAGATGCAGCCCGATCGTCACCGCCAGCGCGATGGTCGGGGCGAGGGCGCTCGGGGACGTCCATGACACGTCGCGCAGGCAGTAGATCAGCAGGATCACCATGACTCCCGCTGGCATGCGGGTGCTCAGGTACTGCACGGTGCGGCTTGCGCGCAGCGAGGCCAGGACGGCGAACGGGAGCGCGCGCAGGCCCCACGTGACCGCGGCGGATACCGCGACCGCGGCGAGGAGGTAGGCGGGGTCAGGCATTGCTCACGCTCCGTTCGGCGACGAGGCCGCGGACGATCAGGCCTCCGACGAACAGCACGAACGCCGCCAGCAGCATCTGTCCGGGGAAGACCACGCGCGCGACGACCGCGCTCAGTGCGGCGAGGACGGGGGTCGGGAGGTCGCCCTTGCGGTCGCGGACGGCGTCCAGCGCGAGGACGACGAACAAGGCCGTCATGGCGAAGTCCAGGCCGACGACACCGTTCGGGATCAGCGCGCCGAGCAAGCCGCCTGCGGTGGCTCCGCCGACCCAGAACAGGTGCAGGAACAGTTGCAGCCACAGGATTCGCGCGCCGTTCCATTCGCGGGCGGCGTCCGTTGTGGACAGTGCGTAGGCCTCGTCGGTGAGGGCGAACGTGCTGTACGCGCGTGCTCCGCGGCCGCGTACCCGGTGCAGCGGGAAGGACAGCGCGTAGAAGACGTGCCGGACGTTGACCAGGAACGCCGAGAGCCCGATCGACGCCAGCGGAGCCGCCGTCGCGGCCAGGCCGATGAGGAGGAACTCGAACGAGCCCGCGTAGATGAACGTGGTGAAGACGGTCGCCCACCACCAGGCGAGGCCCGAATGGGTGAGGAACGCGCCGAACGCGAGTCCGAGCGGGACCAGGCCGATCCCGACGGACCCGCAGTCCTTCAGCGCGGCCAGCGCGGGCGAGCGATCACGAACAGCCAGGTCCGAGACGGTTTCCACGCTTGGAACACTACGTCAGCCGGCGGCTAATTTGGTGTCCGATTATGGCGCTAGAATGAGTCGGTGAGCAATGTAGTTAGGCTGGATGCGCTGGATCGGGATATTTTGTTTCACCTGCGTCAGGACGGCAGGCTGACCAACGTCGAACTCGCCAAACGCGTCGGGCTCACCCCTCCCCCGTGCCTGCGCCGGGTCAAGCGCCTCGAGGACGCCGGCGTGATCGCCGGCTACCGCGCGGTGATCGACCCGGCCACCGTCGGCCGCGGGCTGGAAACGCTCATCGACCTCGAGGTCTACGCGACGGACCGGGCGACGATCGAGGCGCTCGAGGACACCATCGCCTCCTACGAGGAGGTCATCGAGTTCCGCCGCCTCTTCGGCCGCCCCGACTACTTCATCCGCGTCGCGGTCGCCGACCACGCCGCGTACGAGGAGTTCCAGACCCGGAAGCTTTCCGGCCTGCCGGGCGTCCTGCGGGTCACGTCGCACCTGACGATGAAGAAGATCAAGGGCGACGCCTGAGCCCGGTGGCACGATCCCCGCGGCGCCGTCCGGCGTTGAACCGGTGAGGCGCGACGGCACGAACCGGATGCCCACTCGGAGCGGGGCCCGCGGCAGGGCCCCGTTTGCCGTGTCAGGCGCCGGAAATCCCTCCCTCTGAGACAGGTGAGTGATTCGAGGTGGGCACCATGGACGAAAACCTGGCCTGGCAGATCGCGCTGGCACTGCTCCGGGTCGCGATCTCGTGGGTGGCGCAGCAGACAAGGCCGATGCCAGCGATTCCCCGGCTCGGGCGTCCCACTGCGCCGAGAAAGACCCGCTGAACACCCCGGCGCCGGGTCGGGCGTCGATGCCCGACCCGGTGCTCGGTTCTTCCGGGAGTTCCGCGATCAGTCCGTCCGCAAAACAACTTTGCCCAGCTTGCCCGGCGAACCCAGCCGGGCATAAGCGTCACGCGCCTGCTCCAGGGGATAAACGCTGTCCACCGGCACCGTAAGCCGCCCCGCCGCGAGTGCGCCCAGGAGTCCTTCCCGCACCCGGCTCGCGAGGACCGCCTTCTCGACCGTGCTGCGGGCGCGGATCGTCGACCCGAGCACCCGGCCGCGAGCGCGCATCAGGTCGAACAGGCGCAGGGACGCCTCCTCGCCCGCGCCGACTCCGATGACCAGGATCCGGCCGTACGGCTTGAGCCACCGCACGCGGCGCAGGCAATCCTTGCCACCGACCAGTTCCACGACGATGTCGTACGGGCCGTGTTCCTCTTCTTGCTCCGGCGTCACGACCGTCGCGTCGGGAACCAAAGCCTGGACGGCGGCGTGCGTCTCCGGGCGGCGCACGCTCGCGACGACATCAGCCCCGGCGAGTGCGGCGACCTGGAGCATCGCGGTGCCGACGCCGCCGGCCGCGCCGGTGATCAGGACTCGGTCGCCGGGGCGGACGTCGGCCTGGTCGACCAGGCCGTCCCAGGCGGTGCTGAACGCTTCGGGGAAACCGGCCGCGTGGACGTCGTCGACCGAGTCCGGGATCGGCAGCAGCAGGCTCGTCGGGACCGCGATGCGTTCGGCGTGGGCACCGCCGCCCACTACGGCCATGACGCGGTCTCCGGCGGACCAGACGGCCGTGGCTGATTTTTCGACCACCCCGGCGATTTCGAGTCCGGGGATGTCCTCCGGCCAGCCCGGCGGGGCGGGGTAGGTGCCTCGGGCCTGCTGCAGGTCCGCCGCGTTCAACCCGGCCGCGCGGATCCGGACCACGACCTGGTCTCCGTCCGCGGCCGGATCGGGCGCCTCGCCGAGTTCGAATTCGCCGTTCCTGATTTTCACCGCGCGCATGCGTGTTCCCCTCACCCGAATAGCTCCCGCCGCTGCGGGAAATCACGCCCTGACGTTAGCGCTCCGGTTTCCCGGCACGGCCGAGCGAGCCAGCGCCTGTCCCAGCCACTCGTTGATCACCCGCGTCGACTCCTGCCCCGGCTGGTCGGTCAGCGGGACCGGCCGGTGTTCGGGCCAGCTCGCGGCCAGCGTCGCCGGATCGGGTATCGGGCCCAGTGCGGTCAGCAGGGCCGGCAGGGTCGGGTGGAAGCGGGCCGGGCGGCCGGCTGATCGGAGGGACCAGCCGGCCGGTCCGGCGGTGACGCGGACGCCGGGGCGCAGTGTCGACAGCCGAGCCGCGACGACGGTGCGGGCGTAGCTTCCCGACAGCACGCCGGTGAGCCAGTCCGTTCTGACAGTCCCGCAACTGCCGCACATCAGGGCATCACGTCGCCGCTGTTCGGGCCGAGCACCTGGCCGACATACAGGTTGCCGCCGGGGTTGGAGGCGAGCAGGACGGCGGTCGGCGCGATTTCCTCGACCCTGCCGAAGCGGCCGAGGGGCAGTTCCGCGGCTTTCGCCGAGCGCCAGTTGTCGCTGATTCCGGCCAGCAGCGGCGTTTCTACCGGGCCGGGAGCGATGGCGTTGACCAGCACGCCTCGGCTCGCCGCTTCCAGGGCGATCGACTTGGTCATCGCGATCACCCCGGCCTTCGCGGCGGCGTAGTGCGCGAGACCGACGCCGCCCTTGATGCCCAGCTGCGACGCGACGTTGATGATCCGTCCGTCGCCGCGTTCGAGCATCGGGCCCAGCACTGCGCGGTTGAGCAGGAAGACACTGGTCAGGTCGATGTCGATGGTCTGCTGCCAGGTCTCGAGCGGCATCGTGTCGGCGGGAGCCTCGGTCAGCAACCCGTGCGAGGTCACCAGGACGTCGATCCGGCCGAGCAGACGGGTCGCCTCGGCGACGCCGTCCGCGACCGCTTGTTCGTCGGACGCGTCCATCACCACGGCACCGGTCGCGCCGAGTTCGGCCGCGCGTTCGGTGACCTGCGGCTGAACGTCGGCCAGCACGACGGTCGCTCCGGCTCCGACGAAGTGCTCGGCGATCGCGCGGCCGATGCCGCTCGCCGCGCCGGTGACCAGCGCGGTCCGGCCGGCGAGCGGACTGGGGTCGATCATGGGCGGATTCCTTCCGGTTTCGGTGGTGCGCAAGCGATCACGGGCTCAATCCCGCATCGCGACGGTGAGCGCGCCGTCGACCGTGATCGCCTGGCCGCTGACATACGAAGCCGCCTCCGAGCTGAGGAACTCGATGACGCTGGCGATCTCCTCCGGCCTCCCGACCCGGCCCCACGGGATCGTGGCACCGGCCCGGCGAAGTCCTTCGGGGCCAAGGGAATTGGCCGCGTCCAGCGACTGCGGCGTCTCGATCAGGCCCGGGACGATCGCGTTCGCCCGGATCCCGCGCGGGCCGAACTCGACCGCGAGACTGCGGATCAACCCGAGCACGCCTGCCTTCGCGGTGGCGTAGTGCGCGTGCTCCGCCCAGCCGTACACCCCGCCGGCGATCGACGAAATGGCCACGATCGAACCGCCCTCGCGCAGGTGCGGTGCCGCCGCCCGGGCCAGCCGCATCACGCCGTGCAGGTCGACTTGCAGGACTTCGTCCCACTGGTCGTCCGTCATCGTGTCGAAGGCGGCGCGGCGCAGGATTCCCGCGTTGGCGATCACGTGGTCGACCCGGCCGAAGGCGTCCAGGGCCGCGGTCACGAAGGCTCGCGCGGACTCGGTCTGGCTGACGTCGAGTTCGACGATCAGCCCGGTGCCGCCCGCCTGCTCGACCCCGGCCAGCGTTTCCTCCGGATCGTGCGGGTCACCGGGGAAACTTCCGATCACGACCCGGTCGCCGCGCGCTGCCAGCCGGATCGCGGCGGCCCGGCCGATGCCGGACGCCGCGCCGCTGATGACCGAAACCGCCGTCATGCCGCTTCCGCTTTCGTTCCGGCCGGGCGCACCGCGGCCCCGGCGTCGGGGGTCACTGTCTTGGTGCCCAGCATGATCAGGCCGGACGCGAACGTCCCGAGCGCGCCGACCAGCAGCGCGGCCGTGGAGAACGACATCGCGTCCGCGACCAGTCCGGTCAGGATCAGGCCGCCGACGATCGCGCCGGGCTGGCTCATCGCGCCGATGAACGTGCTTCCGGTCGCGCGGCAGTCGGTGTCGTAGCACTCGGCCTGGAAGAACATGATCGCGGCGTACGGGCCGAGCAGGAAGAACAGCCCCAGCATGTACGTGACCAGCACGTAGGCCGGGTTCTCCGGGCCGACCAGCATCGCGGCGAAGAAGACGCCCGCCAGCAGCCAGCCGGTCACGATCACCTTCTTGCGGCCGAACCGGTCGCCCAGCCAGCCGTGCGTGAGGTAGCCGAGCGCGCCGACCAGGTTCGACACCACGACCAGCACCAGCGCGTTGCCCGCCGAGATGTGCTTGCCGGATTCCAGCACCGTCGTGCCGAGCACCGAGAAGGTCTGGATGCCGAACCAGTTCACCAGCCAGGCCAGCGACAGCATGATCGTGTTCCGCAGGTGCTTGCCGGAGAAGATCCGCTTGAACGGCGCCGCGTGCTGCTCCTCGAGCCCGACCCGCGCGGCGAAGGCCGACGCCTCGTCGCCGCGGCCCTCCTTGCGCAGCCGCCGCAGCGTCTGCTGGGCGACGAACTGCGGGCTTTCCTTCAGCCGCAGGCACAACAGTGCCACGACGAACGCCGGGATCGTCGCCAGCAGGAACGCGATCCGCCAGCTGCCGGGGCCGAAGACCGCGGTGATCAGGCCGACGAACGCGGCCGCCAGCAGCGCGCCGAGCGGCCATCCGGTCTGCACGATCGAATAGACGAAACCCTGGTGGCGCTTGATCTTCCGATCCTCGGTCAGCGCGTAGAGCTCGTTGAGGTAGGTCGCGTTCACCGACTGCTCGGCGAGCCCGAGGCCGCTGATCCCGCGGACGCCGACCAGGCTCGCGGCGCCCGCGGTCGCGGCCGTCGCGGCCGAGGACAACGCGGTGCCGCCGACCGAGATGATCATGCCCTTGCGCCTGCCGAGCCGGTCGACCAGCGGGCCGACCGCCAGCACCACGACGAAGGTGCCGACACTGACCAAAGTGGACACCAGCAGCGCGAAACTCGCGTCCCAGTGGAAACTGTCGGAGATCCGGGGCAGCAGCGTGCCGAACATGATGAAGTCGTAGACCGCGACGGCCCAGGCGAAAAAGGCGATCTTGGTCGCCCGTCTGGTCTCCTTGACCGAGACGGCGGGCAGCCCGCTCCCGGGTGCTGGGGTGGTCATCTGGACGCTCCTGTCGTGAGCCGGGTCAGGCGGTGCGCGGGAAACGCGCCTGGAAGTCCTGCGCGATCTGGTCGAAGGTCGCCCAGCGGACGCCCTCGTGCCCGTTGATGTGCTCGATCAGCCGCTCCAGCATCAGCAGCACCTGCGGGCGGCCGGACACGTCCGGGTGCACGGTGAAGGTGAAGACCGCGTAGTCGAGTTCGCGGTAGACCCAGTCGAACTGGTCGCGCCAGATCTCTTCGAGGTGGCGCGGGTTGACAAAGCCGTGGCTGTTCGGGCTGGACTTGACGAACATCATCGGCGGCAGGTCGTCGAGGTACCAGCTGGCCGGGATCTCGACCAGGTCGGTCTCGGCGCCGCGGACCAGCGGCTTCATCCAGGTCGAGGCCGGCTTGTCGTAGTCGATCTTGCTCCAGGAGTCGCCGACCCGGACGTAGTACGGCGTGAAGTCGCGGTGCATCAGCGAGTGGTCGTAGCGGATCTTGCGCTCCACCAGCAGTTCGTTGGTGACCGGCGAGAATTCCCACCACGGCGCGACGTAGCCGGTCGGCCGCGTGCCGGTGCGCGCCTGGATCAGCTCCAGGCAGTAGTCGAGGATCTCCGATTCCTGCGCGCGGGTCATCGCGATCGGGTTCTCGTGGCTGTAGCCGTGCAGGCCGATCTCGTGGCCCGCGGCGACCACCTGCTCGAACTGCTCGGGGAAGGTTTCGATCGAGTGGCCGGGCCAGAACCAGGTCGCCGGGAGGCCGTAGCGAGCGAGCAGCTGGTTCAGCCGCGGCACGCCGACCTCGCCGGCGAAGATGCCGCGCGAGATGTCGCCCGGCGAGTCCTCGCCGCCGTACGACCCGAGCCAGCCGCCGACGGCGTCCACGTCGATGCCGAAGGCGACGAAAATTTCCTTGGCCATGCTCAGATTCCTTTCTCACGGTTCGCGCGGCGCCGCAGCCGGTCGGCGGCGGCGTCGGCGGGAAAACGGGACAGCAGCAGCGCGAGCAGGATCCGCGTCTGCGTGAACGGGAGGGCGGTCGCCGGGACCGCGCCGGCGGCGATCGCGTCGACCGCGCCGCCGCTGCCGTAGATGGCGGCGCCCGGTCCGAACGGGACCCGGCTCGACAGCGCCACGACGGTCCCGGCGTCGACGGCCGCGCGCAGCGAGCGCAGGTAGCCGCGGTTGAGGTTCCCGGAACCGGTCCCGGCCAGCACGATCCCGGGCGTCCGCTGCTCGACGAGGTGGTCGAGCAGTTCCGGGGTCGCGCCGGGCGAGAGGGTCAGCGTTTCGACGCGGAGCGAGCCGAATCCGGGACCGGGCAACGGAAGCGGCGCGGACCGGACCGGCCGGGCGGTGATCAGCGGGCCGTCGTCGAGCACCTGCCCGATCGGTCCGCCGGACTGCGCGGCGAACGGCTGCGGCAGCAGGGTGTGCGCCTTTCGCAGGCCCCGCGCGGCGAAAAGCTCGCCGGCGAACGAGACCAGCACGCCGAGCCCGCGGGCCTCGGGCGCGGCCGCGACGGCGATCGCCTGCCGCAGGTTGCGGGGCCCGTCGGAGCCGTCTCGGTCGGGCGCGATCTGCGCGCCGGTGAGCACCACCGGCCGGTCGTCGTCGTGGACCAGGTCCAGCAGGAACGCCGTCTCCTCGATCGTGTCGGTGCCGTGGGTGAGGACGATGCCGTCCACCTCGGGGCGGGCCAGCTGGGCGCGCACCGCTTCGGCGATCGAGGCCAGGTCTTCCAGGGTCAGGTTGAACGAGTTCTCCCGCAGCACGTCGACCGGTTCGACCTTGACCGAGGGGTCTTGCCCGGCCGCCGCGAGCAGCGCGCCGGCTCCGTCGGCGGCGACCGAGGCCCCGCCGGGACCCGTGCGGGAGGCGATGGTGCCCCCGGTGGCCAGGACCACGATGTGCGTCATGAGCGTTGAGTGTGAGCTACACAAACGTTTGAGTCAATCGTTTGTGTCAATCGTTTGTGGCGAGGTGCGCGCGGGCCGGGCATACTGAAGCCCGACGACAGGAGGCAGATGCCCGCGACCGTGCGGCCCTTCACCCAGCGGATGATCGCCGAGGACGTGGGCGTCAGCGTGACGACGGTGTCCCGGGTGCTCAATCCGGCTGAAGAGCATCCGGAGCGCTGGGCGTCGCCGGAGAAGGTCGCGGCGATCCTCGACTCGGCCGAGCGCAACGGCTACCGCCGCAATCCGCACGCCGCGAGCCTGCGCACCGCCCGGTCGAACGTGATCGGCGTGCTGGTCCCCCGGCTGCAGGACTTCGTGCTGGCGACGATCTACGAGGGCATCGACGAGGCCGCGACCGAGGCCGGGATCTCGACCTACGTCACGAACTCGCTCGACAACCCGGAACTGCAGCGCCAGCGCACCCAGCAGATGCTGGACCGCCGGGTGGACGGGCTGATCTTCGGCGACGCGCACTCCGACGACACGTTCCTCGACGGCCTCGCCGAAACCGGCGTCCCGTTCGTGCTGACCTCGCGCAGGCTCGGCAGGCACGTCTCGATCACCTGCGACGACCCGGCGGGCGGGCGGCTGATCGCCGACCATCTGCTGGAGACCGGCCGCCGGGACGTCGCGATCGTCGCCGGGCTCCCGTTCGCGTCGACCGCGCAGGAACGGACCCAGGGGCTGGTCGACCGCTTCGCCGAGGCCGGCATCGAAATCCCCGCGCACCGCATCGTCTACAACGGATTCGACGCGGCGGCCGGACGCGAGGCAGCCGATCAGCTGCTGGCGCGCAAGCCCTATCCGGACGCGATCTTCGCGACCAACGACTTCGCCGCGATCGGCGCGATGGGTTCCTTGCGGGACAAGGGACTCCAGATCCCCGAGGACGTCGCGCTGGTCGGCTACAACGACACTCCCCTCGCCGCGTCGATCTCCATTCCGCTGACGACGATCCGGTCGCCGATGCACGAGATGGGACGCCGGGCGCTGGCGACGCTGCTGCGCAAGCTGGCCGGGCAAGAGGTGGAATCGGAGCGGCTGCAGCCGGAGCTGATCGTGCGGACGTCGACGGTCGGCTGAGTTCCGCAGAAGTCCGTGAGGGGAACCCTGACGGAATCTGATTCCCGCAGGGTTCCCCTCACGACCGGTCCGCGACGCGGTGGCAGGTCACGATTGCCGGTCCATCGAGCCCCAGTCCGCAGGAGCTTCCCGTTCGACCAGCCGCAGCGCTTCGTGCATGACGGCGTCCTCGATCCAGGCCAGCGGCTCCGCGTCCACGACCAGCGGCTCGTTGTCCGGGCCCCGCGCGATCTCCCTGCCCCGCAACAGCCACGGACGCACGCCGGGGCCGCCGCGTTCGCGCAGGTGCTGGTAGTCGTGCAGGCGGCGGGCCAGCCACAGCCGGAGCGAGCGGCCGCGCCACCACGGCTGCCGGGCCAGCGAGTTCGCCGACAGTCCCGGCAGCAGCATCCCGGTGAGCCCGTCGCGGCTTTCCTCGCCGGAGCGCAGGTCCGCGTCCGGGCCGCGCGACCACCGGACGTACAGTTCGTCCTCGCCGGCCCGGCGGAACGCCGAGACCAGTTCGTCGAGGTCGCGCACGACGGGCAGCCGGTTGTCCCATTCCGTCATGGGCCCGGGATTACCCGCGTCCGGCGGAGGCAATCTCAGCGGGCGACGACCCGCACGCCGCGCAGCAACGGATCCACCGGATCGGGCAGGAACATACCCGCGGCCACCCCGCTCCGCAGATAGTCGAGCATCGGCCGGGTCAGCACCTCGCCGGGCAGCACGGCCGGGACGCCGGGCGGGTACGGGCTCATCGTTTCGGCGACGATCCGTCCGGCGGCTTTCTCGACCGGGATCTGTTCGGCCGGGCCGAAGAAGGCGTCGCGCGGCAGCATGGCCTGGTCCGGTTCCAGGTCCTCGGGTGCGGGCAGGTCCACCGATTTCGCGCGGGGCAGCTCATCGGCGTGATCGGACAACGCTTGCAGCGCCTCGACCAGGCGGGCAGCCGTCTCCTCGTCGTCGCCGACGGTCAGCTGGGCGGCGATCCGGCGATGGTCGGAAAGGCCGACGTCGACCCGCTGGTGTTCGCGCAGCCAGTGGTTCGCGTCGTAGCCGGAGCAGCCGAGGCCGGACACGTCGATCAGCATTTTCAGCGGGTCCCGGTCGTCCGCCCGGCCGGGGCCGAGGAGTTCGGCGTCGCCCAGCACGGTGATCCCGGCGATTCCGGCCAGCCGCTTCCGCGTGTCCGCGGCCAGCTCCAGCACGGTGTCGAGCAGGCCTTTTCCGTACTCGACCATCTGCCGTCGCCAGCCGTCGAGTCCGGCGTAGACGAGCGACGACGGGCTGGTCGTGTCGAGCAGGTCGGCGCGCATGGCGAGCACGTCGGCGTCGACCAGGTCGCCGCGCAGGTGGTAGACCGAGCCCTGTTCCAGGCCCGCGCCCATCTTGTGCACGCTCGTCACGCACAGGTCGGCGCCCGCGTCCATCGCCCACGCCGGCAGGTCCGGGTGGAACGGGAAGTGCGCGCCCCAGGCTTCGTCGACGATCAACGGCGCCCCGCGTTCGTGGCAGATCCGCGCGACGCCGCGGATGTCCGCGCAGGACCCGTAATCGGTCGGCGTGATCAGCA
Source organism: Amycolatopsis sp. La24 (assembly GCF_029087445.1). Classification (NCBI taxonomy): domain Bacteria; kingdom Bacillati; phylum Actinomycetota; class Actinomycetes; order Pseudonocardiales; family Pseudonocardiaceae; genus Amycolatopsis; species Amycolatopsis sp. La24. Next base: position 57,259 of record NZ_JARACH010000030.1, read on the forward strand.
GCATTACCTTCGCTGCCGGGTGTTCCGCGAAGGCCGCCTCGGTTTCTTCCGGACCGGGCGGATGGGCGAAGTGCAGGGTCCGGTCCCAGCGCGGGGACACCCACACCGGCCGGACGCCGCTCAGGATGAGCCCGGCGACCACGGATTTGTGCACGTTCCGGGAAATCAGCAGTTCTTCGCCCGGACCCGCGACCGACAGCATCGCCGATTTGACCGACAGCGAACTGCCGCAGGTCGAGAAGAACGCGCGGTCCGCGTGCACCGCGTCCGCCATGAGGTCTTCGGCCTCGTTCAGGACGCCGCGGGTGAGCGCCCGGTCGTCGAGCCCGTTCATCAGGATGATGTCCGAGGCGAACACGTCGCGGCCGACGATCTCCGTCAGCCGGGGGTCGGCGCCGCGGCCCTGTTTGTGCCCGGGCGGCAGGAAGGACACGTGCCCGGACGCGCGGAACCGCCGGATCGCCTCGAGCACTGGTGCGCGGGAATGATCGGCCACCCGCCCCGCTTACCCAGCCGGGCCGATCTCAAACAACGACCCGTTTCAGGGGCCCCGGAAGGGGTAATCCCCGCTGGTCTTCACCCGGAGACGGAGGAATCATGACTCAGATGACAGAACAACCGCAGCAGGCAGGCGGCTCGCTCGCGACGCCGCGGCGCACGTGGATCGGCGACCACGACCCGACGGACCAGAACTGGCAGGAGGTCGGCGACGAGATCCAGCTGGCCGCCCAGCGAGCCGGAAGGGCGTGGCAGCAGCCGGAAACCGATTGAGCGAAACCCCGGGAACGACGACGGCGAAGAGGGATGATCGGGCAGGCGCAGGTGCCTGAACGTCCTCCGGCTTTCGCCGCCGTCGCTTTGTGCGCACCCTCGACCGCCGTCGCCGCACCCCTGTCGACGGCCGGGTCGGCGCAGGTCAGCGCGGCGCGGGTCGGCCAGATGGCCGATGCCCGGACGGGGTTGCCCGCCGACTGGCCTGAATGGACGGACTTTTCGGACGATCCTGTCCGTCCCCCGGTCTCCCTACCTTCGGAGCGCTCCCGCTTCCCGCAGAAGCGGACCGTTGCCGAAGGAGTGCGCATCGATGAAGATGCTCGTGGGGCTCGCCGCGCTCGCCGTCGCGGGAGGTTTGGTCGCCGCGATCTGCCTGGCCGCCGACTCCGGCGGCACCGACTGGCAAGCCGCGTGCGGAACGGCCCCGGCTTCGACGGCGGGCAAGCACCCCGGAGCCGTCGCGGACGCCCGGAAAGCGTTGCTGAGCAACGGGAACGACCCCCGGCTCGAGATGGAGGTCGTCGACCTCGACGCGTGCGCGGTGGAGGTCGGCTGGAAGGCCGATCAGCCGCAGCCGACGGCGTCGGTGGTGAAACTGCTCATCGCGCTTGATCTCCTCGACCGGTCCGGCGTCCCCGAAGACAGCGAGGCCGACGCCGTCCACGCCATGCTCGCGGCCAGCGACGACCGGGTCGCCAGCCGGTTCTGGCAGCAACTCGGCGGACCGGCCATCGTCCGGCGGCAGGCCGGGAAGCTGGGGCTCACGCACACTTCGCCGCCCGACGATCCCGGCCAGTGGGGGTCGACGAAGATGTCGCCGGAGGACGTCGTCACGGTGTACCGGCACATCACCTCGGCACGGTCCGCCGACGAACGCGATTTTCTGACCGAGGCGCTGGAAAGCGCCCCGCTCACCGCCGCCGACGGGTTCGACCAGCATTTCGGGATCCCGCGCGCCTTCCCCGGTGCGACGTGGGCGATCAAACAGGGCTGGGGCACGTCGGAGGGGCGGCGGGTGCTCAACACGACCGGTCTGGTCCGGACCGGGTCGCGGACGTTCGCGGTCGCGGTGATGAGCACGTGGGACGACAGCATCGATGTCGGGACCGCGACCAAGGCGCTCACTACGGCCACGGGGGCGTTGAAGGATTCGCTTGTCGCCAACGGCAAACTCACCTGATTTTGTCCTTTGTGGACCTACTCGGGTGCCCAGCTCAGGCCGTGGCGCTCTGCAGTTTCAGCGGATTCTTCGGCGCGTCCGGCCGCGCGTCGATCATCCGCTGCCCCAATTCCCGCAACTGCTTGCGACCCATGGCCGAGCGGACCTCCGGAAACCACTCGTCCTCTTCTTCCTCGACGTGGTGGCGGACGTTTTCGGTCAGGACGGTCACCTTCGCGTCGAAGGTTTCGTCCTCCGGGTCCAGGTCGAGCAGCTCCGACAGCATCCACACCACGACGTGGTGCTCCTCGACGCTTTCCAGGACGTGGTCCTTGGTCTCCGGCACGGCTTCCTTGGCCGCCGGGTAGAAGATCTCTTCCTCGATGTAGGCGTGAATGGTGAGTTCTTCGATGATCGAGTCGACGATGCGGCGCTTTTTCTTGTGGGCCTTGTCGCCCGCTTTCTCGAACTCCTTGAAAAGCTTCTCCACCGTCTTGTGGTCGTTCTTGAGCAGCACGATCGCGTCGGTCGACATCGGGGTCCTCCCAGTGCGGTCCGGGCGCGGGCAGCGCAGGGTCGCCCCGCCCGCCGTTTCTTGTTCCGCGGATTACCCTTTTCCGGGCCGGGAAAACGTCGTTTGCGCGCGAGGCCGCCGGGGTACTCCGATGCCCCCGACCCCAGGAGAACCTCGGTGAACGACCAGACCGGCGACGAGCTGACCTTCGGCATCGAGGAGGAGTTCTTCGTCGTCGACCGCGACGGCCGGCTGGCCCAGGCGGACGACGTCGTCGACCGCGCCGCGGAAACGGGCGGCGACAACGGCGAACTGCAGCACGAACTGACCCGGGCGCAGGCCGAGATCGCGACCGACGTCTGCCGGACCCGTGGCGAGGCGCTGCAGCGGCTGCGCGAGTTGCGCGAAGACCTGGCGGCGGCCGCGCGGCGGCAGAACCGCCGGTTGCTGCCCGCGGCCTCGCCGCCGGTGTCGGAGGAGGGGTTGCCGGATGTCACGCCGAGTCCGCGCTACGAGCGGATCGGCGAGCATTTCGGGGCGACCGCGCGGACGTCGCTGACCTGCGGGTGTCACGTGCACGTCGCGATCCCGGACAAGGAGACCGGCATCCAGGTGCTCGGGCGGATCCGGCCGTGGCTGCCGGCGTTGCTGACCGTGACGGCAAGTTCCGCGATCGCCGACGGCTACGACACCGGTTACCGCAGCTGGCGCTACCAGCAATGGAGCCGCTGGCCCTCGGCCGGCCCGCCGCCGCGGTTCGCGTCGCTCGACGAGTACGAAGGCGTCGTCGACGCGTGGCTGCGCTCGGGCGCGATCCTCGACCGCGGGATGGTCTACTGGGACGCCCGGCTCTCGGAGAAGCAGCCGACGATCGAGTTCCGCATCGCCGACGTCGCCGCGACGCCCGAGGAGGCGGTCTTGCTGGGAGTGCTCGCGCGAGGCCTGGTCGCCACCGCACTGGCGGACGACGATCCCCCGCCGGACCTGCCGAACGAGGTGCTGCGAGCCCACCTCTGGCGCGCGTCGCGGGACGGCATCAGCGGTTGTTGCCCGCACCCGCGGAGTGGCGATTTGGCCCCGGCGAAGGCGGTGCTCGCGGATTTGATCGAGGTGACGTCGTCCGCGCTGGAATCGGCCGGGGATCTGGAGTTCGCGCAGGAGGCGACGGCACAGCTGTGCGCCGAGGGCTGCGGCGCGGACCGGCAACGGCGGCGGTTCGCTGAGCGGGGGCGGGGCGAGGATGTCGTGGACTTGCTCGCAGGCGCTCCCTGACCGCCAGGCCCGTCAACGCCGGAGCCAGACGATAAACGCGCCGAACGGGGACGCGGCGAGCGACGTCGCGGACCTGGTCGCAGGCACCCCCTCAGCGCCGATGCGCCCACGCCGCAGCCAGGCAATAAACACCGAACGCCGCGAGCCCGAGCGCCACCACCGTCAGCAGCACCGCGCCGAACGGCTGGGCGGCGAGGGTTTTCAGGCTGGCGTCCAACCCGCCCGCCTGTTTCGCGTCGGAGCGGAAACCGGCGTAGCCCAGCAGGAACGCGGTCACCGCGAAAACGACCGCCTTCGCCAGGTATCCGGTGCTGCCCAGCCATCCGACCCAACGGCGGGTCTTGCCGGGCAGCCCAGCTAGGTCTAGATCCTCGAGGAAAGTCTGCTTCACGCCCTTGACCCCGGCCGCGACGGCGACGCCGAGCACGATCGCGGCGGCGGCCACCACGAGTGCGGGACCGGCGGGCAACTGGAGCAGCTTCGCGGTGAATTCCTGCTGGGTCTGATCGCTCGAACCGCCGCCGCCCTGGCCCGCAGCGAGGCGGAAGGCCGTGGCGCCGATCGCGAGCACGACGATTCCTCGCGCGGCGGCGCCGAACCGTTTGCGCGTCCGTTTTCCGCCGCTGGTCCAGGTGTATCCGGTCGCGGCCATCAGGAACTGCCACAACCCGAACGCGACGAGCCCGGCCGCGAGCACCCACAGCAGGACCTGGCCGAACGCCGTCGACCCGACCTCTTGCAACGCGCCCTTCTGGTCGGGCTGTCCGCCGCTGCCGAAGGCGACCCGCAGCGCGAGGTAGGCGAGGATGAGGTGCACGAGCGCGTAACAGGCCATTCCGGCCCGGCCGAGCAGCTGGGCGGTGTCGGTCTTTTCGCCTCGGGCGACCTTGGCGGCGATCCGGTTCATGGGGTGGGGATACCCGCTGTTGCCCCCGCTACCACTGGGCCAGGTGGCGCAATCCGCCACCTCGATGAGCCAGGCTCACGGAGGGTAAGTCCACAGCGGATCTGCGCGGCCGGCCCAGCGCCGTGAGCCCGGCTTGCCGTTCGCAGGTTCAGATCCACGTCGACGCGGGCGGCCGCGCAGGCTCCGGCCCAGTCGCCCGCGGCCCGGCGGGCAGTCGCTGACTCGATCATCGACGGCGGCACGGCGAACTGTCGCACGCGCGTCCAGGAAAGAAGACGAGGATTCTCGTTCGCGGGGAATGGGTGCATCAGCACTCACCCGGGGCGAACGGAACCTCCGATCTGCACGAGTAGTCGTTCATCACACCCGAGCGTAGCAGGATCGCCGCGAGCCGCGCCCGAACGTGTCATATTCTGACACCCGTGGCCGGACGGCACGTTGTTCCGCAGAGCGGTCAGCGGGCAGCACCAGGCGCGTCCGGGCGGCTACGGTCCATGCACGCGACAGGGAGGGAGTCCTGGTGACGGAGCCGAAACGGCAGACCCTCACCGAGCGCCGGGCCGAGGAGCTGCGGATGAGCATCGCGCTCACCGCACGCGACCTGTTCGTGGCCGAGGGCCACACGGCGGTCACTGTCGAGCGGATCTGCGAGATCGTCGGGATCAACCCGCGGACGTTCCACCGGCACTTCCCGGTCAAGGAGGACGTCCTGATGCCGCTGCTGCGCCGCAGCGAACGCGTCATCCTCCAGGGGCTCGAGGACGCGCCGGACGACGCGGACCCGGTCGAGGTCCTGACCGCCGCGCTCACCACGGAACTGAACCGGCGGCAGGTGCCGGAGTACGACCACCAGATCATGACGCTGATCGTCAACACGCCGCAGTACCGGCTCCGGTTCGTGGAGTGGTGCGAGGGGCTCAGCGAGGCGGTGACGCGGTTTCTGGCGCGGTATTACGAGCTCGACGAGGATCCGTTCCTGCGCGAACTCCCGGCGCTGCTGGTGATCCAGACCATGCGGCACGCACTGATCCAGTGGGTACAGAACGGCGGGTCCGATGACTTCGCGGACATCGAACGGTGGGAAGCGCGCGGATTGCGGCTGGCATTGAGCGGATTGACCCGGCTCCCCAAGTAGTCCTTTGTGGACCGGACGCGAAACCCGCCCGGTCCACAAAGGACGTTACGAAGACGCGCCCGCCGCGTGCAGAGCGGCGATGTACCCGTACACCACACCCTGCCCGATCGTCGCGCCCGCGCCCGGGTACGACGCGCCGAAGGCGTTCGCCGCGGTGTTTCCGATCGCGTACAGGCCTTCCACCACGGTGCCGTCCTCGCGCAGGACTCGGGCGTGTTCGTCAGCGACCAATCCCCCGCACGTGCCGAGGTCGCTCAGGACCACCTTGACCGCGTAGTACGGGGCGCGGCGCAGCGGGGCCAGGTTTGGGTTGGGGGCGATCGTGGGGTCGCCGTAGTAACGGTCGTACGCGCTGTCTCCGCGGCCGAAGGCGGTGTCGCGTCCGGCGGTGGCGAGAGTGTTGAACTGTTGGAAGGTGTCCTGGAAGGAATCGGCCGGAACGCCGATCGCCCGGGCGAGTGCGCCGAGGTCGTCCGACTTGTGGGCGATTCCTGCCCGGTACCACGATTCCGGGAGCGGCTGCCGGGGGAAGCAGCGGCCGGCGAGGATGTAGCTGTCGCGGTAGCGCTGGTCGAAAACCAGCCACATCTCCTCGACCGGCGTCCCGGCTCGGTCGCGCGCCAGGATTTCCTGCCCGAACGACATGTAGTCGGTCGCCTCGTTGATGAACCGTTTCCCGGTCTGGTCGACGATGAACGAACCTGGCAGCGAACGTTCGGCGAGCATGACCGCCGGGGCGCCGCCTGGCACTGGGGCGAAGGCGGGGAACCACCAGGCCTGGTCCAGCAAAGCGGTGCCCGCGCCGAGTTCCTGGCCGGCCAGGATACCGTCGCCGGTGTTGCCTTCCGCACCCAGGCTGTACTCGCCGAGCCGCGGCGACTGGAACTTGTGCCGTGCCTCGACGTCGTGGTCGAAGCCGCCCGTGGCCAGGACGACACCGCGCCGGGCCTGCACGGTGACTTCGCGATCCCCTTGCCGCAGAACGGCTCCGGTGACCCGGTCGCCGTCGCGCAGCAGGCGGACGAGGGCGGTCTCTGTCCACACGGGAATGCCCGCGCGCAGCACGCCCGCGAACATCCCGGCCGCAAGCGCTTGCCCGCCCGCCAGGTAGTCGCGGCCGATCAGCATGCCGCCGATGCCCAGCGCGGCCCGGGCGAAGATCCGCGGCAGCGCCTTGAGCGGCTTGCGCGCCACCAGGTTCATCCACTTGTAGTCCGCGCCGGTGACCGGCATCGGGACCGGCGCTTCCATCACGCCGGGACGCAGCCTGGGGCGCTCGTCGCCGAGGACGGAGGCGTTGAACGGGCGGCATTCGCACGTCCGGCCTTCCGCACGGCCGCCCGGTTCCTCGGGGTGGTAGTCGGAATAGCCCTTGGCCCAGAAGAACCGCATGGGAGTGGTGCGGCGCAGCATGTCGACGGCGGCGGCGCCGTGCTCGAGGTAGGCGCGGCCGCGTTCGGCCGGGGCCGAGTCGCCGATCACGGCGTTCAGGTAGGTGCCCGCGTCGGCGACCGAGCGGTCCGGCAACGCGGCGTTCCCGGGGATCCAGAACGCCCCGCCGGAACGCGCGGTCGATCCGCCGACGTAGCCGGTCTTCTCGACGACCAAAGTGGACAGTCCGCGTTCGTGGGCCGCGAGCGCGGCGGCCATCCCGGTTCCCGAGCCGACGACGAGGAGATCGACGGTCGTGTCCTCGGCCGGCACGAGCGCGGGCATTTTCTTCTTCATGTCCTTCGAACTCCACTTCGTTCTCGGCAGGAGGCCGGGTCACCGTATTTCGCCGGGTGCGCCGGTCCCCCGGCCGAGTCCAGTCAGCGGAACATCAGCGGCCGAGGAATGCCAGGACAGTGGCTTCCCAGGCGGCTTTCTGCTCGATCATCACCCAGTGCCCGCAGTTCGGGAAGATGTGCACCTCGCCCTGCGGCAGGGCACGCATCGGGAGCAACGCCATGTCGACCGGGCTGACGCGGTCGTCGCGGCCCCAGGTGACCAGGGTCGGGACGTCGAGGCGGCGAAGCTGGGCCCAGGCGGGGGTTTCCGCGCTGCGTGCGGCGGCCGCCATCGCGGCCAGTGCCGCCGCGCCGTACATCCGGCGCGAGTTCTCCAGCGTGGCGGGATCCGTTGCCTGGCTCCAGCGTTCCTCGATCAGTTCCTCGGTGACCATCGCCTGGTCGTAGACCATCGAGCGCAGCCAGGCGACGAGCGCGGCACGGGTCGGGTTTTCGACGAACTCGCTGAGCCGGACGATCCCTTCCCCGGGCTGGGCACTGAAAATCGGGGTCCCGATGCCGCCGATCGTGACCAGCCGCTCGACGCGTTCGGGGGCCGCGAGGGCGAAATCCGTCGCGACGAACCCGCCCATCGAGTTGCCGACCATGCGCACGCGGTCTAGGGAGAGACCGTCGAGCAGCGCGCGCACGGCGGTCCTGGCGGACTGCATCGGGTGCACGGCACCGAAATCGTCGCTGACCCCGAAACCCGGGAACTCCAGGACGATGGTGCGGTAGTGCGGGGCGAAGGTCGGCAGGTTGGCGCCGAAGTTGCGCCATCCGGTCACGCCCGGCCCGGAACCGTGCAGCAGCACCAAAGGCGGACCGTCGCCGCTTTCGCGGTAGCGCAGGACGCCGTGTTCGGTGGGGAGTTCAAGCAGTTCGGGGGTCATGGCCCGACCTTGCCAGCGGAACCGGGGCCGGTCGATCGCCCTTCCCGATCAGCGGACGCCCGCGCTGATCCGCCCGTAGCGGCCCCGGAAAAAGACCAGCGGCTCCAGGTCGGACGAGTACAGATGCCGCACCCGCGAAACGACGATCGCGTGATCGCCTGCCACGTGCTCGGCATCGAGTTCCGCCTCGATCCACGCCAGCGAACCGGCCACCACGGGCGCGCCCGAAGGCGACGGCGTCCAGTCGATCCCCGCGAACTTGTCGACGCCCCGGGCCGCCAGCTGACGGCACACCGCCTCCTGCGACTCGGACAGGATGCTGATCGCATAACATCCCGCCGAGCGCACCCGCGGCCACGAAGTGCTCGTCGCGGCCACGCAGAAGGCGACCAGCGGCGGATCCAGCGACACCGACGTGAACGAGTTCGCCGCCAGCCCGACCGGCGAGCCGGTTTCCTCGTCCATGCCGGTGATCGCCACGACGCCGGTCGCGAAATGTCCCAGCACAGTGCGCATCAGGGCAGGGTCGGACGGTTCGGTCACTGCACTTCCCCCTTCGCCGCGGCGCGCCCGGCCCGGCGTCCGTAGAAACTGCCGTCGCCCAGCGAAGCGCCGCTGACGTAACCGCCGGTGCAGATCCCCGCCGTGCAGCGGCCAGCCGCGAACAACCCCGGGATCGGTGCCCCGGACACGTGCAGCACCCGCGAGTCCAGGTCGGTCCGCAGTCCGCCCAGCGGGAAGCCTGCGGTAGCGCCCCGCAGGTCGAAGGCGGCGACCGCGCCGGTGAGCGGGCGCAGCCATTCCGGTTTCTTGCCGAACAGCGGGTCCCGGCCTTGCGCCGCATACGTGTTGTAAAGCTCGACCGTGGTTTGCAGCGCCCGTTCCGGGAGGCCCATGTCGGCCTCGAGTTCGGCGACGGTCTCCGCGGCCCAGGTCGGCGGGACGCGGAAGTTCGGGGTCGCGGTCTCGGTCGCGAGCGCTTCCTCGTGCGCTTGTTCGTCGATCACCAGGTACGCCTGGTTGTCCTGGTGGAACAGCGTCGCCTGGCCGATGCGGCCCGGGTACGTGTCCTCCGTGACGTAACGCTGGCCCTGGCCGTTGACGAGGATGCCGCGCGCCATCATCTGCGGGTCGCCGAAGAACGCGACCTCCGTGGCGTCCATGTGCGCGGTCGCCGCACCGAACGCGGTGGCCGCCAGGATGCCGACGCCGTCGTGTTCTTCGATGGCGGCTCCCGGGCGGCCGATCAACCGCGGCGCGTGATCGGCGACCATCTGCTCTGAGTAGGCGAATCCGCCGGTAGCCAGGACGACACCGAGGTCGGCCCGCACGGCGATCTCGCGTCCGTAGCGGCGCGCGAGCACTCCGACGACTCGGTCTCCGTCCACAATGAGACTGCTCAGGCGGACGTCGTAGGAAACGCGCACGCCGAGCGCTTCCGCGGTCTCCGCGAGCGGCTTCATCAGCATGTATCCGCCGCCTTGCTCGCCCGTGCGCTTGTTGCTCATCCGCGGCACGTGCCCGCGCGGCGCAGGCCTGGCGACGGCGTTGAACGGGGCCGCGTTCTCGCCGCCGGAGTACGCCAGGCCTTCGTCGTGCGGCGGTTCCCAGCCGGGCTCGTCCCAGAGTGCCTCGCGGAAGGGCACGCCGTTGCCGACCAGCCAGTCGTAGTGCTCCAGGCTGCCGCGGCAGTAGTCGGCGATCTTGGCTTCGTCCGCGCCCGGGCCGACGGCCGCGAGCAGGAACTTCTCCATGTTCTCCGCGCTGTCCTCGCAACCGAGGGCGCGCTGGAGCGGAGTGCCGCCGCCGAGGTACACGAACCCGCCGGCCAGCGCCGCCGCGCCGCCCCAGCCGCTCGTGCGTTCCAGGATCAGCACCTGCGCGCCGGACCTCGCCGCCTCGATCGCCGCGGACACCCCGGCGATGCCGTACCCGGCGATCACCACGTCCGCGGACTCGTGCCATTCGGCGATCGAGGCGGCCGGGACGGGACGCAGTCGGTCGGTCGTCATGGATCAGTCCTTCCTAGGCCAGGAGGTCCCGCATCATCTGCCAGAGCTTCTCGCGCGCGGGTTCGGTCAGGGACAGCGCCGGGATCGTCAGGAAACCGTGGAACAGGCCCTCGAACCGGTGCGCGGTGACTGCTGTCCCGGACTCCCGCAGGCGCTGCGCGTAGTCGTCGCCGGAGCTGCAGAGCGGGTCCAGTTCGGCGGTCGCGACCACGGCGGGCGGAAGGTCTGCCAGCGACTCCGCCCGCGTAGGCACCAGGTAGGAGCTGTCAGTTCCGTCCGGCGCGTATTGCGCCCAGTACCACCGCATGGCGCGCTCGGTGTTGTAGTAGCCCTCGCCATACCGCTGGTAGGACTCGGTGGCGAAATCGTCGTCGATCACCGGGTACAGCAGGACTTGCCCGGCGATGCGCGGGCCGCCGCGGTCGCGGGCAGCGAGGCACACCGTGGCGGCCAGGTTGCCCCCGGCGCTGTCGCCGGCCACGCCGATCCGGGCCGGGTCTCCCCCGTACTCAGCGGCGTGTTCAGCCGCCCAGACCAGGGCCGCGTACAGGTCCTCCATCGCCGCGGGTCCGGGATGTTCCGGGGCCAGCCGGTAGTCGACCGCGATCACGACCGCACCCACCGCGGCGGCCATCGAGCGGCAGAACTCGTCGTGGCTGTCGAGGTCGCAGAACACGAATCCGCCGCCGTGCGCGAAGACAACCACCGGAAGCGGCCCATCGTGCTCTGGCACGTAGATCCGCAGCGGCAGGTCTCCGCCGGGGCCTTCGATTACGCGGTCCTCCGCGATCCGCATCGCGGGCTGGTGGGTCAGCGGCGCCCGGCGGGACCGGATGATCGCCCGCAGTTCGGCGGGCTCGTGCTGGGTCACGTCCGGGAAATCGGCCAGCCCGGCCAGCATCGCCTTCACCTCGGCGCCCGCGGGATCGTCCAGCACGAACCCGCGATACCCGGCAGCCGCGACGTCGTCGCAGATCGCGCGGTATTTGCCGAGCCCGCCGATGTAGGGCATGAACACCCGGGGCTTGCCGGGGATGTTCGCGCCGAGGTACCAGGAATTGGCGGCCGGGAACAACGTCGCCGCCGCGTTGGCGTTGCACTCGGCCACCCAGTGCGCGACAGCCTCCTCGGTCGCCTCAATGGTCGACACCCGGTTTTCGTCGAGATAGTCCACACAGGACGCGATCCAGTCCACGTGTTGTTCCGCAGTCAGCACCATGTTCGCCAGGACACTCGGGCTGCCGGGCCCGGAAACGATGAACATGTTGGGGAATCCGGCGACCGTCAGTCCGAGATAGGTGCGCGGGCCCGCCGACCACGCGTCGCGCAGCGTGCGCCCGTTCCGGCCGCGGATGTCGATCCGGGACAGCGAACCCGTCATGGCGTCGAAGCCGGTGGCGAAGATCAGCAGGTCGAGTTCGTGGAGAGCGTCCGACGTGCGTACTCCGTCCGGCGTGATCTCGCTGATCGGCGTGCGCCGGAGGTTGACCAGCTTGACGTTTTCCCGGTTGTACGCCTCGAAATAGCCGCTGTCGGTGACGATGCGTTTCGTGCCGATCGGATGGTCGTCCGGGATGAGCTGCTCGGCGATCTCCGGATCGTGCACGAGTTCGCGGATCTTCGCCTCGACGTACTCGCGGGCGGTGTCGTTGGCGGCGAGATTCGTGGTCTGGTCGGGAAAAGCCTTGGCGAACAGGTATCCCCCGCGTTCCCACCACTGGTCGTAGATCCGGGTCCGTTCGGCGGCATCGACCTCGAGCGCGCCGCGCGGGTGCGGGCTGTTGGGCGTGCCGCCGCCGCTGATCCGCGACAGCCGCCGCCGTTCGGGATAGCCGGCTTTGACCTCCGCGACGTACTCCGGGGTGAGCGGGTGGTTCCGCGCGGGAATCGAATAGTTGGGGCTGCGCTGGAAAACCGTGACCCGCGCGGCGGTTTCGGCGACGACCGGAATCGCCTGGATCCCGGACGACCCGGTCCCGATCACGCCGACCCGCTTGCCCGCGAAGTCCACGGCGTGCCGCGGCCAGGCGCCGGTGTGGTACAGCTCGCCCGCGAAACTGTCCCGTCCGGGAATCTCCGGCAGGTTCGTCGCGGACAGGACACCGGTGGCCAGCACGAGGAACCGCGCGCCGACGGTCCGGGCGGTGTCGGTGCTGACCGTCCACCGTCCGGACCGTTCGTCGTACTCCGCCGCCGTCACCCGGGTCGAGAACTCGTACGCGGGACGCAGGTCGTGCCGGTCCGCGACGTGGTCGAGGTACCGCAGGATCTCTTCCTGGGTCGCGAACCGTTCGCTCCACGTCCAGTCCTGCTGCAGTTCTTCGTCGAACGAGTAGGAATAGTCGATGCTTTCGACGTCGCACCGCGCACCGGGGTACCGGTTGTGGTACCAGGTGCCGCCCACCCCGGCCGCGCTCTCGAAGCCCCGCACCCGCATGCCGCGCGCGCGGAGTTTGTGCACCGCGTAGAGACCGGCGATCCCGGCCCCGACGACGACTGCGTCGAAACAGTTTTCCACGTTGGTTCCCCTAGGTGCGGCAGTCGGCTCAGGCTTCTCCGCGCGCGGCGGCTTCCTTCATTTCCTTCATCCAGAGCCATTCGTGGCCCCAGTAGCTGTCCGCGGTGATTTCCTCGGCGGTGTAATAGCTTTCGTCGACGAGCTGGCCGCCGTAGCCGTACTCGATGTCCCAGCCGCCGGGGACGCGGACGTAGAACGAGATCATCTTGTCGTTGGTGTGCCGCCCCAGCGTCGAGGACACCGGGAAATCGCGCGCCAGGACCTGGTCGTAGGCGCGGCCGACCGCGTCGAGCGAATCGACCTCGACCATGACGTGGATGAGGCCCGGGTCGCGGCCCTCCAGGCTCGGCATGATCGCCAGGCTGTGGTGGCGCCGGTTGATCCCGAGGAACCGGATCCGCAGCGGGCCGGCTTCCGGCGGGCCGGGCATCCGGAACGCGCCGCGGGACAGGAAGCCGAGCGTTTCGGTGTAGAACTCGAAGGACTCGTCGAAGCTGGTGGTCGGCATGACCACGTGCCCGAGGCCCTGCGCGCCGGTGACGAACTTGTGGGCGTATTTGGTGAGCACCGGGCTGTGTTCGAGGACCGGCCCATGGAAGAACTCGAGCGGCGTGCCGCCCGGGTCCTTCGCGGAGAACCCGGCCTCGACCTTGCGCCGGTCCGCGAGTTCCTGCGACATCGGCGTGCAGTCCACCCCGGCCTTTTCGAGGGTCTCGCGGAGCCGGCGCAACGCCGGGGCGTCCCGCACCTCCCAGCCGACCGCCGTCACGCGGTCGGCGTCGCCGTGCTCCACGGTGATCCGGGACGGCCGCTCGTCCATCCGGAAGTGCAGCGCGTCCTTTTCGTCGCCGAAGCCCGGCGCGAAACCGAGCACGTCGAAGCCGAGTTCGCGCCAGCGTTCGAGGTCGGTGGCGATGACCCGGACGTAGCCGAGTCCTTTGATTTCGCTCATCGTGGGTGTCCTTTCTCAGATCATCACGCGCAGCGGGCCCTGCGGGACTTCGACGTCCAGCGACGCCAGCGCGGCGGCGTGGTAAGTGGTGCTCGTGACGTGGATGGCGTGGTGCAGACCGGCGTGCGCGTCGCGCCAGAAGCGCTGCAACGGGTTGTCCATCCGCAACGCGTTGCCGCCGGCGCGGTCGAAGATCTCGTCCGCGGCGCGCACCGCCCGCCACGCCGCGCGGGCTTGGTCCCGGCGGATCCGGGCACGCGTGGCGAAGTCGATCTCCTCGCCGCGGTCGACCTTGTCCCACACGCGGTCCACATTGGACAGAAGCTGCTGGCGCGCGGCGTCGATCTCCGAGGCCGAGTCGCTGAGCGCGTGCAGCACGTACGGGTCGTCCTTGACGAGGGTTCCGGTCGCGCCGACGCGGTTGCGCTGGTAGTCGATCCCGGCGGCCAGCACGCCCTCGCAGATGCCGATGGTCGCCGAGGTGATGCCGAGCGGGAAGATCGTCGACCACGGCATCTTGTACAGCGTCTCGGTGACGCCGTACTCCCTCGCCGCCGAGCCGTCGATGACCTTGTCCGCGTCCATCACCCGGTACGCCGGCACGAACGCGTCCTTGACCACGATGTCCTTGCTGCCGGTGCCGCGCAGGCCGACGACGTCCCAGGAACCGTCGATGATCTCGTAGTCCGAACGCGGCAGGATCACGTGCATGCTGTGCGGCGGCATCAGCGGCTGGCCGTCCTTTCCGCCGAGCAGTGCGCCGAGGAAGATCCAGTCGCAGTGGTCGGTGCCCGACGAGAACTGCCAGCGGCCGTTCAGCACGAAGCCGCCGTCGGCCGGAACCGCGACCCCGGCGGGCATGTACGGCGACGCCTGCCAGGTGTCGGTGTCCTCGCCCAGGATCTCTTCCTGCACCTTCGGGTCGGCGAAGGCGAGCTGCCACGGGTGCACGCCGACGATGCCGCCCACCCAGCCGGCCGACCCGTAGATGCTCGCCGTCTTCATGACGGTTTCGGCGAACTCGCGCGGGTGCGCCTCGTAGCCGTTGTACTTCTTGCGCTGCAGCAAGCGGATGATGCCCGCTTGCTTGAGCCGCTTCGCCATGTCGTCCGGCAACCGGCCGAGCGACTCGCCTTCGTCGGCGCCGGCCCGGAGTTCTTCGGCGATCGCCTCGATGTTGTCGATTGCTGCATGCGGCATGACGGCTCCTTGTGTGTGGGTCGAGCTTGCCAACCGGGAAACCGGATCGGGCCCGGTCTCCTGATGAGTGGAACAGCGGTTTCAGTACTCGATCGCGATCTCGTCGCTGACCGGTTCGGCCTGGCACGCCAGGACGTAACCCTCGGCGAGATCGTCCTCGGTGAGAATCTCGTTGCGCGCCAAGTTCACCTTGCCCTCCGTCAGCGAGCACACGCACGCGCTGCAGGCGCCTTCGCGGCACGAGTACGGCGCGTCGACGCCCGCGGCCAACAGCGCGTCGAGGAGTTTCGCCCCGGCTTTCCACGGGACGACGTGGTCCTCGCCGTCGAGCGAGACCCGCACGGTGCACGCGACCTCGCCGGTCCCGGATGCCGCTGGCGCGAACGGATCTTGCTGCAGGGAAAGAAACCGTTCCGAGTGCACCCCGGCCATTCCGACGCTCGCGGCGACCTCCGCGGCCACGTCCATGAGCGGCTCCGGCCCGCAGAGATAGAGGTCGCGGTCGGCGAACGGACGCAGCAAGACTGTCAGCAGGTTCCGACTGGGATAGCCTTGCAGTGATTCCAGCAGGTGTATCACCGTGAAGCGATCGGGAAACTTGCTCTCGAGGGCGGCCAGTTCGGCAGCGAAGATCACCGACGCTTCGTCGCGGTTCGCGTAAAGCAGCACGACTTCCCCGCTGCCGCCGAACAGGATCGACTTCGCGATGGCGATCACCGGAGTGATCCCGCTGCCGCCCGCGAGCAGCACCACGGACTGGTCCAGCGAGGCGGGCGTGAAGGTCCCCGCCGGCGGGAGCACGTCCAGCTCAGCGCCCGCGGTGACGGTGTCGCACAGCCAGTTGGACCCGTGCCCGCCCCGCACCCGTTTGACGGTGAACTTCATCGCCTCGTCGCAGTGCGGCGAACTCGACAGCGAGTAGCAGCGGGCGGAACCCGTTCCGGCGTCCGGGACCCGCACGGTCAGGAACTGCCCGGCGCGGTAGCCGAACGCGGGCCCGCCGGCCGGCTCCACGACGAACGAGCGCGCGTCGGCGGTCTCCTCCACGACGGCGGTCACCCGGACCCGTTTCCTGCGGCCGGTACTCGTTTCGGCGGACATCCACCCTCCTGGTCGTCGTCCCTCGCCCCGCCGGACGGGGCCTGCGCACGGTACGGCCGCGCCCGCCCGCCGGATCGCGGTCGTTTCGCTGACTGGGAGACGAGTCGCGAAAGATCTTGTGCGGCAGGCGCTTCCGCCCAGGTCAACGACATAATTCGGCGCGGCTTCCCACCAAGCGGTTGCTCGGGCTCGCTCCCGGCCCCGGCTGTGCTTGCATCCCCGCATGCTGACCACCGACAAGATCACCCGCACCGTCGCGGAGTACGCGCGCAGGCTCGAAGCAGGCGACCCGGCGCGGATCGCCGCCCTTTACGCCGAGGACGCCACCGTCGAGGACCCCGCGGGCAGCGCCGTCCGCAAGGGCCGGGAAGCCATCGCCGCGTTCTACAGCGAACTCGAAGGCCTCGCCCTCACCGCCGAGCTGCTGACCGTCCGGGCCGCCGGCGACACCGCCGCCTTCCACCTGCGCGTGATCACCACGACCGAGGAGTTCGTGAGCGCGATCGAGCCGATCGACGTCATGACGTTCGACGAGCGCGGCCGGATCACGAGCATGCGCGCGATCTGGAGCCCGGCCGACGTAGTGCACCAGCGGCGTTCCAGTCAGTGAACTGTGACCGGGTTCATGGCCCTGGCGCTTGTTAGAACCGGAACGCACCGGACCGACAGCTCCCCACCAACCCTTCCCAGGAGAGCGCGATGACTTCTCTGCATCAGGACGAGATCCGCCGGATCGAAGCGGATTCCGCCCCCGCCCGCTTCGCCCGCGGCTGGCATTGCCTCGGTCTCGTCCGCGATTTCGCCGACGGGAAACCGCATACCGTGCACGCCTTCGGCACGAAACTCGTGGTGTTCCGCGGGGCGAACGGTAAGATCAATATCCTCGATTCCTACTGTCGGCACCTCGGCGGCGACCTGTCCCAGGGCGAGGTCAAGGGCGACGAGATCGCCTGCCCGTTCCACGACTGGCGCTGGGGCGGCGACGGCCGGTGCAAGCAGATCCCGTACAGCAAACGCGTCCCGATGCTCGCGCGCACGCAGGCGTGGACGACCTTGGAGCAGGACGGTCTGCTGTTCGTCTGGAACGACCCGGAAGGCACGAAGCCGACCGACGAGGTCGCCATCCCCCGTATCGAGGGCGCGGAAAGCGACGAGTGGACCGATTGGCACTGGTACACGACCGTCGTCAACACCAACTGCCGCGAGATCATCGACAACGTCGTGGACATGGCGCATTTCTTTTACGTGCACGGATCGCTGCCGACGTACTTCAAGAACGTCTTCGAGGGCCACGTCGCGACCCAGTACATGAACGGAGACTCCCGCGACGACTACCCCGCGCCCGAAGGGCAGCCGAAAATGCTCGGCAGCACCTCCGTCGCGTCGTATTACGGCCCGTCGTTCATGATCGACGACCTGACGTATCACTACGAATTCGGCGACCACCACACGGTTCTGCTCAACTGCCACTACCCGATCACGGCGGATTCGTTCGTGCTGCAGTACGGGATCATCGTCAAGAAATCGGCCACCCTGCCCGAGGACGCGGCGATGCGCTCGGCGATCGCGCTCGGCGACTACATCAAGGTCGGCTTCGAGCAGGACGTCGAGATCTGGAAGAACAAGGCCCGGATCGACAATCCGCTGCTGTGCGAGGAGGACGGGCCGGTGTACCAGCTGCGCCGCTGGTACGAGCAGTTCTACGTCGACGTCGCCGACATCCGCCCGGAGATGGTCGACCGCTTCGAGTACGAACTCGACCTCACCCGGCCGACCCAGGCGTGGCACGACGAGGTGGCCGCCAACATCGCCCGCCAGGCCAAGCCGACGGAGACCGCGCCGTGAGCGAACCGAGGACCGACAACCGGCTCGACGACATGCCGATGCAGCCGCTGCACTGCCAACACTGCGCGGCGCGGCTGCTGGTGCGCAAGAGCACGGTGCACCAGACGAGCCTGCAATGGAATGCCGAGGCGATCGAGGCTTGCGCGGAACTCGGCACGTCGCCGATGCCGGGTCCCGCGCTGGCGGGGTGTTCGAGGCTCAAGGAGTCCCTCGACGCCGAGGTCGCGGCCGGACGGCTGCGGATCGTCCAGACCGTATGACCGCACAGATGCGCCGTGTCCGGTTTCCCCGGGCACGGCGCATCTTGCTGTCCGGAGGCGGTTTACAGCCGAGCTCCGGTGTGCCTACACTCCAAGGTGTCAGATTCTGACAGGTAGTCTCAATCTGACATACGCAGTCTGGAGGTGGTGTTGCAATGGCGCACATCGAGGAAGCCCCCGCGGCGATGATCGACCGCGTCGCGTCGCTGCTGGAGTCCTTCGTGGGCGAACGGCCGCTGACTCTGGCCGAACTCGCCCGGCGCTCGCACGTGCCGCGGTCTTCGGCGCACCGGATCCTGCAGCGGCTGGTCGAACTCGGCTGGGTGGAGCGCAAGGAGTTCACCTACACGCTCGGGGTGCGCATGTTCGAACTCGGCTCGCAGTTCACCCGCCGGCGCACCGTCCCCCGCGCCGCCGTCGCGGTGATGGCTGAGCTGCATCGCCGCAGCGGGCTGACGGTGTACCTCAGCATGCTGGTCGGCGCCGAGATCATGCACCTCGAACGGATCGGCTCGTGGCCGTCCGCCTCCGGGCAGTGGAGCGCGGGCGCCCGACAGCCGGTCACGCTCACCGCGCCGGGCCGGGCGCTGCTCGCCACCCTCTCCCCCGACCACTGGCCCGAGCTGCGTTTCGGCTACGCGCCGACCCAGTACTCCATCCAGACCCGCAGCCAGCTCATGCGCGACCTCGCCCGGGTCCGCGACCGCGGCGGGGTGGCCGTGGACGCGCAGGGCACCCATCACGGCGTGACCGTGGTGGCCGCGCCCATCACGACCATGGACGACGACGGGCACTTCGCGCTGTCGGTGTGCGGGCCGACGCGAGCGCTCGATCTGGTCGCCACGATCACCGAGGTGCGCAATGCCGCGGCGACGGTATGGCGAGTCGCCAACGGCGTGCCTACGCTGCGGCCGCGGGCGGTGCCGGACTTGCCGCCGTCGGGGGTCGAGTTGCAACTGGCCAACGGCGGGTCTGCTTCCGGCTGATCGGCCCTCGCCGGGGAGGGCCGACCCCGCCGGTGCGTCAAGCGGTTTGGCCGCCGTCGATCACGAAATCCTGCCCCGTGCAGTAACTGCTCGCATCACTGGCCAGAAACGCCACCAACGCCGCCACCTCACCCGTCGTGCCGGGACGGCGGATCGGCTGCCCCGCCACCGCGCCGCCGCCTGCGCGGGTCGTTTCCGAGATCATCTGCGTGTCGATCGCGCCCGGGCAGACGCAGTTGACCCGGATGCCGAACTCGCCGAGTTCCTTCGCCGCGGATTTGCTCGCCCCGCGCAGCCCCCATTTCGACGCGCCGTATCCCAGACCGCCCGCGAAACCGGTCAGCGCCGCGGTCGAGGCGACGTTCACGATCGAACCGCCGCGTTCGCGCATCAACGGCAGCACGGCCTGCATCCCGAGGACCGGGCCGATCAAATTGACCCCCAAGGTGTGCGTGAGATGGTCCTCCTCGAAGCTCTCCAACGGTGCCTTGCGGTAGAAACCGGCATTGTTGACAAGGACATCGACCCGGCCGAACTCGGCGCGAGTGCGTTCCATCGCAGCGGCCCAGTTTTCCTTGCTGCGCACGTCCAATCCGACAGCGAGCGTCTCGCCGTCGATCCCGTCCGCGACCGCGGCGACGGCGCTTTCGTCCAGGTCCGCCAGCACGACGCGGGCGCCCAGCCGCGCGGTGGTCCGGGCGTGCTCGGCACCCTGGCCTTGCGCGGCACCGGTGACGAACACGATTTTGTCCCGCAGATCGACGAGTTGATCGGACACGTTTCACTTCCTTCGGTTCGGAGCACTCAGCCGCGCGAAGGTACCTTCGCCGGAAGGGGCCGCAGGGAGCATGCGTCGGCTCAGCGGACACCTGATTTCGCCGTTTGACCGGTGCCGCGCGGGACCGTAAGCTTTCACCAAGCGCTTGCTTTGTGCCGACGGAAGAAGGCTGCCCTTGAAGGATTTCCACGGCAAGCCAGGCGTCGCGGTCGTGACCGGGGGCACCGGAGGGCTGGGCTCCGCGATCTGCCGGACCCTCGCCGCGCGCGGCTCCGCGGTCGCCTTTACCTACCGCAGCGATCACGAAGCAGCCAAGCGGCTAGCCGCCGAACTCGAAGCGACCGCGGATCCCCTGGACCTCACCGATGCCGGGCAGACCAAGGCGTACATCGAGCGTTTCGGAATGATCCACACCGTCGTCCACGCCGCCGGGCCGCTCGTCCCGCAGCAGCATCTGTCCACAGTGGATCCCGCCGATTTCGGCAGGCAGCTCACCGCGGAAGCCGCCGCGTTCTTCAACCTCGTCCATCCGGCACTGCCCGCCCTGCGTGCCAGCAAAGGTTCGATCGTCGCGGTCACCACAGCCGCGACCAAGCGTTACCCAGTCCGCGACGGTCTTTCCGCCGGACCCAAGGGCGCGGTGGAAGCGACCGCCCGGGCACTCGCGGCCGAGGAAGGCCGGTTCGGCGTCCGGGTCAATTGCGTCGGGCCCGGAATGCTGACGGACGGGATGGCCGCGGACCTGATGGCCAACGGAGACCTCGACGACCGTGCGCTCGAAGCGGCCCGGCGCGCCATCCCGTTGCGGATCTTCGGCAACGCGCAGGACATCGCCGAAGCGGTGTGCTTCCTGGCGTCGGACCGCGCCGGGTTCATCAGCGGGCAGAAGCTCGACGTCGACGGCGGATACGGCGTCTGACCGGCAAGAACCCCGGACGCCATCGGCCCGGGGTCCCTGCGCACCTGTCACTTAGCCTTGTTCTTCGTCTCTTTGGCTTTCCCCTTCAGCGAACCCACCGCGTTCCGCGTCGGCGAGTACGTCCCGTACAGCGCGGGGTCCGGCTTCGGCGCGGTGCCGGGGCCGCCGAGCGGTTTCGGGTCGGTGAGGTACTCAATGCCTTCCCCGCCGAAGCTCCAACCCGCCTTCGCGCCGTCCGGGCCGTCGGACAGATGCCACACCGTGTTGTTGTGGTCCTGGTTTTCCTCGTCGAACAACGCGGTCGGCGCGATGTCGCTTTCCAGGCCGTCGGCCTTGAGTTCCTCGATCGCGGCCAGCCATTGCTTCTGGTGCACGGTGTCGCGCGCGAGGTTGAACTGCAGCATCGCCTTCACGCCGGGGTCGTCGGTCATCCGGTACAGCCGCGCGGTCTGCAGCCTGCCCTGCGCCTCGGCCGCCGCGTTGGCGCGGAAGTCGGCGAGAAGATTGCCGGAGGCGACGATGTACTTGCCGTTCCACGGCGTGCCGTTCGAATCGGCGGGCAGCGCGCCGCCGCCGGCCACGATCGCCTGCTGCGGGTCCATCCCGCCGATCACCGCGGCCATCACCGGGTCCTTCACCGCTTCCGCGGTCGCGGTGGCCGGCGCGCCCTCCAGCAGCCGCGCGACCATCGTGGCGAGCATTTCGACGTGCCCGATCTCCTCGGTCGCGGTGTCCATGATCAGGTCCTTGTACTTGCCCTCGATGCGGCAGTTCCAGCCCTGGAACAGGTACTGCATGGTCACCGTCATCTCGCCGTACGCGCCGCCGATCAGCTCCTGGAGCTTGTGCGCGTACACCGGATCCGGCTTCTCGGGCTTCGCCTCGAACTGCAGCAGCTTGGTGTGTCGGAACATCAGCGTCCTCTCCCGGGGATTCGAGCCGGGCGGCGTGCCCGGCGAGTCCGGCAGGAATGCCCGCGATCTTCCGTCCTACACCCGGCATTCCGGGGTCTTTTCAGGGAGTTCGGCGAGGCAACGGCGCGGTGGCGGGCCCTTCGAGAACGGTGCCGTCGACGTCGAATCGCGAACCGTGGCACGGGCAGTCCCAGCTGCGCTCGGCGGCGTTGAACCGCACGAAGCAGCCGAGATGCGTGCAGCGCATGGAAACCGCGTGCAATGTGCCTTCCCGGTCGCGGTAAACGCCTTTGCGACCGTGTCCGTCCGCCAGCACTTTCGCCTGGTCCACGGCGATGTCGTCGGTGCTTTTCGCGTCGGCTTGCGCGAGCCGGTCGCCGACGAAGTCCTTCGCCACCTTCGCGTTCTGCTGCATCAGCTTCGATGCCGACTTCAGCGAAATCCGTTGCGGGGAAAAGAGGTCCCGATGCGGATTGGCCGATCCGGTGATCCCGTCGGCCACCACAGTCGCCGCCGCGGTCCCCATCGCCAGGCCCCATTTTCCGAATCCGGTCTCGACCCACAGCTTCCGTGCGCCCGGGAAGTACGGCCCGGCGATCGGAATGCTGTCGTAGGCCTTCGGGTCCTGCGCGGACCACCGGTGCGTGACCTCGTCGACGTCGAAGTGGCGCGCCGCGAATTCGCCCAGCTCGGTGTACCGCGCGAAGTCGACCGGGTCGCCCGCCGGATGTCCTTGTCCGCCGAGGATCAGCCGGTCTTCGTAGGAGGCGAAAGACCACAATGGACTCCCGGCACTGATCGCCAGCTCCTGCGGCGGCTTGCCGGATTTCAGGGTCGCGGCGACGCAATACGACCGTTGGACCTCCAGCCGCGGGAAGAACAGCCCGCGGTCGAGGATCGGGTAATGCGTTGCGACGACCACGTTTTCGGCGTCGAGCGCACCGTCCTCGGTCGTGATGCGGTACGGCGGTGCGGCGCTGACCTGCCGGACGCGACTGTTCTCGAAGACGCGGCCGCCCTCGGCCTCGACCGCATCGGCGAGCCCGCGCACGTAGTCGGCCGGATGGAGCGCGAGTTGCCCGGGCAGCCGCACCGCGCCGTGCACCGGGACCGGCAGATCGAGCGTGGTCGTCCATTCGACCGGAAGACCCGCCTGCGTCGCGGCCTCATACTCCGCTCGCACGGTGTCCACCTCGTCGGCGTCCATCGCGAACGTCGCGGCGGGCAGCCTCCGCAGGCCGCAGTCAATGGGTTCGGCCAGCTCCGCGACCAGTTCGACCCCGGCCAGCGCCGCCTCGGCGTAGGCCGTCGCGATGGCCGCGTCGTGCTCGCTGAGGAGCGTCGAGTACACAGTGGACTGCAACGCGGTGACCTTCGCGGTGTTGTTGCCGCTGGCCCCCTCCGCGATGCGCCCCGATTCGAGGACGGCCACGTGCACGCCTCGCCGGGCGAGCAACAACGCGGTGGTCATCCCGGCGATGCCGCCGCCGATGACGGCGACCTCGGCGCGTTCCCGCCCGCGCAAGGACGACCGGCCGGTCGCCGACGCGGTCGCGAGCCACAAGGACTGATCTGCGGTGGTGGTCATCAGAGGCTCCTCCGGGTGCCCGTCGGGAGGACGCCGAGCACGATCATCGCCACCGCCAGGCCGAGGTGCAGCCAGTTGTCGGCGGTGTTGACCGGGATGAAGTTCGCTGAACTGCCGTGGTCGATCACCAGCCCATACACCCACAGCGCCAGGTAGACCGCCCCGCCGACGACGAGGAAGTTCCTCGCCCCGGCCGGCGTGCGGGCCAGCGCGAGCCCCGCGGCACCGAAGGCCAGGTGCACGACGTTGTGCAGGATCGACACGCTGAACAGCCCGAGCAGCAGCGCGCCCGAATGGTGCCCGGCACCCGCCAGCTGGTCGTAATGCGTGGTGACGCCCGGGACGAACCCGAGGATGCCCACGAGCAGGAACACCGCCCCCACACCGGCGGCGACGAGCTGGCGCGGCGTGCGCCGCACGACGGCAGTACTCATGACCGGAGCCCTCCCTGAATCCCCCGCACCGGGTCCGGCGCGGAGATATCCGGATAACCGGTGCGGGACCGGGCAAACCTCGACTGCCGGTCGCGCGTCCGGAATCCGGTTTGAAGCCCGCCGCCGCGGGCAACCGCGAGCATGCGGTTACGGCGGAGCGAGCTGTCCTCGCCAGGCATCAAGCGGCAGCGACGCGGCCGCGGCTTCCGGTACCTCGCGCCGGACGGCTCCCCGGTGACCGACTCCGAGGTGCTCGACCGCATCCACGATCTCGTGATCCCGCCCGCGTGGCGGCGGGTGTGGATCTGCCCCCATCCGACCGGGCACATCCAGGCGGTCGGAACCGACGACGCGGGCCGCCGCCAGTACCTCTACCACCCCGAATGGCGTCGAGCGCGCGACGAGGAGAAGCACGACCGGGTGCTCGACCTGGCCGCGGAACTGCCGAACGTCCGCGCCGCCATCCAGGAGGATCTGCGCCGGCGCCACCTCGACCGTCGGCGAGTCTCGGCCGCCGCGCTGCGGATGATCGACCGGGGCGTCTTCCGCAGCGGCGGCGAGGAGTACGCCGAAACCAACGGTTCCCACGGCGCGACCACGCTGCTGCGCGAACACGTGAAAATCAGCGGCGACGAGCTGACCTTCTGCTATCCCGCCAAAAGCGGCCTGGTCCGGTCGCTGAGCATGCGCGACGGCGAACTCGCCGCCGTCCTCAAGTCGCTCCGCCGCTGGCGCACCGGCACCACGCGCCTGTTCGTGTACCGCACCGACGACGGCTGGCACGAACTGCACGCCAGCGACGTCAACGAGCGGTTCAAGGAACTGGCCGGCGAGGAGTTCACGGTGAAGGACCTGCGCACCTGGCACGCGACGGTGCTCGCTGCGGTCTCCCTCGCCGCGCGGGAGCCACCGACGTCCCAGCGCGGCCAGGCGAGGGCCGAGACCGCGGCGATGAAGGAGGTCGCGGAGGAACTCGGCAACACGCCTGCCGTCGCCCGGCGCTCGTACGTCGACCCGCGCGTGCTGCGGGAATTCGAGCGGCACAGCACGATCCACCGCGCAGTGCGGAAGGCCGATGCGGACGGGCTCGCGGAGGAGGAGCTGCGGGAGCGGATCGAGCAGGCAGTGATCCGGCTGCTGCGGCGAGCCTCGTGACGATTCGGGGCTTCAATCATATGTACCGCTAATGGTATGTTGCGCTCATGACTCTAGCCGGAAAGACCGTCCTCATGTCCGGCGGCAGCCGCGGCATCGGCCTGGCCATCGCGACCCGCGCGGCGCGGGACGGGGCGAATGTCGTTCTGCTGGCCAAAACCGCCGAACCGCATCCGAAGCTGGAAGGCACCGTCTACACCGCCGCGAAGGAGATCGAAACCGCCGGCGGGCAGGCACTGCCGATCGTCGGGGACGTGCGCTCCGAGGACGACGTGCTCTCCGCTGCCGAAGCGGCGGCGACGCAGTTCGGCGGCATCGACATCGTCGTGAACAACGCCAGCGCGCTCGACCGGTCCGGCACCGAAGAGCTCTCGATGAAGCGCTACGACCTCATGCAGGACATCAACACGCGAGGCACGTTCCTGCTCAGCAAGGCGGCGATCCCGCACCTGCGCAAGGCCGCGAATCCGCACATCCTGACGCTTTCGCCGCCGCTGAACCTCTCCCCCGCGTGGATCGGCGCGCACCTGGGCTACACGCTCTCCAAGTACGGCATGAGCCTGTGCACCGTGGGCCTCGCGGAGGAACTGAAAGCGGACGGAATCGCTGCGAATTCACTGTGGCCGCGCACCCTCATCGACACCGCAGCGGTGCGCAACATCATCGGCGGCGCAAGCCAAGCGCGCACGCCGGAGATCATCGCCGATGCTGCGTACGCGATCCTCACCCGACCGTCGCGCGAATGCACCGGGAATCTGTTCATCGACGACGAAGTACTCGCCGCCGAAGGCGTAACCGACCTCTCCGGCTATCAGCGCGACGAAGGCGAACTGGCACTGGACATCTTCGTCGACCCGGCCTGATCCCGCATCCGATCGAACTCCCCGGGCAACGTCTCGCCCTCGTTCATTTTCGCCAGCAGCTTGTGCAGCGAATCGTGGGAACGCTGCGGAAGGTCGCTGAGCACGTGCTGGTCGAGGTCGACCAGCAGCTCGTTCGCCTTGCGCAGCGTCTTCCGCCCCGCGTCGCTGAGGTCGACGACGTAGCGCCGCCGGTCTTCGGGGTCTCGGGCGCGGGCGGCGAGCCCGAGGGTCTCGAGGTCGTCCAGGCTGCTGACCATGGTCGCCGGGTCGATGCGCAGGTACGCGCCCAGCGACAGCTGCGACATCGGGCCGTTGTCGGCCAGCGCCTGGAGAACGCTGTAGTGCCGCACCCGCAGGCCCAGCCCGTGCAGCCGGTCCTCGGCGAGCCGGAACACGACCTGGCCGAGTTTGACCAGCAGGCAGCTCGTGTGCTCCCCGATCCCGCCCGGCACCAGCGGACCTGACATCGTTTCCCCTGCCCATCATTAGCGGACCGTACGAATCCGATGATACGGGCCGGTCACGCCCGCAGCCGCACACTGCCGTCCATGGCCGCGAAAGCGCGCCGCACGTGCCCGGGAAGCTCGCCCGGCGCGCAGTCGGGCAGCCACTCGTCCAGCGCGCATCGCCAAGCCGCCACGCAGAACTCGACGAGCAGCCGCAGTTCGAGACGGGAATCGCCGAGCCTGCGCACGATTTCCGCCTCGGTTTCCGCGCAGTGCCGCAGGGTGTGCCCGTTCAGCGCCGGGGATTCGTCGATCAGCCGGAGCGTCGCGGGGAACCGCTCGTACCAGTTCTCGTCCATGCGGCCGAGGGTCGCGAGCATCGCGTCGCGGAAGACGTCGGCGAGCGGGCCGGACTTGGCGGTCTCGTCCAGGACGTCGAGGTAGGCGCTCCAGAGCTCCTTGACCGCGGCGAGCGCGACGTCCTCCTTCGAGCGGAAATTGCGGAAGAACGTCCGGCGCGACACCTCGACCTCGTCGAGCAGCGCGTCGAGCGGCGTGGCGTCGAAACCGCGCTCGCTGAAGATCGCGATCGCGGTTTCCACCAGCGCTTGGCGGGTGCGCTGCTTCTTGCGCTCGCGCAGCGTGAGCGGTCCGGGGTCGGTCATCCGCGGCAGTTTACCCAGCACGCACCGTGGGCGCATATGCTATACAAGAGCAAATGCCACACTGTGGCACATTGACTTCCAGGGGGTTCCCGACCGTGCGTGCACTTGTTGTCGACCACACCGCGCCCGCGCATTTGTCCCTGGCCGAGGTCGCCGACCCGGTCCCCGCGCCCGGCGAGGCGCTGGTCCGGGTCTCCGCGGCGTCGCTCAACTTCGGCGAGGTCAAGGACGCCACCGATCCGTCCGCCGCGAACGGCACCGTGATCGGCTGGGACGCGGCGGGCGTCGTCGTCCAGGCGGCCGCCGACGGTTCCGGCCCCGCTGCCGGGAGGCCGGTCGTCACGCTCGGCACCGCTGGCTGGGCCGAGCTGCGCGCGGTGCCGACGAACCTGATTGGCACCGTTCCGGATGGCGCTGACCTGGGCGCGATCAGCACTCTTCCGGTCGCCGCGCTGAGCGCTTTGCACGTACTGCGCCGGATGGGCCCGGTCCTCGGACGGCGGGTGCTGATCACCGGCGCGTCCGGCGGAGTGGGCCGGTACGCGGTGCAGCTCGCCGCCCGCGCCGGGGCGGAGGTCGTGGCGATCAGCCGGGATCCCGCTCAGGAGAAAGGCCTGCTCGCGCTGGGTGCGGCCGAGGTGCGCACGTCGGTCGCCGACGTCGGCCGGCCGGTGTTCGCGGTGCTGGACAACGTCGGCGGGCCGGATCTCGTGGCCGCCTTCGCCGCGTTGGAGGCGGGCGGCACGCTGATCTCCGTGGGCCGCTCAGCCGAAGCGGACGCGGTGCTGCCGCCGGAGGCCTTCTTGGGCACCGAGGGGCGGCACGACCGGTCGATCCGCACGTTCTTCCTGCTGGCCGATCCCGCGGCCGGCTTCTCCGCCGACCTGACCTGGCTGGCCGCCGAAACCGCCGCCGGACGGCTCGACCCGGGCATCAGCTGGCGCGGGCCGTGGGACCGGTACGCGGAGGCGGTGCAGGCGCTGGTCGGCCGGAGGTTGCACGGAAAGGCGGTACTGGAGATCGGCTGAGCGGACCGGACGCGGCACGCGTTAACCTGGCCTCACCCGACAGCGCGAGAACCACGGAACCCAGGTGAACCAGACCGGAGCACAACCGCCAGCCGGAACGCAGGCCATCCGCCGGGCGCTCGGCATCCTGCGGCTCCTCATGGACGAGGACGGGGAACTCACGCTGTCCGCGATCGCCCGCAAACTGGACCTCACGCCGGGAACGACGCACCGGGTCGTGGGCGCGCTGAGCGCCGACGGGCTCGTCGCGCACAACCCCCGCACCGACAGCTACCACCTCGGCCCCGGCTCGATCCTGCTCGGCCAGGCCGCCCAGCGGGTGCACGGGCTCCAGCTCGCGCTGCCGGTCATCCAGCGGATCAACGCCGACACCGGAGAGTCGGTCAACATCACGATCCGCGAAGGCCACGAATCTGTGGTGCTGCTGCGCGCGCAGTCGACGCTCCCGCTGCGGTTCGAGCAGCACCCCGGCGCGCGTTTCCCGTTGTACGCCACGGCTTCCGGCAAAGCGATGCTCGCCAACTCCCTCGACGCGGAGTCCTACCTCGCGAGCCTCCCGGAGCAGCTGCCCGCGCTGACGCCGCACACCCTCGCCACCCGCGACGACCTCGCCGTGGAGCTGACCGAGACGCGCGATCGCGGGTACAGCATCGACAACGAGGAAAACGTCGCCGGAGTGCGCTGCGTCGGCGCGGGCGTCCTGGACGACCGGGGGCTGGCCCGGGCGGCGGTGGTGATTCAGGTGCCGACCGTCCGGCTGCCCGAGGACCGGATTCCCGAGCTGGGTGCCCTTGCGATCGAGGCGGCCAAGGAGATCGCGCCGTTCCTGCCGCCGGACCGGCTCACTCGCTACTGACGTCGCCAGGCGTACGTGAGGGGAACCCTCAGGGAATCTGATTCCCTCAGGGTTCCCCTCACGTACCTTCGCCCCCGCCAGACTGCGCCCCATCGATAGTCATTCAAGTGCCGACTGTCCGGCTGCCCGAGGACCGGATTCCCGAACTGGGCGCTCTCGCGATCGAGGCGGCCAAGGAAATCGCGCCATTCCTGCCGCCGGACCGGCTCACTCGCTACTGACTCCGAGGGCCCGCGCCGTCAGCGAAGCGAGATGCGCAGGCTGATGCTCGGACAACTGCCGAATCTGCGTCCGGCAGCTGAACCCGTCCGCATGCACCACCGTCCCTTCCGGCGCCGCGCGCAGGGCGGGCATCAACTGGTGCTCCGCGACAGCGACGGAAACGTCGTAATGCCCCCGCTGAAATCCGAAATTCCCCGCCAACCCGCAACAACCCTCGCGCAGCACTTGCGAATGGTCGGACAATCGCCCGAGCAGCTGCGAATCGGCGTCGTAGCCGAGGTCCGCGTGCTGGTGACAATGCACCTGCGTGAGCACCGGCGCCGCGGACTTCGTCAACGCGGGAAGCTCGCTCTCCCCGACATGCTCCGCGAATGTCCGGACACTGCGCTTAAGCAAGGCAGTCCGCGGGTCCTCCGGCAGCAACTCCGAGCCGTCCTCCCGCAGGGTCGCGGTGCAACTCGGCTCCAGGCCGATCACCGGAATTCCCTGCTGCAGCCACGGATCCAGCGCATCCAGCGACCGCCGCAACACCCGGCGCGCGGCGCTCAGCTGGCCGGTGCTGTGCCAGGTCAGTCCACAACAGACAGTCCGCTCCGGGATGACCACCTCGTGGCCCAGGGCTTCCAGGACCGCGACCGCGTCCCGGCCGACCTGGGGGTCGAAGAAGTTCGTGAAGGTGTCCGGCCACAGCACGACTTTCGACGAGGACGTCACCCGCTCCCGGCGGCGGAACCACGAAGCGAACGTTGGCGACGCGAGCTGCGGCAAAGCGCGTTCGGCGGCGATCCCGCCCAGGCGGTTCAGAACCGGCCGGAGCGGGCCGCCCGCGACGGCGTTGATCGCGCGGGCGAACGGGGCGCCCAGCCGGAGCCATCGCGGCAGCGCGCCCATCGTGTAATGCGACATCGGGCGGACCCGGCGCTCGTAGTGGCGGCTGAGGAATTCGGTCCGGTAGGAGGCCATGTCGACGCCGACCGGGCAGTCGGACTTGCACGCCTTGCAGCCGAGGCAGAGGTCGAGCGCGTCGCGGACTTCAGGTGAGCGCCAGCCGTCCTCGATGACGTCTCCGGCCAGCATTTCGAACAGCAGACGCGCCCGGCCGCGGGTCGAGTGTTCTTCTTTGCCGGTCGCGCGGTAGCTCGGGCACATCATCCCGCCGGACGCGGAGACGCACTTGCCCACGCCCACGCATCGCCGGGACGCCGCGGCCAAATCCCCGTCGTCGGCGTGCAGGGCAAGCCGGGCCCGGGTCGGCAGGATCGGCGGGGCGATGACCGTGCGCAGATCGGCGTCCAGCGGCGCGGGATCGACGACGCGGCCGGGGTTCATGCCGTTCGTGGGGTCGAAGGCGGCTTTGAAGTCGGCGAACGCCTGCATCAGCCGCGGCGAGAACATCAGCGGCAGGAGTTCGGCTCGCGCTTGGCCGTCGCCGTGTTCGCCGGACAGCGAGCCGCCGTGGGATACCACGAGTTCCGCGGCCTCGACCATGAACGACCGGTACGCTTCCTTCGCTTCCGGGGCGGCCATCGGGAAATCGATCCGCACATGCAGACAACCGTCGCCGAAATGGCCGTAGACCACGCCTTTCCGGCCGTGCTTGTCCAGCAGCAGGTCGAATTCGCGCAGGTACGCGCCGAGCCGGTCCGGCGGGACCGCGGAGTCCTCCCAGCCCGACCACGCCTCGGAGCCGTCCGCCAGCCGCGTCGCGAGACCGGCGCCTTCTTCCCGGATCCGCCAGAGTTTCCGCTGGGCAACAGGATCCTCCACGACCAGCGACGACGCGCCGACCTGCGGAGCGCGCGCGGCGACCTGGCGGGCAACGGCCAGCGCCTCCGCCGCGTCATCGCCGCCGGTTTCCAGGTACAGCCACGCCGTTCCGTCCGGCAGGGTGCTGCGGTCGCCGGGTTTCCGGGCGTCGAGAGCGGCGACCAAACCGGCCTCGATGCCTTCCATGGTCAGCACCGGCAGGTCGAGCAGCGACGGGACCGCGTCGGCGGCAGCGATGCTGTTCTCGAAACCCAGCACAGCGAGGGCGCGCGTCGCCGGGATCGGGGCCAGGTCGACGACCGCGCTCAGCATCGTCACGCAGGTGCCCTCGGAGCCGACGAGGGCCTTGGCGACGTCGAAACCGTTCTCTGGCAACAGGTATTCGAGGTTGTACCCGGAAACTCGCCGGGGCAGTTTCGGGTAGCCGAGCCGGATGTCGGCCAGGTACTCGTCGCGCAGGTCCCGCAGGCCGCGGTAGAGCGCACCGACCGAATCCTCGCGGGCGCAGAGTTCCGCCAGCTCCGCCGGTGAAGTGGGACCGACCTCGAGCCGGGTTCCGTCGAGGAGGGCGATTTCCAGCGCGCGGACGTTGTCGACCGTCTTGCCCCAGGCCACCGAATGCGAACCGCAGGCGTTGTTGCCGATCATCCCGCCGATCGTGCACCGGCTGTGCGTCGACGGGTCCGGGCCGAAGGTGAGCCCGTGCTCGGCGGCCCGTTCGCGCAACCGGTCCAGCACGAGCCCGGGTTCGACGCGCGCCGTGCGGGCGGCGGGGTCGAGGTCCAGCACGCGGTTGAGGTGCCGGGTGAAGTCCAGGATCACCGCGCGGTTCGCGGCCTGCCCGCCGATGCTCGTCGCCGCGCCGCGCGGGAGGACGGGCGCGCCGTGGTCCGCACACACCCGCAGCGCGGCCACAACGTCGTCCGCGCTGCGCGGCCGCACTACGAGCAGCGGAATGTGCCGGTAGTTCGACGCGTCGGTGGAGTGGGTGGCGAGCGTCGCCGGGTCTCCGGCGACCTCGCCGGACACCGCCCGCGCGAGTGCTTCCTGCAGTGCCGATTGCGAACGGGCTCGGGCCGGCATGGGCGTCTCCTGGGAAATCGGGGGTTCACAGCGCCGCGGTCGCCGGGCTACCGTGAAGGCTCGCCACATAGTGGATATAGCTTCCACATGTTGTCAACATCGACGTGAGGAGTGGTCTCCTTGACCGACATGCCCCGCAACGAAAGCGTCTTCACCTGGGCCGCGCCCCCGCTGAAGTTCGGTGCCGGCGCCCTCGACGAGCTGGGCGCGGAGGTGGCCGCCCGGCAGGCCAGGTCGTGCCTGATCCTCACCGACCCCGGCGTCCGCGCCACCGGCATCCCGGACCGGGCGCTCGACTCGATCCGCGCGGCCGGCGTGAAGAGCGAGATCTTCGACGGCGTCGGCGTCGAACCGACCGACGCGAGCATCGACGAGGCCGTCGCTTACGCCCGCCAGCAGGAATGGGACTGCTTCGTCGCGATCGGCGGCGGCTCGGCGATCGACACCGCCAAGGCCGTCAACCTGCTGACCACGCACCCCGGCGAGCTGCTCGACTTCGTGACCCCGCCGATCGGCGCGGGCAAGGCCCCGTGGCTGCCGCTGAAGCCGCTCATCGCCGTCCCGACCACCGCGGGCACCGGGTCCGAATCGACCACGATCTGCGTCGTCGACCTGCTCGGCCTGCACCTCAAGGCCGGGGTGAGCCACCCGTCGCTGCGCCCGTCGCTGGCGGTCGTCGACCCGCGCACGACGATCAGCCTGCCCTCGGCGGTCACCGCGGCCAGCGGCATGGACGTCCTCTCGCACGCGCTGGAGAGCTACACCAGCGTCGCGTTCGACGCGAAGCCCGCGCCGGAAGACCCGATGAAACGACCGGCGTTCTGCGGCTCCAACCCGATCAGCGACGTCTGGTGCGAGATGGCGCTGACGTTGGTGGGCAAGCATTTGCGCGCCGCTGTCCTCAATGGACGCGACCTGACCGCGCGCACCCAGATGGCGCTCGCGTCGACCTACGCCGGCACCGGTTTCGGCAACGCCGGCACCCACCTGCCGCACGCGAACGCGTACCCGATCGCCGGTGCGGTGAAGCAGTACCGCGCCGAGGGCTACCCGGAGATGCCGATGGTCCCGCACGGCCAGGCCGTGTCCGCGACCGCCGCCGAGGTCTTCCGCTGGACCTATCCCTCGGCGCCCGAACGGCATCTGCACGCCGCGCACCTGCTGTCCGGCGGCCAGACCTTCACCGCCACCGACGGCGCCGACGCCCTCCCCCACGTGCTCGCCGAGCTGATGGCCGACATCCAGATGCCGAAGGGACTGCACGCGTTCGGGTACGGCGACGAGGACATCGACACCCTCGTCGACGGCACCCTCAAGCAGACCCGTCAGCTGGCTGTCGTGCCCCGTCCGGTCACCCGGGCCGCGCTCGAAGACATCTTCCGCCGTTCGCTCTGACCCCCGGGAGTTATCAATGGCGACAACTCCGGAAAAGAGCACCGACGTCCGCCTGGTGGTCGCGTCGAGCGTGTTCGGCACGACCGTCGAGTGGTACGACTTCTTCCTCTACGGCACCGCCGCGGGACTCGTCTTCAACAAACTGTATTTCCCCGGCTCCGATCCCCTCGTCGGCACCGTGCTGGCCTTCGCGACCTTCGCACTCGGCTTCCTCGCCCGCCCGGTCGGCGGGTTCGTTTTCGGCCACCTCGGCGACCGGGTCGGGCGCAAGAAGATCCTCGTCGCGACCATGCTCATCATGGGCACCGCGACCTGTCTCATCGGGCTGCTGCCCGACTACCGGATGATCGGCCCGGCCGCCCCGATCATCCTCGTCGTCCTCCGGCTGGCCCAGGGCGTCGCGGTCGGCGGCGAATGGGGCGGCGCGGTGCTGATGGCCACCGAGTACGCCCCGGCCGGGAAACGCGGGCTCTACGGCAGTTTCCCGCAGATCGGGCTGGCCATCGGGCTCACGCTGGGCACCGGCGTGCTGGCGCTGCTCAACGCGGTCACCAGCGACGAGGCGTTCCTGTTGTGGGGCTGGCGAATCGGCTTCCTGCTGTCCGCCGTGCTGGTGGTGGCGGGCCTGCTGATCCGGGTCAAGGTGATGGAAACCCCGGCCTTCCGCACGATGGCGGCCGAGGAGGGCACCGCGACCGTGCCCGCCGTCGAACTGGTCCGCGACCGGCTTTCCCGGCGGCATCTGCTGCTCGGCATGGGCAGCCGCTTCACCGAGGGCGTGGCGTTCAACGCGTGGGCCGTCTTCGTGATCTCCTACGGCAGCGGAACGCTGAAGCTGGACCGGCAGCCGCTGCTGGTCGGCGTGATGATCGCGGCCGCGGTGATGGTGGTGTTCATCCCGGTGTTCGGCAGGGTTTCCGACCGGCTCGGCCGACGCCGGACCTTCACCACCGGAGCCGTGACGACGCTCGTGCTGGCGATCCCCGCACTGGCGGCACTGCACAGCGGCAATCCGGTGCTGATCACCCTCTCGCTGATCGCGGTGCTGGGCATCAGCTACCCGGTGATGTACGGCCCGCAGGCGGCGTTCTATGCCGAACTGTTCCCGATTTCGCGGCGGTGCACCGGGATTTCGGTGGTGTACCAGCTTTCCGGCGTCGTGGCTTCGGGGCTGACCCCGCTGATCCTGGCGTATCTCGCCGGGAAGACCGGCACGACCGGCATCCTGGTCTACCTCGCCGCGACGACGATGGTGAGCGTGGTCTGCACGCTGGCGATCCGGCAGAGCGACCTGTTCGAGGACGACGAGCGGATTTCCGCGCCAGTCAAGGAGGTTCCCCGGTTCACCTGAGCGGCGAGCCTCGTGAGCGGCGGTGCCGGTTCTCACCGGCACCGCCGCTCACGAGGCCGGACCGGCCGCCTCGGTGAGCTGTTCCCGCAAAGTGCCCAGCGTCCGGGCCAGCAACCGCGAAATCTGCATCTGCGACAATCCGACCCGTTCGGCGATCTGGCTCTGCGTCATGTTCGAGAAGAACCGCATGACGACGATCGCGCGCTCCCGCTCCGGCAGGCTCCGCAGCAGCGGCTTGAGCGTTTCCCGGTCCTCGAGCTTCTCGATTTCCGGATCCTCGTCGCCGAGGGTGTCGGCCAGCGCGATCGAGCCGCTGTCGTCGTGGGCCGGGTAGTCGATGGACGCGGCCTGATAGGCGTTCCCCGCGTGCAGGGCTTCGGTGACCTCGTCCAGATCGAGGTCGAGGTGGTCGGCGAGTTCGCGCGCGGTGGGCGCGCGGCCGAGGCGCTGGCCCAGGTCGGTGGCGGCCTGGCCGATCGTCACGTGGAGTTCCTTGAGCCGCCGCGGGACGCGGACCGACCAGGTGTGGTCGCGGAAGTACCGGCGGACCTCGCCCATCACCGTCGGGACGGCGAAGGCGACGAAATCCGTCTGCCGCGCTGGGTCGTAGCGGTCGACGGCGTTGATGAGGCCGATCCGCGCGACCTGCAGGAGGTCTTCGGACGGCTGGCCGCGCCGGGCGAACCGGCGCGCGATGTGCTCGGCCAACGGGAGGTGCTCCTCGATGAGGCGGCGGCGCAGCCGGGAGTGCTCGTCGGTGTCCTCGGCGAGGCGGCTGATCTCCTCGAACAGCACCGCGCAGTGGCGGTAGTCGTCGCGCCGGGTGCGGGTCATGGTCGCCGCGGTCATGTAAATCCTCCTGACAGCCGAAGGGAACGTGACTCGTGTAGTGCCATGGAGCGCATCGCGTCGCCGACGCTAATCATCCTTAGTGGACAGTGCTCGGCGCCGCAAGGCGAGCAGGCGGCGGATCCGCGTGCTCGCCGGGGTGCCAGGCAGCCGGAGTGTCATGGCCGGGTGGTACCCGCCCGAGAGCAAGATCAATCAGGCGGCCACCCGAATGGGGGCTCAAGTCACATCGCGCCGACGCGGCAGAGTGGCGCGATCGCCGACGGAACGCAAGACCGGCGGGGCGAGCTGCCCGATGCGGTGACCGTCCCTCGCGCAATGCGGTGACGAGCCGGAGAACCTGCGGAACGACGCGGGCACCGGCGAAATAGCGGAGAACGACGAGAGCTTCGCCGGAATCGGTTTCGACCGGCGGTCAACCATCCGTGGACCTGGGTCGCGAGTGCAGCATGGCGGACGCCTCTCCAGCGGGAAGGATCAGCTTCCGGACCGCCATCGCCCGCGCACGGAACGGCGGTCGGCGCGGCTGAGCACGCCCGAGGTGTCGCGCGTCCAGTGGCCGCCGCGCGAATCGGTGAAGGACAGGCCGGGCACGGCGGCCGCGGAGTACAGGTCGTCCACCGGCATGGCGTCCTCGCCGAACGGCAGCGCGCGGACGGCGGTCGCGCCCGGCGGGATGATCGCGAACCGGGCGCGGTGCGGTTCGTCCTCGTCCGGGCGGGCGACCTCCAGCGAGCAGTCGAACACCGGCGCGTCGCCGCTGTTGTGCGCGCACACGACGTAGTCCTCGTCCCGGTCGTGCCGGGCACCCTCGTCGAGCCACGCGGAGACCGACTGCGCCTGCTGCTCCTGCCGGACTTCCGCCTGGTCTTTCCGGTTGAGCAGCATGATCCACACATACGAGGCGAACCCCAGCAGCGAGCCCGCGCTCCCGATCGCCGATACCCACGTCGCGGTCAGTTGTGATCCCATTTCCGGCGGGGTTCCCCGATCCGGCCGCGCCGAAACCCGGTGCGGCAGAGGTTTGGACCTTCGCCGGCCGGGGTACCCAGAGCGCGGCGCGGAACCCCCTTCCGCTCCCAGACTTTCGTTGCCGCGGAGACGCCGGTGGTGCCAAGACACCGCCGGCGTTTCTGCTGTCCACAGTGGACTTGTGTGCTCAGGTCTTCAGCCAAGCAGGACGAGCGCCCTTGCTCAGCGTGCGCCATTCGTCGGCGAACCGGTCCTGCAACATCTTCGCCGCGGCTTCGTCCCGGCCGTAGAGGAGACCGAAGGTGAACGTGTTCTGGTTCTCGCTGAAGCCGTCGATCGCGAAGTGCCGCAACGCTGCTCGGTCGACCACGGTGTCCTGATGCTTGCCCAGCGTCTGCTGCACCGCCTTGACGTGCTTGCGCCACGTGCGCAGCTTCTTGCCGAACACCGGCCGGACGGCGTCAGCGGCATAGCGAGCGCGCTTGGCCTTCTTCCGGACGTTGTGCAGTGCCTTCTCCAGCTCAGTTCCGCTGAGCCCTTCCGCCGCCGCAGTGGCTCGAGAGAGCTTGCGCGCAGTCTTGCGCAGAGGCTTCCGCAGCGCCTTCTTGCCCGCCGGGCGCATCGTGTCGAGCAGCGCGGCGATCGATCCCAGCAAAGTCACGTATCGGGTGCTGGACAAGGCTTCCGTCGCGCGGGCCAGTTCAGTTTGGGAGGTGCGGGCGAAGTCGCGGGTCAGGTATTGCCGCAGCGGTCCGAAAACCAGCTCCGGCGGGACCTCGTCGAGACAGGATTCGAGGCGGGCTTGGCTGACCTCGGTGTCGCGCGCGGGGGCGAGTTCGCTTCCGAGCCACTTCAGCTCCGCCGCGATCGCGTTGGCTTTCTTCTTGCCCACCAAGGGTTTGAACGTCTGAAGCGCGCTCCGCAGCTTCCGCGCCGCGACCCGGAGCTGGTGCACCGAATCGTCTTCCCCGACGCGAAAGCCCAAGTCAGCGCGACGCAATCGCTCGAATTGCTCGCGCAGGTACGCAGCCAGGACCTCGTTCGAGCCACGCTTGCCTACGGCGGTGTCTCCGATCAGGCGCTGCAGTTTCGACGGCCACCAGGCGTTCTCGGCCCCGCGCTTCCGCAAGGCGCGATCAAGCCGGTCGAGCAGCTCAGGTCCCGCCTCGACGTCCAGCTCGCGCCAGCGGTCCAGCCGAACCGCTTGTCCCCCGAGGAATTCTCCGGTGACATGGTCGTCCGCCAGCGTCGCCAGGGTCCGGCCGGACGCGTCGGACAGGCGGTGCGTGAACCGGTCGGTCCGCAGCTGCGCGACCGGATGCAGCTTGCGGTCCAGCGTGTACGCGCGGACCAGCTTCACGACCGGCGCAGGCATCGCCGAGTTGTCGAGCGGAAACTGCAGCTCATGACCGGGCGATCTCAGCCACCACCCGGTGTCGCTGCTTCTTCGCAGCGTGATCCCGGCTCTGGTCAACCGGAAGTCCTTGGTGTCGTAGTAAACGGTCTCCAGCGTCCGCTCGGCGGGTGCTTCCTGCGTGATCCCCTTGCCCGCCAGCTGCGGCACCCAGGCTTTCAAGCTCAGCTCGTACTTGCGTCCGGTCTCTGCGCTTCGCATTCCCCGCTCCTTCAGTCGTTGTCGGCGGCGCCGGCGACGGCCTCGGCGATCGCGGGCACCAAGCCCTCGTCGAAGACGCTGGGCACGATGTGCTCCCGGTCGAGGTCGTCGCCGACCGTCTCGGCCAGCGCGTGCGAGGCCGCGAGCAGCATCCGCGCGGTCACCTTCGGGGCGCCGGAGTCGAGCAGCCCGCGGAACATCCCCGGGAACACGAGGACGTTGTTGATCTGGTTGGGCAGGTCGCTGCGGCCGGTCGCGACGATCTCCGCGTGCTCGTGCGCGGCGTCCGGGTCGACCTCCGGATCCGGATTGGCCAGCGCGAACACGATCGCCCGGTCGGCCATCCGCGCGAGGTCGTCGCCCTTGAGCAGGCCGCCGACGCTCACGCCGACGAAGACGTCCGCGTCGCGCAAGGCGTCCTGCAGGCTTCCCTGGACCGCGTCGCCGCGGTTGGTGTTCTCCGCGAGCCACTGCTTCTCGCCGGTCAGATCGCGTTCGCCGTGCAGAGCGCCTTTGCTGTCGCAGACCACGATCCGCTCCGCGCTGAAGTCGGCCTTCAGCAGCAGCCGCGCGATCGCGGACCCGGCAGCGCCAGCGCCGGAAATCACCACCGAGGTGTCCCCTGGCGTGCGGTCGGTCAGCTTCAGCGCGTTGTGCAGGGCGGCGAGCACGGCGATCGCGGTGCCGTGCTGGTCGTCGTGGAAGACCGGAATGTCCAGCTCGTCGTGCAACTGCCGCTCGACGGTGAAGCACTGGGGCGCGGCGATGTCTTCCAGGTTGATCGCGCCGAAGGACGTCGCGAGGTCCTTGGCCGTGCGCACCAGGTCTTCCGGCTCGCGGCTGACCGGGCAGATCGGCCACGCGTCGACGTCGGCGAAGCGCTTCAGCAGCGCCGCTTTGCCCTCCATCACCGGCAGCGCGGCGGCCGGGCCCTGGTCGCCGAGCCCGAGCAGCGCGGAACCGTCGGAGACGATCGCGACGGAGTTGCTGCGCACGGTTTCCCGCGCCAGCACCGAGGGGTCCTCCGCGACGCGCTTGGCCAGCTCGGCGACGCCGGGCGTGTAGTGCTCGGCGAGGTCGTCGGCGTCGTCGAGCCGCACTCGGGTGGTGACTTGGATCTTTCCGCGACTGCTCATGGCAGCCGGATACCCGGCCGCGCGGCGGCGGAATCCTGCTCGGTACGTGAGGGGAACCCTCATTGACTCTGATTCCCTCAGGGTTCCCCTCACGTACCGGGAAGACCCGCGCCGGGCGCCGTCAGTCGAGCACGAGCGCCGCGTCCGGTTCGGTCACCCGGAAGCTGAAGCTTTCCTCCAGGTACAGCGTGAGCGTCTCGGCGTCGTGGTGGCGGTAGCCGACCGAGAGGTCCTGGCCGAGTTCCAGCACGAAGTCCCCGCCCGCCAGGCTCAGCACGACCGCGCCGGTCAGCCCCGGCGTGCGCTTGACCCGGCCGCCGCCGAGGGCGCGGCGGAGGTGGTCGAGCACGAGCAGGCCGCCGTGTTCGGTGCTCTCCACGATGGCGGTGTAGCCGTCGGGGTTGATCGCGAGCGCGTACGGTCCTTCGATTCCGTTGCACCGCAACGTGTTCACCGCGTTGGCGACCACGTGCGGATAGCGTTCCGGATCGGTGCCGAGCGTGCCGTGGTCGTACGGGCTCGCCTCGACGATGCCGGTGATCCCCGCCTCCGGCCAGCCGTGGAACACCGCGCGGTTCTCCAGCAGGCCGACCTGCGCGGCGGCCTGGTCGAGGTCGTCGAACTCCAGGTCGTCGGCGCCGCGTTCGGCGTCCTCGAGTTCCTTGCGCTCGACGGTGAACGGCACGCGCACCTCCACCAGCGGCAGCACCCGGCGCTGCTGCGCGAGGGTTTCGCGCTCGCGGGCGGTTTCCGGCGGATCGACGCGCCGGGTCCGGCCGAGGGAGGTCGCCGAGTGCGTCCAGCCGTGCGGGCCCTCGACGTCGACCATCTTGCGCGCCGCCAGGTGCGCCGCCAGCCGTTCCCGCGCCTCGTCGTCGATCTGCTGCCAGCCCTCGGCCGGGATCGGCGCGAGCTCGCGCATCAGGTGGTTCATCATGCTCCCTTCAGGCTGCCGATGCCCAGCGAACCGTCGTCGGACGGGGTCTTGCCGGCCTTGCGCTCCTGCTCCTCGACGTAGCGCTCCGGGTCGACGTCCCCGGTGTCGATGCCCTTCCCGCCCTCGTGCTCGGCCTTGAACGCCAGGAACTTCCGGCCGAGTTCCTCGCGCAGGCCCGGGTCGGCGTGCTTGCGGAAATCGGCGAGCGCGTCGTCCTCCTCCTCGGCCATGTGCTCGCTGTTGGCGGTGCGGGCCTGCCGGACCGCCTCGAGCCAGGCCGCGCTGCCCGCCGGGTGGCGGCGGGTTTCGGCGACGGCGTCGCGGATCTCGTTGTGGTCGCCGACCGCGTCGAGCGTCTCGTCTTCAGCGTCGGTGCCGCGCTGGATCAGCTCGGGGTAGAAGACTGCTTCCTCGGCGGCCGCGTGCAGGTCCAGCAGGTCGGCGAGCGGTTCCCAGGCCCGCGCCAGCTCGTCCGGGCCGTCGAGGTCGTCCAGTGCCGCGAACGCCCGCCGGAACCGCTCGTGATCGTCGAGGATCAGGCTGGTGATGTCCGTCATGGCCCTCGACGTTAGCTCTCCCGGCGGCAGCGCGCTCGTCGTGTTTGCGCGAGGCTGCTTGCGGGTAACGGGATCCGATGGTCGCGCGTCAGGAACCGGGAGCCGAGCCGCCGGACACCACCAGCCTCGACAAGCTCCGCCGAGCAGCCAGTGAGTGCCGCGGCTGCGGGCTTTACCGCGACGCCACGGCGACGGTTTTCGGCGTGGGCGCCAAACATGCGGACATCTTCGCCCTCGGCGAGCAGCCCGGCGACCAGGAGGACCGGCGCGGCGAACCGTTCGTCGGACCGGCCGGGAAGCTGCTCGACAAGGCGCTCGGCGACGCGGGACTGGACCGCGATTCGCTGTATCTGACCAACGCGGTCAAGCACTTCAAGTTCAAGCTCCGCGGCAAACGCAGGATCCACGAAAAGCCGGCCCGATCCGAGGTCGTCGCGTGCCGCCCCTGGCTGGTGGCCGAACTGCAAGCGGTACAGCCGCGGCTCGTGCTGCTGCTGGGCGCGACGGCGGCGCAATCGGTGTACGGCAGCAGTTTCCGGCTCACCCAGCATCGCGGCGAACCGCTGGATCCGCCGGAAGAGTTCGCCGACCTGTTCGCCTCGGCGGTCGCCACCGTCCACCCGTCCGCCGTGCTGCGCGCGCCCGACCGCGACACCGCGTACGACGAGTTCGTCGCCGACCTGCGCGGGCTCTGACGTTTGCCGCTTCCGGCAAGGGGAATCCGGTCGCCATGAAAGCAGTGACCTGGCACGGCAAGCGGGACGTGCGAGTCGACCACGTCCCCGACCCGAAGATCGAGGAGCCGACCGACGCCGTCGTGCGGGTGACCTCGACCGGCATTTGCGGGTCCGACCTGCATCTCTACGAGGTTCTCGGCCCGTTCATGACCGAGGGCGACATCCTCGGCCACGAGCCGATGGGGATCGTCGAGGAGGTCGGCAGCGGCGTGAGTTCGCTGAAGCCCGGCGACCGTGTGGTGGTGCCGTTCAACATCTCCTGCGGACACTGCTGGATGTGCGAGCGCGGGCTGCAATCGCAGTGCGAGACCACCCAGGTCAAGGACCAGGACAAGGGCGCGGCGCTGTTCGGCTACACGAAGCTCTACGGCCAGGTGCCCGGCGGGCAGGCCGAGTACCTCCGCGTCCCGCAAGCGCAGTACGGGCCGATCAAGGTGCCCGAGGGCCTGCCGGACGAACGGTTCGTCTACCTGTCCGACGTGGTCCCGACGGCGTGGCAGGCCGTGCAGTACGCGGACATCCCCGACGGCGGTTCCGTCGTGGTCTTCGGCCTCGGCCCGATCGGCCAGATGTGCGCGCGGGTCGCGCTGCACCAGGGCGCGGGCGAGGTGATCGGCGTCGACCTGGTGCCGGAGCGGCTGGCTCGGGCCCGCGCACACGGCGCGACGACGCTGGACCTGCGCGACCACCGGCAGATCGGCGACGCGATCCGCGACCTCACCGGCGGCCGCGGCGCGGATTCGGTGATCGACGCGGTCGGCATGGAAGCGCACGGCGCGCCGATCGGGAAACTCGCGCACAACCTGGTCGCGCTGCTGCCGCAGACTCTGGGCGCGAAGGTGACCGAGAAGGCCGGGATCGACCGGCTGAGCGTGCTGTACGCGGCCATCGACAGCGTCCGGCGCGGCGGCACGATCTCGCTGTCCGGCGTGTACGGCGGCATGGCCGACCCGATCCCGATGATGGAAGTGTTCGACAAGCAGATCCGGCTGCACACCGGGCAGGCGAACGTCCGCCGGTGGATCGACGACGTCCTGCCGGTGCTCACCGCGGACGGGGACCCGCTGGGCGTGGAAGGCTTCGCGACGCACAAACTCCCGCTGACCGACGCGCCGCGCGCCTACGAGATGTTCCAGAAGAAACTCGACGGAGTGCAGAAGATCCTGCTCGAACCAGCTGCGTAGCCGCGGTACGTGAGGGGAACCCTGAGGGAATCTGATTCCCTCAGGGTGGCCCTCACGGACCTCAAGACACGGCCAGATGGGGAGGAATCGGGCATTTAGGTGGCGGCGGCGTCTCTTGTGGACGGTCAGCGAGACTGAGGCCACGCGGCTTAAGTTCCTGGCATGGGGAATCAGAGTCAATGAGGGTTCCCCTCACGTACCTCGCCGAGCCAGCCGTTCCCGCTGCGGAACCACGACGTACTTCGGGTCCTTTGTGGACTCCACCCCGGCCGCGTACACCCCGAACCGCGT
Organism: Amycolatopsis sp. La24; assembly: GCF_029087445.1. Lineage (NCBI taxonomy): Bacteria > Bacillati > Actinomycetota > Actinomycetes > Pseudonocardiales > Pseudonocardiaceae > Amycolatopsis > Amycolatopsis sp. La24. Next base: position 100,298 of record NZ_JARACH010000030.1, read on the forward strand.
GCACAGCCCGGACGCCAGGTAAGCCGCCCCCGCGGCCACCCCCGCCGCGCGATGGCGACGCGCAGCCAACGACAACGCCGCCCCAGCCGCGGTGAGAACCTTGGCCGCCTTCAACAACCGACCGGCCCGGCCGGTCCGGTACGGCTCCGAAGCCAGCCCCAGCCCGGTCTCCAAGTGATGCTCGGCAGCCAATTCCGCGGCGGCACCGGCAATTCCAGCCCGCACGACGGGACCGTTTTCCTTCGGCGGCACCGCGATCAGCGCGATTCCCGCCCCGCTGGTCAGCGCGCTGCCCGCGAACAGCACCGGCAGCGTCCCGTGTGCCTCGTGCCAGGACGGCGTCGCCGTGTCGGCCAGCAGCACCGCGGTATACGTGCACATCGCTGGCCCCAGCACGCCCGCGCCCGCCCCGGCCAACCGGCCGAGCCGCGGGAAACGCCCGGTCAGCGCGGAGAAAGCCGCACCGGCGGCGAGACCGGAGAACGGCGACAGGATCCACGATCCCACCGACAGCGGCGAAGTCGGCTTGAACACGCGCAGCATGTTCAGGAACCGCGTGGGCTTGCCGAGGTCGTGGATCAACGCGACCACACTGGCGATCGACCCGCCGGAAGCCGCCAGCCGACCGACCTTGGCCAGCTCCGGCCGTCCGGTCGCGTCGGCGAGCGCGGCCAGCGACGCGGACGCACCGGCCGCGCCGCCGAGGAACAGGTACAACGGCACATCCGGCTGCTTCCAGGCGGGCTCCTTGAGGATCGGCCTGCCGTAGTACGACCGGAATTCGGCGGGCTCGACCATCGCCCGTTCGCGGCGGGGGCTCATCGGCGCCGTCCCAGGAACGACACGACCAGCGCCGCGGCCACCCCGGCGGCGGTCGTCGCGGCCCGCTTCCACATCTGCGGCAGGTCGCGGGTCGTCACGACCGGATCCGGCGGGAAGCCGTAGACCTCGGGTTCGTCCAGCAGCAGGAAAAACGCGCCGTCGCCGCCGACCCCGTCATCGGGATCGTGCCCGTAGAGCCGCGCCTCCGGCACGCCGTCGTCGTGCAGCGCCGACACCCTCGCGGCGGCGCGTTCGCGGAGTTCGTCCAGCTCGCCGAACTGGATGGAATCCGTCGGGCACGCCTTGGCGCACGCGGGTTCCATCCCGGCGCCGAGCCGGTCGTAGCAGAGGGTGCACTTGAACGCGCGGCCGTCGCTCTCGCGTTTCTCGATGACCCCGTACGGACAAGCCGGAACGCAGTAGCCGCAGCCGTTGCAGATGTCCTGCTGCACCACGACTGTGTCGAATTCGGTGCGGAACAGCGCGCCGGTCGGGCAGACGTCGAGGCAGGCCGCGTGCGTGCAGTGCTTGCAGACGTCGCTGGACATCAGCCAGCGCACGCCCGGTTCTTCCGGCTGCTGCTCCGGCGCCCCGACCGCCGGCATCCCCAGGTCGACCGCGGGCTGCTCGATGAACGCCACGTGCCGCCAGGTGTTCGAGCCGAGGTCGCCGGTGTTGTCGTAGGACAGGCCGAGCAGGTCCTCCCCGCCCGCCTCCGGGACGCCGTTCCACTCCTTGCACGCGACCTCGCACGCCTTGCACCCGATGCACACCGACGTGTCGGTGAAAAAGCCCATCCGGGGCTGGGCGCCGTACTCAGCCATTGGCTCGCCTCCGGTACTCCGCCACGAACTCCAGCAGCTCCGGCCCGCGCGGCCGCCGTCCGGGACGGATGTCGCAGGTGGCCGCTTTGGCCTCCTGGATGTGCACGTTCGGGTCCATCACGATCGAGAGCAGGTCGTTGGCCGCGTCGCCGCGGGACAGCCCGTTCGGGCCCCAGTGGTACGGCAGCCCGACCTGGTGGACGGTCCGGCCGCGCACCTTGAGCGGTTTGACCCGGTCGGTGACCAGCACGCGGGCCTCGATCGCCGTCCGCGCCGACACGATGGTGGCCCAGCCGAGGTGGACCAGCCCGCGTTCGGCGGCCAGCGCGGGCGAGATCTCGCAGAAGAACTCCGGCTGCAGCTCGGACAGGTACGGCAGCGTCCGGCTCATCCCGCCCGCCGTGTGGTGCTCGGTGAGCCGGTAGGTGGTGAACACGTACGGGTAGACCTCGCTGCGCGCCGGGTTGTACTGGTTCACCGGGCTGTCCAGCGTCTGCCGCACCGGCGATTCCTGCTGGCCGTACAGCGCGTTCGCGACCGGGCTCTCGAAGGGCTCGTAATGCGTGGGCAGCGGGCCGTCGGCCAGCCCGGCGGGGACGTACAGCCAGGCCTTGCCGTCGGTCTGCATGATGAACGGATCGCGGCCGCTCAGCGCGTCCTGCGCCTTCGCCCCGTCCGGCGGGACGTAGCTCGGCGCCTTCGTGGCCTCGAAGTCCGGGACGTCCGGGCCGGTCCACTTGGACTCCTCAGCGTCCCAGTAGACCAGCTTTTTCCGTTCGCTCCACGGTTTCCCGTCCGGATCCGCCGAGGCGCGGTTGTACAGGATCCGCCGGTTCGCCGGCCACGCCCAGGCCCAGCCGCTCGCGATCCAGTCCTGTTCGGAGCCCGGCTGCCGGTTCGCGGCGTGGTTGTGGCCGTCGGCGCGGACGCCGCAGTAGATCCAGCAGCCGCAGGACGTCGAACCGTCGTCCTTCAACTGGGTGTACGACGAGAGCGGGCCTTCCGGACCGTGGCCGTTGATCTCCGCGAGCACGGACTCCGCGCTCGGCTCGGCGGTCGGGCCCTCGGTCGGATAGCTCCAGGCGAGATCGCGCAGCGGGGCGTCGCGTTCGCCGCTGCCGGCGCGCTCCCGGATCAGCCTGCCGAGGTGGTAGTAGAACCACAGGTCGCTGCGGGCGTCGCCGGGCGGTTCGACCGCTTTGTGGTGCCATTGCAGCAGCCGCTGGGTGTTGGTGAAGCTGCCGTCCTTTTCGGTGTGCGCGGCGGCGGGCAGGAAGAAGACCTCGGTGCCGATCTCCTCGGGCTTCAGTTCGCCGGTCTCGATCTCCGGGCCGTTCTTCCAGAACGTCGCGCTCTCGATGAGCTGCAGGTCGCGGACCACCAGCCAGTCGAGATTCGCCAGCCCGAGCCGCTGGAACTTCCCGTTGGCCGAGCCGACCGCCGGGTTCTCGCCGACCAGGAAGTACCCCTTGCACTCCCCCGCGATCTGCTGCTGGACCGTCTGGTACGTCCCGTGGTCGCCGGTCAGCCGCGGCAGGTAGTCGAAGCGGAAATCGTTGTGCGGCTGGGCGCTGTCGCCCCAGTACGCCTTGAGCAGGCTGACCGTGTACGAGCGCATGTTGCCCCAGAAACCGGTCTTGCCCGCGTCGGCCTCGACGAAACTGTCGAGGTCGAGGTGCTGGTGCGCGTGCGGCATCGGGATGTAGCCGGGCAGCAGGTTGAACAGCGTCGGGATGTCGGTCGAGCCCTGGATGCTGGCGTGCCCGCGCAGCGCGAGGATGCCGCCGCCCGGACGGCCGATGTTGCCCAGCAGCGTCTGCAGGATCGAGGCGGTGCGAATGTACTGCGCGCCGACCGTGTGGTGCGTCCAGCCGACCGAGTACACCCAGGCCGTGGTGCGGTCGCGGCCGGAGTTCGCGGTGATCGCCTCGGCGATTTCGGTGAACTGCTCGACCGGCAGGCCGCAGACGTCGGCGACCGCCTCGGGCGTGTAGCGGGAGAAATGCCGTTTGAGGACTTGGTAAACGCAGCGCGGATGCTGCAGGGTCTCGTCGGTTTTCGGTTTGGTGTCGATCGCCGCGCCGCCGCTGCCGTAGGACTCGGCGCGCGCGGAGGTCTGGTGCTTCTCGCCGCCGTGGTGCCCGCCCGGCTGCCCCGGGTCGCGGTGGCCGGCCGCCGGGGCCGCCTCAGCGTCCTCGTACGCCCAGGTCGAGTTGTCGTATTGGCGCTTGTCCGGGTCGAAGCCGGAGAAGAGGCCGTCGAGGTCTTCGGTGTCGGCGAACTCCTCGGTCAGGATCGCCGCGGCGTTCGTGTAGGCCACGACGTACTCGCGGAAGTCCAGTTCGTGCTGCAGGACGTAGTTGATCAGCCCGCCGAGGAAGGCGATGTCCGAACCCGCCCGCACCGACGCGTGGACGTGCGCGACCGCGCTCGTGCGGGTGAACCGCGGGTCGACGTGGATGATCTTCGCTCCGCGGGCCTTCGCCTCCATCACCCACTGGAACCCGACGGGATGGCATTCGGCCATGTTCGAGCCCTGGATGACGATGCAGTCGGCGTTGGCGAGGTCTTGCTGGAACGTCGTGGCGCCTCCACGACCGAAGGAGGTCCCCAGACCGGGAACCGTGGCGGAGTGTCAAATACGGGCCTGGTTTTCGATCTGTATCGCGCCGAGCGCGGTGTACAGCTTCTTCATCAGGTAGTTCTCTTCGTTGTCCAGCGTCGCGCCGCCGAGGCTCGCGAAGCCGAGCGTGCGGTTGAGCCTGCGGCCCTGGTCGTCGGCGTCCTGCCACGTGGCGGCTCGCGTCTCGAGCACGCGGTCGGCGATCATGTCCATCGCCTGGTCGAGGGACAGCCGTTCCCAGTCGGTGCCGTACGGACGGCGGTAGAGGACTTCGGTGACGCGGCTCGGGCTGGTCACGAGCTGTTTGCTGGCCGAACCCTTCGGGCACAGCCTGCCGCGCGAGATCGGCGAATCCGGGTCGCCCTCGATCTGGGTGACCGCGCCGTCCTTGACGTACACCTTCTGCCCGCAGCCGACCGCGCAATACGGACAGACGGAACGGACTACCTTGTCGGCGTCCTCGGTGCGGGCGTGCCAGCTTTCCGATCCGCGGGATTTCGCCGCCGAGGCGCGCGCAGTGCGGTCGGGACCGGCCAGCTGCCGGTACACCGGCCAGCCTTCGATCCACTGCCGCATGCCCACGCTGTCACGGTAATCCGTTCTCCGGGCGCTCGCAGCACGTCCGGCGGGTCCCGTCGCCGAGCGGTTCGGTGAGCCCGGCCGCGTCGAGGTGCTCCAGGAGCGGGATCATCACCCGGCGGGTGCTGTCCAGCGCCCGCCGCGCCCGCGACACGGTGAACGGCTCGCCGAGCGCGGCCAGCGCCTCCGCCGCGCGCTCCGGCGCGTCCGGGCCCAGCACCACTCCGTCGGCGATCGCCCGCAGCCGGCCGACCCGGACGGCGGCGGCCAATTCCCGTTTGCCCAGGCCGAGTTCCCGCAGTTCGTCCGCTTCCGGCGCGCGGAACGGGTGCTCGGCGAACCGTTCTTCGAGGACTGCGACGGCGGTTTCCACTTCGGCGGTCAGCCCGGTGCCGGGTTTGCGGACGAGCCCGTCCTTGAGGATCAGCTCGCCGGCGAGGACCGCCGGGATCAGGTCCGCGTCCGGGAGGCCGAGCCGTTGCCGGAACGCCTCGGCCGGGATGCCCGCCGCCAGCGGATGTTCCCGGGTCCACGCCGCGACGACTTCGGCGGCCTCCGCTCGCGACCGGCGGAGGCGGGCCGGGTCGGCGTGCCAGCCGCCGAGCCGCTCGCCTACCTCCGGCAGCCCTAACGCGCGGAAGTCCTCGTGGCGCACGAAACCCGCCCGGCGGAGGTAATCCCAGCCCGGCTCCACCGCGGTCAGCTCTTCACCCCGGGCGCGCGCGGCGCCGCGGCGCGCGAGCGACGGCGGCCGGACGTCCACCACGTCGAACCCAGCCGGGATCCGGTGCTCGCCCGGGTCGCGCAGCAACCCCCGGTCGCCGGTCCGGAGCGGCAGCGGGCTCGCGAGCAGCAGCCGCGCGGTGTCCGTCCCGAGCGGACGGACGCGGACCGGCACCGCTGCGGATCCGAAGTGCAGCACGAGGTTCCGGTGCAGTTCGCCGGACTGTGCGCCGCGCAGCCGGACGTCTATTTCGGTCGCCGGGCGCCACGCACCCGGGGTCAGCAGCACGTCGCCCCGCCCGACGGAATCCTTGGGCACGCCGCGCACGTTCACCGCGACCCGAGCCACCGCGGACACGCTTTCGCGCGGTTCGCCGAGCGCCTGCAGACCGCGGATCTGCACGCGGTTCGCGCCGAGCGTCAACTCGTCGCCGACCCGCAGCGTGCCGCCGCCGAGGGTTCCGGTGACGACGGTGCCCGCGCCTTTGATGGTGAACGCGCGGTCGATCCAGAGTCGGACGTCCGCGTCGAGGTCCGGCGGCGGCAAGCGGCTCGCGAGCTTGGCGAGCTGCGCGCTCAGTTCGTCGAGCCCTTCGCCGGTCGTGCCGCTGACGCGCACCGCGGGCACCTCGCCGAGCGCCGTCGCCGCGATCTCCTCAAGCGCCGCCGCTGTCGCTCTCGCCGGATCGGCGCGGTCCGCTTTGGTGACGGCGAGCAGGCCGTGCCGGACGCCGAACGCGTCGAGCGCAGCCAGGTGTTCCGCGGATTGCGGCATCCAGCCCTCGTCCGCGGCCACGACGAACAAGGCGGCCGGGACGGGACCGACGCCCGCCAGCATGTTCGGGACGAATCGCTGGTGCCCGGGGACGTCGACGAAAGCGATCTCCTCGCCGCCCAGGCGGGTCCAGGCGAAGCCGAGGTCGAGGGTCAGGCCGCGGCGGCGTTCCTCGGCCCACCGGTCCGGTTCCATGCCGGTCAGCCGGCGGATCAGGGTGGATTTCCCGTGGTCGACGTGGCCGGCGGTGGCGATCACCCGCATCGGCGGACCGCCTCCCGCAGGGTCGCGTCGTCCGCCGGGGCCACCGTCCGGAGGTCGAGCAGGCACCGGTCCCGCACGATCCGGCCGACGACGGCGGGCTCGCCCAGCCGCAACGCCTGCGCGTACCGGGCAGGCAACGCGACCGCCGCGCTGGGCAGCTCAACTCCCGGCGCGCCACCGCCGCCGACAACCGCGGTCGAATCCACCGCTTCGGCGTCCACGCCCGCCGAACGCAACGACTGAGCTAGCGCTTCGGCGCGTTGGTGAAGACCCTCCGCGACAAGCGCCGCCCGCACGGGTGGTTCCGGCCCGCGAAGGGTGGCTTCAAGCGCGGCGAGGGTCAACTTGTCGACCCGCAGCGCGCGAGCCGCGGGATGGCGTCGCAGCCGGTGCACCAGCTCGGCGTCTCCGAAGAGCAAGCCCGCCTGCGGCCCGCCGAGGAGCTTGTCGCCGCTCGCCGTGACGACGTTCGCGCCGTCGGCCAGCGCGGTCGCGACGTCCGGTTCGTCCGGCAGCAGCGGATGCGGCGCGAGCAGCCCGGACCCCACGTCGGCGACGACCGGCACGCCGAGCCCGGCCAGTTCGGCGACGCTCGCCTCCGAGGTGAACCCGGTGACCTGGTAGTTGGAGGGATGGATTTTGAGCACGAATCCGGTGTCCGGACCGATGGCCGCCGCGTAGTCCGCCGCCGAAGTCCGGTTCGTGGTCCCGACTTCGCGGAGCCGCGCACCGGTCGAGGCAAGCAGGTCCGGGATGCGGAAACCGTCGCCGATCTCGACCAGTTCGCCGCGGCTGACCACGATTTCCTTGCCTGGAGCCAAGGTCAGCGCACACAGCAGCAAGGCGGCCGCGTTGTTGTTGACCACGTGCACCGCCTCCGCGCGCGGCACCGCCTCCGCCAGCGCGGCGAGGGTCCCGCGGCCGCGTTTCGCCCGCTCCCCTGTTTCGAGCGCGAACTCGACGTCCGTGGCCCCGCCCGCCGCGACGATCGCGTCCAGCGCGGCAGCGGACAGGGGCGCCCGGCCGAGGTTGGTGTGCACGAGGACGCCGGTCGCGTTGAGCACCGGACGCAGCGAGGACACCGTCGAGGGCAGCCGGGCTACTACCTCCGCTACGACCTCGCTGGGCTCGATCTCTCCCGCGCGCGCCCGCTGCTGCGCTGCTAGGACGAGGGACTTCACCAGGCCCCGGCCGAGTGTTTCGACGGCTTTCGCGATCCTCGGCTCGCCGAGCACCGCGTCGGTGCGCGGGATCGCCCGGCGCGGGTCACCCATGGCGGAGGCGGACGGGAATCGAACCCGCCAGCGGCAGGACCTGCCGCTCAACGGTGTTGAAGACCGCGCCGGTCACCAGGCCGGATACGCCTCCCTGGGGCATTCCGCCATCCTGCCAAGACCGTCGCGCCCCCGCATGATGAAAAGCATGAGGCTGACCCAGTACGCCCACGGCGGCGGCTGCGCGTGCAAAATCCCGCCCGGCGAACTGGAAACGATCGTCCGCGGCCTGTCCGGCGCCGCGCCGGAGAACCCGCCCGGCGAACTCCTCGTCGGCCTCGACGACGGCGACGACGCGGCGGCCGTGCGCATCGCCGGGAACGTCGCACTCATCGCGACGACGGACTTCTTCACCCCGGTCGTCGACGATCCGTACGACTGGGGCCGGATCGCCGCCGCGAACGCGCTGTCCGACGTGTACGCGATGGGCGGCGTCCCGGTGGTCGCGGTCAATCTCCTCGGCTGGCCGCGCGAGGTGCTGCCGTTCGACCTGGCCGCGGAGGTGCTGCGGGGCGGCTTGGACGTCTGCGCGCGAGCCGGATGCCATCTGTCCGGCGGGCACAGCGTCGACGACCCGGAACCCAAGTACGGCCTCGCCGTCACCGGTACCGCGGACCCGGACCGCTTGCTGCGCAACGATTCGGGCAAGCCGGGCACGCCGCTCACGCTGACCAAGCCGCTCGGGATCGGCGTGCTGAACTCGCGGCACAAGGCCACCGGCGAACGCTCCGAGGAGGCGATCGCCGCGATGACCCAGCTCAACCGCGCCGCTTCGGCCGCCGCATTGGAGGCGGGCGCGGTGTGCGCGACCGACGTCACCGGCTTCGGATTGCTCGGCCACCTGCACAAACTGGCCCGGGCGAGCGGCGTCACCGCGCGGCTGGACCCGGCGGCTGTCCCGTATCTCGAGGGCGCACGGGAGGCCCTGCGTGACGGCTATGTCAGCGGCGGGACTCGCCGGAACCTCGACTGGGTCCGGCCGCACACCGATCTCTCCCGGATCTCCGAGGAAGAAGCCCTCCTGCTGGCCGACGCCCAAACCTCCGGCGGCCTGCTCGTGGCGGGCGAACTGCCCGGCTACCCCGTGATCGGCGAGCTGGTGTCCCGCACCGACCACACCATCGTCGTCGGCTGAGGTCCGTGAAGGGCTCCTTGAGGGAATTGGACCTGGATCCACCGGTGTTTGTGGTGGTGTAGGCCGTGTCTGGACGCGCAGATGCCCTCTGAGCTGGGATGATTGTTCTTGCGAAGGAAAAATCGATCCGAGCGAGAGGGCATCTGCTGGATGCGATCATTGCATACTGCCGGGGCGGTGTCGGCGAGGTTCGACGATCCGGGTCTGGTGTCGCATGCGGGGCTGGTGCCGGTGATGCGGCTGGCCGAGCGCGCCGGGCTGGGCGAGCTGGCCGACGAGCTGCTCACCCTCGGGACCACCGCGGGGTCCAACAGCGGTGCGAAGGTGTCGACGATCGTCGCCGGGATGGCGGCCGGGGCGGACTCGATCGACGATCTC